>CAYXKH010000033.1:0-11184 GCA_964465255.1 uncultured Isosphaeraceae bacterium
CTGTTCGAGGAGGCCGCGAGTCACGCTCGACGGCGTCCGGCGCATGCCGAGCATGTCGAGCATGCCGAGCATGCCGAGCATGCCGCGCATGTCGAGCATGCCGAGCATGTCGTGCATGCAGCGCATGCAGCAACCGACGCTCCCGAGACGCACCGTTCCTCCGTCACGATCCCGCGAATCGCGGGTCCCCCGGCGACACCTCGAATCACCGTGAAGGGCAGCGGCGACACCTCCCTCGCCATTGGCACCATCGGCCGAACCTTTCGCGCCCGCGAACTGCTGGCCGTCTGTCGTCCGGCGACGACTCGCGTGCCGGTCTTCATGGTCGATTCGCGCCATCCCGTGCTTCTTCGGCGCCTCGCCGAGCGCAGCAGCGCAATCGCCCGCCGCTGGAACGTGCTTGCCGGACCGATCGATCGCAAGCCCGATGCGCTGCGTCCCGCGGCGTGGATCCTCGCCCACAATCCCTCGCTCGGCGTGCGCGGGCTCCTGGAAGGCGATCTGCGGGCGTCGATTCTCGCGGCCATCGAACACGATCCCGGGGCCGGCGCGAGCGAGCTGGAACTGGCCCGCCGCTGCGGCGCGTCCCGTGCCGCCGTGCGCCAGGCCCTCTCCCGACTCGAGCTTGCGGGCCTCGTGCTGCGCTGGCACGTGGGCAGGCGGCATGCAATCGGCTGCTGCCCCGCGGGCCCGCTACCTGGCCTTGCGACCCCCGGCGCGGCGGATCGCATCGGCGCCGAATCGCTCGACCACCCGGTCGGCGACGCGATCGATCCGACGCCGTCTCTCGTCGTCGGCGACCGTGAAGAGCCCGGCGCTGTCGCTGACTGACCCGAGAGACGAAAGCGCCGCGCCGATCAGACGCACCGGTGCAAACTCCCGCCGTGACCAGGTGTCGAAGAGCGTGGATGCGGCGTTCCAGAGCAGATCGGTGCGATCGGTCGCGGCCTCCAGCGTCGTCGAGCGAGTGATCGTCTGAAAGTCACCGAAGCGAATCTTGACCGTGACCCGCGCCGCGGCGAGACCGGCGCGGCGCAGGCGTCGGGCAATCGACTCGACTTCGCCCAGGAGCGTCTCTCGCACCGAGTCCGGATCGGAGAGATCGACACCGAAGGTCCGCTCCTGACCAATCGACTTCGCGGAGCGGTCGGTCACGATCTCGCGCTCGTCCTGACCAAAGGCCAGGCGTCGCAGTCGTTCGGCGTCGCTTCCGGCAAGCCGTTCCAACCGCTCGATCGAGGCGCTGGCGAGGTCGGCGAAGGTCGTGATTCCCTGCCTCACGAGCTTCGCTTCGAGTGCGGGGCCCACACCCCACATCGCCCGCACCGGCATCTTCGGAAGCTGCTCGGCGATCCAGCGCGAATCGACGATCGCCAGTCCGTCGGGCTTGCGAAGGTCGCTGGCGAGCTTGGCGAGGAACTTGTTGGGAGCGACGCCGACCGACGCGGTGAGTCCGACCTCGTCGCGGATGAGTCGACGGATCGCCGCGGCGATCGTCACGCCGTCGCCATGCAGGCGTTCGCTGCCGGTCACGTCGAGGAAGGCCTCGTCGATTGAGAGCGGCTCGACCAACGGCGTGAACCGATCGAAGATCAGAAAGACCCGCTCCGAGGCGACGCGATACTTCTCGAAGCTGGGCCGCACGATGACGGCCTGCGGACAGAGCCGCCTGGCCATCGCCATCGGCATGGCCGAGCGGCATCCGAAGGGCCGCGACTCGTACGACGCGGCGCAGACCACGCCCCGACCGCCGTCGCCGCCGACGAGAACCGGCCTGCCCCGAAGCGCGGGATCGTCGCGCTGCTCGACGGAGGCGAAGAACGCATCCATGTCGACATGAAGCACCGTTCGGGACACGCCCGGAGCGTATGGACGTCGCCTCACTTCCCCGCTGCGGCCTGACGCATCCTCCTCCCTACCCTCACCCCTTATGTCACTTCCCATCGTCGCGATCATCGGCCGACCGAACGTCGGGAAGTCGAGCCTCATGAATCGCATCGCAGGTCGCAAGATCTCGATCGTCGATCCCACACCCGGCGTCACCCGAGACCGCGTCGGCACCATCGTCGAGATCACGCCCCCGCCGGCCCGCGGCGACCAGCCGCGGCTCATCGAGCTCACCGACACCGGCGGGTACGGCATCTACACCGCCGAGGGTGCCCGCTTCGACGATGTCGGCGCCGACCTCTCGACGCTGACCGACGACATCGAACTTCAGATCCGCCTCGCGACCGAGAAGGCCGCAGTGATCCTGCTGGTGATCGACGCCCAGTCCGGCGTCACCCCGCTGGACATCACGATTGCCCAGATGATCCGCAAGGCCGGACTCGGCGATCGGGTCGTGGTGGTTGCGAACAAGGTCGATGACGAGAAGTGGGAAGCGCACGCCGCCGAGGCCTCGCGGCTCGGCTTCGGCGAGGCCTTCCCGGTCTCGGCGCTGAGCGGACACCGCAAGCGGGCCCTCCTCGAGTCGATCTGGAATCACCTGCCCCCCATCGACGACAGCGATCCGGTGGCCCCCACCGAGATGCGCCTGGCCATCATCGGCCGACGCAACGCCGGCAAGAGCACGCTGGTCAACGCACTTGCGGGCGAATCGCGGGTGATCGTCTCCGAGATCGCCGGCACCACCCGCGACAGCGTCGACGTGCGGATCGAGATGGACGGCCACACCTTCACCGTCATCGACACCGCCGGCGTGCGCAAGCGCAAGAGCTTCGCCGACGACGTCGAGTGGTACGCCCACCATCGGATGCTGCGGGCGATCCGCCGCGCCGACGTGGTCTTCCTGCTGATCGACGCCACCGAGGACGTCACCCAGGTCGACAAGAAGCTGACTCAGGAAGTGCTCGAGCAGTTCAAGCCGGTGGTGCTGGTGATCAACAAGTGGGATCTGGTGCGCGATCGACTGGCGCCGGAGCAGTACCTCGATTACCTCACCCAGGAGCTCTCGGGCGTCACCTTCGCGCCGCTGGCCTTCATCAGCGCCGAGACCGGCGAGGGCGTGAAGGACGCCATCGTCATGGCCTGGAATCTCTTCCAGCAGGCCAATCACCGCGAGACGACCGGCAGGCTCAACGAGACCGTGCGTTCGATTCTCGGCCAGCGCGGGCCTTCATCGAAGCTGGGCACCAAGGCCAAGGTTCTCTACGTCAGTCAGATCGGCGTGGCCCCGCCGACCATTGCGATGGTCGTCAACGATCCCACGCTCTTCGTCGGCAACTACGAGCGGTACTTCCTGAATGCCCTGCGCGAGGAACTCCCCTTCGCGGAGGTCCCGATCCGATTGATCTTCTCGAAGCGCAAGCGGCGCGGCGAGGAGGAGGAGTCGAACGAGAATCACCATCGCGTGCGCAGCCACGAGCGCACCAAGTCGGCCCGCCGCGACGAAGCCAAGCTGGCGCGGCAGGCGGTGCTTCAGACCATCGATGACGAGCCCAGCGGCGACGTCTCCGAAGAGGATGCCGTGCCTCCGGTGAGACCCCTGATGGGCGCTCGACCGCCGATCCCAACCGCCCCGACTCGAAATGCGACTCGAGTGGGAACGGCACGAAGCGCCTCCGTGCGAGGCGGCTCGACCGAACCGGCCGCCGCCAAGCGCACGCAACGTCCATCGACCTCGACGCGAGCCGGAGCAAAGGGCACGCGCGGCAACGCGGCGATGGCCCGGAAGCTCGACGCCGCAAAATCGAAGGTCCCGACGGCAGGTCGCTCGGGTGCGGGTCGATCGACCATCAAGGCCACGGGAAACAGTGGATCGGGACGCACCACGAAGCTCGGTGCCCCGCGAGGTCCGAAGCGAAGCCCCGCCCGAGGCGCCGCCGCAGGCACGAAGTCCGCGGGGCGAGCTGGGGCACGCTCGGGCACCTCCTCCAGCCGCGGCCCCCGCTCTGGCGCCGCCGGCCGAAGCTCGTCAAAGCCCCGCGGCAGCCGCGGAAAGTGACGCGACCCTCGCGCTCACCGCACGAGTCTGATTGGCGTCCTTGAACGATCGGCCGAGCTGGTGCTCGGCGGTCCAAGGCGGCGCTGCGGCATCGGTGAGCGAATCGCGTTCGGACGAAGCCGACCGTGGCGACTCCGCCCACGTTTCGAGTCGTGCAACCCACTGCTGCTCCCTCCCGCGAGCGAAGCGAGCGCCTGGCCCTGCGTGCCGCGCAGCGGCACACCTCACTCGTCGGCGAACCCCGACCAGCCAGTCAGCGACGCTGACCCCACTTTTCTTCCCACAACACCGCGTTCATCACCGTCCAGAGGTGAAACGACCATCCGCCGCCGGTCTGCTGCTGGTCGAGCATCCGCTTGACCGCTTCGGCATCGATGAGCCCGGCCTTGGCCATCGGCGAGCGATCGAGCGTGCGTCGAAAGCGCTCCTGCATCCACGGCTGACGGAACCAGCGTTCCATCGGCGCTCCGAAGCCCTGCTTGCGGCGATAGACCAGTTCCTTGTCGAGGAATCGCTCGGCGGCGCGCTTGATCACGTGCTTGCCGACGCCGTTTCGCAGCTTGTATTCGACCGGAACGCGCTCGGAGAACTCGACCAGTTCGTGATCGAGGAAGGGCACGCGGGCTTCGATCGAGTGGGCCATCGTGCACTTGTCGACCCGCATCAGGAGATGCTCCGGGAGCCGGTTCTTCCGCTCCAGATACGGAATCAACTGCAGCACCCGCGGCTTGGTCAGTCGTCCTTCGAGCGGTTCCAACCAGTGTCGCACGACCGCGTGGCTGTCGAGCGTGCGCATCGCCGATGGCAGCAGCCCTTCGACCGGGCAGTTGATCTCCTGCTTGAAACGCGATGGGTCGGGAGTGAGCGTCGAGCGAAGCGATCCCCACCAGCAGGGTGACCCGCCCCAGAAGAGCTCTTCGCCGCGCTGGGCGCGGAGCAGGGCCTCGTCATCGATGGCTCCGCCGCGCGGGCGGACGATCGGTCCCGTCTGGCGCAGGAGCTTCCGGGCGGTGCGGGCCAGCCAGCCGCGCGGCGTCGCGCCGGCACGCGCCGGGTCGTACACGTCGGCCTCGAGTCGTCGATAGTCCTCGCACCACCAGTAGCCGAGCCAGTGCTCATCGGCGCCCTCGCCCACCTGCACCACCGTGGTGCGATTGTCGCGAACGAGCTTCGAGAGGAAATAGAGCGGAATGCAGACGTTGTCGGCAATCGGTTCGTCCTGGGTCTCGACCAGCGTGTCGAGGAATCCCTCGAGATCGCCGGGATCGATCAGGGTCTCGTGGTGATCGGTGCCGTACTGCCTGGCCACGCGACGAGCCCAGCCGAACTCGTTGGTCTCCTCTTCGCCGCGGTAGCCGATTGAGAAGGTGGTCACCGGCCGATCCATGAGCTCGCTCATGAGGGCGACGTTCATGCTCGAATCGACGCCGCCGGAGAGCAGCACGCCGAAGGGAACGTCCGCCACCATGCGGCGGCTGATCGACTTGCGCAGCAGCGCAATCGTCTCTTCGACGCACTCGTCCTCGCTCATGCCGCCGCTGTTTCGGGCCGGTGGTCGATGATCAGGCAGACACTCCCACCACTGTTCGGCGCGAGCGGCGCCGGTGTGGTCGATGGTGATGCGCCACCCCGCGGGGATCTTGAAGACGCCGCGGAAGAGAGTCAGCGGCGCCGGCGTGACGATGAAGGTGAAGTAGTGCCAGAGGGCGGTGAGATCGGTCTCGACGCGGATCTCCGGGTGGGCCACGATGGCCTTGATCTCCGAGGCGAAGAGCCAGTCACCACTTCCTGTCCGAGCGACATACACCGGCTTGATCCCGATCCGATCTCGCACCAGATGCATGACCGGCCGTGCTTGATCGCGGGCGTCGTAGATGGCGACGCCCCACATCCCGAAGAAGCGCTTGAAGGCATCGAGCCCCCACTCCAGATACGCGTAGAGCAGGGTCTCGGTGTCGGAATGGCCGCGATAGCGATGCCCGCGGGCCTCCAGCTCGGCCCGGAACTCGGCATGGTTGTAGATCTCGCCGTTGAAGACGACGGCGACCTTGCCGTCGGCACTCAGCATCGGCTGATGCCCCGCCGGCGACAGGTCGATGATCGAGAGGCGGCGATGTCCGAGGAAGCAGCGGCCGTCGGTCCACTCGCCGGCGTCATCCGGACCGCGGTGAGTCATCCGGTCGCGCATGGCCACAAGCACGGCGCTGGTCGCCTCGCGATTGCGGGCCTGCTCGGTCTTCAGGATTCCGACGATGCCGCACATGCGAATTGGCTCCCTTCACAGGCGCACACCATCGACACCGGCATCTACTTCACTCCCTTGATGATCAGATTCCAGCCCCACAGCCGCTCCAGCGCCGCAATCGGCACGGGCTTGAGAAGCAGAGGAACCTCTCCCGGCGTGAGCTGCCGCTTCACGATCGAGATGTCGTGGAAGGCGCGGAACATCGCCCGCAGCCGCTTCGCGGTGTAGACCTTGACCAGCGGGCGAGCGTCGTTGGCGGTCATCTCGACGAGCTGCGACATCATGTCGCCCACCGAGTTCCTCTCGAGCATTCCGTTGCGCAGGCCGTAGCGGCCGACGATCGAGGCCCAGTAGTGCCAGGAGTTCTCCGCGTAGACCATGATGATGGCCTTGCCGCCGGGCTTGAGCACGCGGTGGATCTGCCCGATCACCCGCTCGGTGTTGGGCGTGTGATGGATCACGCCGTTGCTGTAGACCACATCGAAGGTGTTGTCGGGAAACGGCAGATTCTCCGCATCGCCGTGCAGGAACTCGCACGGCAGATTGCGCAGCTTGAAGTTCTCCCGAGCCAGTTCGAGATGTCCGGCGGCGAGGTCGAAGTCGGTGACGAGTGCGCCGTTGCGGGCGAACTGCGAGAGATCGGTGCCGAGTCCGCCACCGATCTCGAGCACCTTCGCGCCGCGATGGCGGTCGAACTCCATCACCTTGGGCATCCACGGTCCGTACTCGCCGTAGCGATGCTTCTCGATGTCGAGAAACCACTCGAGTGTTCGAGCCGGCGCCTTGCCATACTGCGAGCCGCAGGGGTTGTTGTTCCACTGGTTCTGGACTTCGTCCTTGAACCGGTCGCCGGTCTCGACGACCTTCAATTCGTGGACCGCCAGGAGCGATCGGGTTCGCGCGACCTCGGAACTCGTCCGACCTTCGAGGACGTCTCGGAGCCGCTCCACACGTCGCTGCCAGGAGTGTTCGGAGAGCGCCGCGGCCCGCGCATTGCCGCCGAGCACGGCAGCGAGCGCAGGCCGGTTTGCCAGCGCAATCAGCGCCCGAGTGAATGCCTTGGCATCGCCCGGCGGCGTGAGAATGGCGCGAGCGCCCTCGGGTGCCTCCTCGCCTTGTTCGAGTTGGGCCAGTGACATCGCCGGTTGCAGCACCTCGCCGATCTGCTCGAGGTCGCTGGCGATGATGGCGCCACCGCCGAGGTCGCCCACGGCGTCGTCCCGCGCTCCACCCAGGGCCATGTACTCGAAGAGCTTGGTCGGTGATCCGAAGAAGGGAACGTCTCCGATGTTGCCGCCGTGCGGGCTCACGAAGATGTCGCCGGCGCCGAGCAGTCGGGCGCACTCGACCTGCGGCACCGAGCCGGTGATCTTCACCTGCGATTCGAGCTGATTCGACTTCACCACCTCGTCGATTGCACTGCGGAACTGGCCGTCACCAATCAGGAGAAACCTGGCCTGCGGCACTGCGGCGCACACCGCGGGAATCGCCGCCGCGAGCGACTCGACGCCTTGCCACCCGCCGAAGGTTCCGGAGAAGGCAATCACGAGGTGCTGCTGGTCGAAGCCGAGCGACCGGCGGAGCTCCCTTCGAGCCGACGGCGCCGGGCGGCGGTACGCCTCGCAGTCGACGGCGTTGGGGCTGACCAGGATCCGCCGCGGATCGACCCCTCGGGCGATGAGATCCTCGGCCACGCGCTGCGAGACCACCGAGATCAGGGTCGCCTGGTCGAAGGCCTGTCGCTCCCTGGCCTCGAGTTCGTCGGCGCGCTCGAGCGGCTTGCCGTAGGCCCGGGCCATCGACACTTCCGAGCCGTTGAACTCCACGATGTAGGGGATGTCGAGGCGGGCCGCAATCGTCGCCCCGGCGCAGTTGCCGATCACGATGCGCTCGTAGATGAAGCCCGGGGCAAGCAGTTCCACCAAGGGAAGCAGGCGATTGACGTAGAAGTCGTTCGCCGCGAGCAACTGCTCCACGCTCGAGGAGGGACTGAAGGGCAGCACGCATTGATGCAGCCCGAGATCGTCGAGCATCGGAAAGCGCGATCCCATGATGCAGATCAGGCCGCGGCTCAGTGCATCGAGCTCCTTGGCGACGTAGCAGGTGTGCCCGTAGCTGCCGCCGGACGTGAGCGTGGCCCAGTAGTCGAAGCGGAGGTAGAGCCCTCGGGCGGCCGCGAGAGGCCCGGAGCGGAAGGCATCGACCGGTCGCGGCGAATGGACCGCCGCCGGCATTGTCTCCAGCGTCGCCGCCGCCGCAGGACGGAACCCGCGGACCGCACGCCACGCCCGATGGGCCAGCAGCAGTCGCCAGAAGCTCGCAATCCTTTCTTCATCGAGGCGCTCGACCGCCGACTCGGCTGGCCAGTAGAGGAAGGTCTCGCGTCCCGCACCGACCAGCCGTCGGGCCAGTCGGAGCTGCCCTCGGGTCGGCACGCCTCGGCGCACCTCGAAGATCACTCCTTCGACCCCCGGATCGGCCGCCAGCGAGGCCAGGGCACGCTCGTCGAGAGCCGCGTTCACCCGCCTGAGTTCGGGCTCCGAGAGAGTCACCGGATGCCGCTCGGTGAACGAATCGAACCCCCCTGCCGGAACCGATCCATAGGCGTCGAGATCGTGCGTGAGATAGATGAGCCGCGATGTCGCGCTCGCTGTGGCAGTCGTCATGAATTGGCTTTCTCGGGCTCCGAGAATGGTCGCAATGCGTGCAATCTAGCACTCCACCGCCCCTCGGTTGCGTCGCGAGGCCGCCCGCCGCAGGAGACACGGGGCCCTGGAATGCCAGGGTGGGTCGGAGAAGGCTTCCGGATGTCCCTCGGTGCCGCTGGTCGATCTGCCCGGCGGCACGCCGCCGCAGCCGCCCCCCGCCATCGGATACTCTCCGACGGTGATCAGCGCCTTGCGTCCGTGGACATGGCTGCACCGGCTCCCCGGCGCGGTCTGGAAAGAGGCCTCCCAGGTGGCGAGTCGCGGGTGGCGCGCGTGGCCGACCCTCGTGGCAATCGCCCGCGTCGACTTCCGCAAGCGGTATGCCGGCAGCGTTCTCGGCATGCTCTGGTATCCGCTCCATTCCGGCCTGCTGCTGGCCATGTACTGCTTCGTCTACATGGTGGTCTTCTCGCAGCGCCTCCCGGAGATGGGCAAGTACGACTTCGTCCTCTTCATCTTCGCGGGGCTGGTCCCGTATCTGGCCTTCAGCGAGGCGGTCACCTCGAGCATCGCCGGAGTGAAGTCGAGCCTCGCCCTGCTTCGAAACACAGTCTTTCCGATCGAACTCGTGCCGGTCAAGAACGTGCTGGTCTCGCTCGCCGCGTCGGCGACGACGCTGCTGATCCTGCTTCTTCTGGTGATTCCCACCCGCCACTTCGGATGGCACATCCTGACCATTCCAGTCCCGCTTGTGATGCTCGCGCTCCTCTGCCTCGCCGCGGTCTGGTCGCTCTCCGCCGTCGCGGCCCTGGTTCCCGACGTCAGCTATCTGGTGAACATCGTCGTTCTCATGCTGGTCTTTCTCTCGCCCATCGGCTTCACCCTCGAGCAGGTTCCGCCGCAGGCTCAGTTCGTGGTTCTCTTCAATCCGCTGAGCTACGTGATCGACTCCTTCCGATACGCCCTGCTGGGCACACGTTCGCTCCCCTGGCACACCGATCTCTGGTTCCTGCTTGTCGCCAGCGTCGCCGCCGCGACCGCCGCCGCGTTCTACCGCCGCCTCATGCCGCTCTTCGCCGACCATGAGTGATCGCCTCCCGTCCGACACAGCGTCGCCGGCGGTGGTCATGCGCGGAGTGGGCAAGACCTATCGCCTCTACAGCAAGCCGATCTATCGAGTGCTCGACCTGCTCGGACTCTGCCCGACGACCGCCCAGGCCTACACCGAGCACGACGCCCTTCGCGACGTGACCCTCACCATCGAGCGCGGCGAGAAGGTCGCCATCATCGGTCGCAACGGCGCCGGCAAGAGCACGCTTCTCAAGCTGATCACCGGCACGCTCCGACCGACGCAGGGAACCGTGTCGGTCAACGGCGTGGTCAGCGCCCTGCTCCAGATCGGAACCGGGTTCCATCCCGACTTCACCGGTCGGCAGAACGTCCACTCGAGCTTCGCTCATCTCGGCATCGTCGGACGTCGGGCCGACGAACTGTTCGACGATGTCATCGAGTTCGCCGAACTTCAGGGCTTCATCGACCAGCCGATGAAGACCTATTCGACGGGCATGACGGCGCGGCTGATGTTCGCCGCCGCGACCGTGCTCGAGCCGGAGATCCTGGTCGTCGACGAGCTGCTGGGTGTCGGTGACAGCTACTTCGCCCACAAGAGCTACGAGCGCATGCGGCAGATGTGCTCGGCACGCGGCACCACACTCCTGCTCGTCACCCATGACATCTACACCGCCGCGAGTCTCTGCGATCGATTCGTCTGGATCGACCGCGGTCGGGTGCAGCTCGACGGCGACGCTCGTCTGGTTCGCGAGGCGTACGAAGGCTCGATCAAGGCCCAGGAGGAGGAACGACTGCGGAAGCGCAACGCCACCGCGGCGGCGGTTCCGACCACCGCGGCCCTGCATGTCCGCGTCGGAAGCCGCAGCGGATTCGCGCTTCCCGAGCCTCTCGCCCTGGCCTCGCTGGCGCTGATTGCCGAAGACGGCACGCGCCACGCACTCGATGTCGCCACCGGTTCACCCGACTGGTCGCTGCTGCCCGAGGGCAATCTCGGACCGCCGACCGAGTTCGCCGGGCGCCGCTGCCGCACGCTCGAGCCACGCGGTTCGATCTTCCACAAGGCCGAGTGGCTGACGACCCCTGCTCCCGCTGGCGCCGTGCCGCGCAGTCTCGAAGTGACCCTGGCCTACGGCGGCGCAGTCCCGGCGGAGTTCGCCCTGACCGACAGCGCCGGAACGGTGCTCCTGCGGCGGGTGGTCGAGGGTGATCAGGATGATCAGGATGATCAGGATGATCAGGCTGATGAAGCTGGTGCAAGCGCTGGCACCGATCCGTCG
>CAYXKH010000033.1:11284-19467 GCA_964465255.1 uncultured Isosphaeraceae bacterium
TGATCAGGATGATCAGGCTGATGAAGCTGGTGCAAGCGCTGGCACCGATCCGTCGCGGACCCAGTCGCGGACCCAGTCGCGGACCCAGTCGCCGACCCAGTCGCCGACCCAGTCGCCGACCCAGTCACCGATCCAGTCGCCGATCCAGTCGCCGATCGCCTCGCAAACCCCCTGGCGGACGTTCCGTTTCGACCTCGAGCAGCGCGGCGCAAACGCCGAGATCTCCGAGTCGGGCGGCCAATACGGCACCGGCCTGGTGCGCATCGATCACGTGGAGTTTCGAGACGCGGCAGGCACTCCGGTCGTCCATGTTCCCCACGGCGGCTTCCTGCGCCTCCAGATCGATGTAAGGATCGATCCTGCACTTGCCTCGCGCGACGTGACCCTGGTGATCGGCTTCAATCGCTCCGGCAGCGCAATTGGCGGCTACGTGCACCGCGAACGGCTCACGCTTCCGGAGGCGCCGCAGGCGACCATCGGCGTGACACTCGAGCCACTGCTCCTGGGCAGCGGCCCGTGGCTGATCACCGTTGCACTCGGCGAAGCCGGGCTCTTTCGCAGACCCGGGCTGCCCTTCTTCACGCTGAATCCGGCATGGCATCACTTTCTCGCGCGACGATTCGAACTCGTCGTCGAGAGCACCGACCCGATCGATCCACCTTCATTCGTCGTGCTCCCGGCGACGGTTGAAGTCGCCCCCGGAACGATGATTGCGCCGACGAAGCCGGCGCTGCTGGTCGCGGCAACGAGAGCGACACTGCGCGGACCGATCTCGCCCAGAGCCCTGCTCGACGGCGATCCGGTCGACACCGCAGGCGCGGCCGCACGTTCGATGCCGCCCGACCCACTCGGGCGATGGCGGCGCCAGCATCAGGCCATCGTCGAAGTGATCGAGGACGCGTCGCGAGAAGTGGTTGCGCTTCTTGACGGCGCCGACCTTGCGCCACTCACGCGGCATCAGCACGCCTTGATCGGTTTCGACTGGAGGGCCTATCTCTCGGCCTCGTCGTATCGCATCCAGCAGCTTGCCCGAATGCTGATGTCCCTCGCCCCGGGCGCCTCCGGAACCGAGTCGGCCCAGTCCCTGGGCACGCTGCTTGATTCCGGCAGCTACTTCGGCAACTTCGCCCTCGCCATGCACCGGCTCGGATGGGACGTCATCGCCAGCGACACCTACGGCGCCTACGACGGCGCCCTCGATCCATGGCGACGTCTGCTGGAGCGCAGCGGCGTCCAGGTCGTCGACCCCGGCGACTTCGATTGCGGCGTCTCGCTGCCCGAGGAGTCGGCCGACGTGGTCTTCTCCGGCGGCGTGATCGAGCACATTCCGCACTCCCCCAAGGGTTATCTGCTCGAGCTGCGGAGACTCGCCCGGCGCGGCGGACTGGTGGTCGTCGAAACCCCCAATCACTCCTACGCCATGAAGCGGACACTGATGGCCTCCGGCAGGAGCGTCCACGCGCCGATCGAATCGCAGTTCGAATCGGAACCTCCCTTCGCCGGTCATCACCGCGAGTACACCATGGAGGAACTGCGCTGGATGCTCGCGCGTGTGGGGCTTTCCCCGGTTGCCGAAGCGACGATGGACTACTCCTACCTCGCGCTCGGCGAGCTGACCCCGGCGCTTGCACTTGAGATCCTGGGCCGGCGCAAGGACCCATCGATGCAGGAGCTCCTGATGGTCGCGGGTCGGCGCGAGTCCTGACCCTGGAGCACTCCCGACAGGCCCCGCGTCCCGTACATTGTCCGCGTGAAGCAACTGCTGGTCCGCAAGGGCGAAGTCATCGTCGAAGAGGTCCCGGCGCCAAGCGTCGGGCGGCGCTCCATTCTGGTGCGCGTGCGGCACTCCTGCGTCTCCGTGGGCACCGAGGTCTCGGGCGTGCGCATGAGCAATCTGCCCCTCTATCGGCGGGCCCTCAAACAGCCCCACCACGTGAAGAAGGTCGTGCAGCTCATGCGCGACCAGGGCGTCAAGCGGGTGTGGGATCGAATCACCGGCATGCTCGCGGCCGGCACTCCGACGGGGTACTCGGCTGCCGGCGAAGTCGTCGCCGTCGGAAGTGACGTGCTCGAGTTCGCGGTGGGCGACCGCGTGGCCTGCGCCGGGGCGGGGATTGCCAACCACGCCGAGTTCATCGATGTGCCGGTGAATCTCGCGGTGCGCATTCCGGAGGGCGTCTCGACCGCCGAGGCCTCCACGGTCACGCTCGGCGCCATTGCGCTTCAGGGGGTTCGACGGGCCAATCCCACGCTCGGCGAGTCGTTTCTCGTGATCGGCCTCGGACTGCTCGGTCAACTGAGCGCACAGATGCTCCTCGCCAACGGCTGCGTCGTGATTGGAAGCGATGTGGATCCCAAGCGGCTCACCCTGGCGAAATCTCGCGGTGTCCATCACGTGCTCGACGCCTCCGAAGAGGATGTCGCCGAGCGCGTCCTGCGCCTCACCGGCGGCGCCGGCGCCGATGGGGTGATTGTCACGGCCGGGGCGAGTGGCGACAGCGTCCTGATGTCGCAGGCGATGAACGCCAGTCGGCGCAAGGGCCGGGTGGTGATCGTCGGCGATGTGGGCCTCAATCTCCAGCGCCACGAGTTCTACGCCAAGGAGCTCGATCTCCTGATCTCCTGTTCCTACGGACCGGGGCGCTACGACCCCAACTACGAGCAGGACGGCGAGGACTATCCGCTCGGCTACGTGCGCTGGACCGAGAATCGCAACATGGAGGCGTTCCTCCGGCTGCTTGCCGAGGGACGCATCGACATCTCCTGCCTCGAGCCCAGGACCTGGCCGCTCGAGTCTGCGCCGGAGGCCTATTCGGCGCTGACCAATCCGCCGCCCGGCTCGGGCGAGAAGCCGCTGGTCGTCCTGATCGAGTATCCGCGCAGCGAGCAGGCCCCGCAGCGGCGCATCGTGCTCCGCTCCGCGGCGCCGGCCCGTCGTGTCGACGGCCGCATTCGGACCGCGGTGGTCGGCGCCGGTGGCTTCGCCCAGGGGATGCACCTGCCGAATCTCGTCAAGCGCGGTGATCGATTCGAGGTGCGCACGATCGTGAGCCGGACCGGAAGCAACGCCCTCGCCGCAGCCCGGCTCTTCGGCGCCCGCGAGGCGACCACCGATCTGGCCGCGACACTCGCCGACGCCGAGATCGATCTCGTGGTGATCTGCACCCGCCACGATCTGCACGTGCCCATGACGCTCGCGGCCCTCGATGCCGGCAAGCACGTGCTGGTCGAGAAGCCGCTGGCCCTCGACGAGGCGGGGCTTTCGAAGATCGAGGCCTGGTACGCGGAGGCCGCACGAACCGGTCGGCCGCTGCCACTGCTTCTGACCGGGTTCAACCGCCGCTTCGCCCCGGCAGTGCGCCGCATCGGCGAACTTCTGGCCGACCGCAGCACCCCGATGATCGTCAACTACCGCATGAATGCGGGCCACATTCCACTCGATCACTGGGTGCACGGGGTCGAGGGCGGCGGGCGCAACATCGGCGAAGCGTGCCACCTCTACGACCTCTTCGCGGCCCTGACCGGCGCTCGCCCAGTCGACGTCAAGGCGCGAGCCATCGATCTGCGGAGGGCCTCCCGCGGAGGGCAGTGGAACCCGCGTGATAATTTCGTCGCCACCATCGGCTACGACGACGGCTCGGTCTGCACGCTCACCTACACCGCTCTTGGCAGCAAGAGCTACCCCAAGGAGCGGATGGAGATCTTCTGCGACGGTCTGGTCGTCTCGCTCGACGACTACAAGCGCCTCGAGGTTGCCGGAAGCTCGAAGCGAGGCTGGAAGGGCATGAGCCAGAACAAGGGCCAGCTCGCCGAGCTCGATGCACTCGCCGTGGCCCTCGCCGGTGGCGAGTGGCCAATTGCCCTCCAGTCGATGCTCGACACCACCCGAGTCTCCTTCGAGGTCGAACGACACCTCGAGGAGAGCGCCCGCTCCGCGACTTCGTCGCACGGCTGATCCGCGACGCCCGACACCTTCCCCATGTGCGGCATCGCCGGATATCTCGCCTTCGCCGACTCCGGCGTGCTCGAAACGACCACGCTGGTGGCGATGCGCGACGCCATGCGCCACCGCGGCCCCGATGGCGAGGGCCTCTGGATGTCCGCCAATCGTCGCGTCGGACTCGCCCATCGCCGCCTCAGCATCATCGATCTCGCTCCCGCTGCGGCCCAGCCCTTCGCCAGCGACGACGGGCGCATTCAGATCGTCTTCAACGGCGAGATCTACAACCACGCCGAGCTGCGCCGCGAGCTGATCGCCGCCGGCACGACCTCGTGGCGGACGGACCACAGCGACACCGAGGTCATCCTGCGGCTCTTCGAGCGCGAGGGCATCGCCTCGCTCGAGCGACTTCGGGGCATGTTCGCCCTGGCGATCTGGGACCAGCGCAGCCGCGAGCTCTGGCTGGTGCGCGATCGAATCGGGGTCAAGCCGCTCTACTGGACCCGCAGCGGCTCGCGGCTTCTCTTCGCCAGCGAGATCAAGGCCCTGCTGTGCGACCCGACCGTGCCGCGCCGCGTCGATTGCGATGCCCTCTTCGACGCGATGAGCTTTCTGACGTCGCCTGCCCCGCGCACGCTCTTCGCTGGAATCTCCAAGCTTCCCGCGGGGTGTCTCCTGCGGGTGACCGAGGACGGCGCACTCGAGGAGAGGCGCTGGTGGTCACCCTGGCGCGACGTGACACCATTGCGCGGCGAGAGCGACGCGGCGATTGCCGAGCGGCTGCTGGCGATGCTGCGCGAGTCGGTGGCCCTTCGCACGGTGAGCGACGTGCCGGTGGGCGTGCTCCTTTCGGGTGGCATCGACAGCACCACCAACGCCACCCTCTTTGCGGAACTGGTGGCGTCGCGCGGGGGCGCGCTCAAGACCTTCACCATCGGCTACAGCGACAGCGCCACCTATGCCAACGAGACCACGGTCGCTCGCGCCACTGCGGCCCGGCTCGGCGCGGAGCATCACGAACGGCTGCTCTCGCGCGAGGATCTCATCTCGTTCGTCCCCGAGATGATCGAGCTTCAGGACGAACCGATTGCCGATCCGGTCTGCTTCCCCGTTCACTTCGTGAGTCGCCTCGCCCGCGAGCACGGCGTCATCGTCACCCAGGTCGGCGAGGGCAGCGACGAGCTCTTCTGCGGCTACGACTCGTGGCTGCGCTATCTCCAGTTGGCCGAGTTGAACCGATTCCCCGGGGCCGGACTGCTGCGCGGGCCAGCCTCCGCCGCCCTGTCCATCCTCGGTCGCGCCGAGGGCGCACCGGCCGAACTGCTGGCCCGCGCCCGGCGCGGCGAGCCGATCTTCTGGAGCGGCGCCGAAGCCTTCCACGACCTCACCAAGCGCCGCGTGCTCGCTCCCGAAGTCATGCGCGCCGTCGGATCGCGCACCTCCTGGTCGGCCCTTGCCGAGAGTCACCAGCGCTATCGCACTCAGGCCTGGGAACAGAGCGATCTCAACTGGATGACGACCGCGGATCTCACGCTGCGGCTTCCGGAACTCCTCCTGATGCGGGTCGACAAGATGGCCATGGGTGTGGGCGTGGAGGGCCGCGTGCCCTTCCTCGATCATCGCTTCGTGGAGCTGGCCCTCTCGATCCCCACCGCCGTGAAGCGCCGCAACGGCATCAAGAAGGCCATCCTGAAGCAGGCGGTGCGCGGGCTCGTCCCCGATGCGGTCATCGACGCCCCCAAACAGGGCTTCGGCGTGCCCATCCACGAGTGGCTCGAGGGCCCGCTCGGGACCATGATGAACGCGTCGCTCGAGCGATTCGCGAAACACTCCGGCCTCGTCGAACCGACGGCGTTTCGGGCGCTGCTTCCGCGACTCGATGGAGCCCGTCGCTGGTATCTTTTCAACATTTCCGCGTGGTGGGAGCGTTGGATCGCATGACCGACGCACGTCCCCGGAGTTCCGCAATCGATTCTTCTGCGCCGAGAGGCATCGCCCTCAGCGCCGCCACGGTCTCGGCGCCGTTTCGCCAGGGCGTCGAGAAACGGCTCGGTCACCCGCTGCGCTGGACCATCCTCCGTGAATGGCGACAGCGCGGTGCGATGGGGGCGTTGCGCGCTGCGCTTGGCGAATCGCGACAGCCGCTCTATGTGGTGTGCGAGACGACGGAATCGGAGGTGGTCACGCCGCTCCTCTCGCTGCTGGCACTTCCGCTTCGCGCCCGCGGGGTCTTTCTGGTCGAACCCTCCGGAGCCATTCGTCCGCTGGCCCTGACCACGATTGCCGAAGGCGTGTTCGGATTCGTGCGAGCCTCGATTGGCGTGCGCATCGCGACCTGGCGAAATACCGGAGAGGCTCGGCGGCTGAGTCGCGGACCTCGCGCCGCCCTTTCCGCAGGCGACTCTCCGCACGCGACACGCTCGATTGCCTATCTGCGGCCGGCGCTCTGGTTCGGAGTCCAGGCCGGCGGGAGCGTGGGGCACATCGCCGGCGTGGCCAACGGGTTCGCGGCCCGCGGACTCGACGTGCGCTTCTTCGGGCCCGATCGCCCGGCGATGCTGCGCCCCTTCGTGACCAGCACGCTGGTTGCGCCCCCGCCTGGGTTCGGCGCTCCGGCCGAGGCCAACATCGATCGCTACCAGCGACGATTCGTGAAGGTGGTGTCACAGGCCCTTGCCGAGCGACCGCCGTCGGTCCTGTATCAGCGCGTGGCTCTGGGCGATTTCAGTGGCGCGGTGCTCGCTCACCGCCTGGGCGTGCCGCTGATTGCCGAGTACAACGGCTCGGAAGTCTGGGTCGCGGAGCACTGGGGCGATGGACTCGCCAACGCCGCGCGGCTGCGATTGTGCGAGGACGCACTCCTCAAGCAGGCCCACGTGATCGTGGTGATCTCCAAGGCCCTGCGCGACGAACTGGTCGATCGTGGTCACGAAGCACATCGCATCGTCTGTCATCCCAACGGCATCGATCCGGAACTCTTCGATCCCAGCCGATACGACCTCGCGAATCGACACTCGCTGCGCGATTCAATCGGCATCCCCCGCGATGCGCTGGTCGCCACCTTCATCGGGACCTTCGGACGCTGGCACGGTGCCGAGGTGCTTGCCCAGGCAATCGGCCTCCTCGTTCGAGACGATCGCGCCTGGCTGGAAGCCCGGAAGCTCCGCTTCTGTCTGGTCGGCGACGGCCTCCGCATGCCCGACGTCCGCGAGCGGATCGCCCGCGACGGAAGCGGCCCGTGGGTCACCACGACCGGGCTCGTTCCGCAGGATCAGGGTCCGCGGTACCTCGCGATGAGCGATCTCCTGCTCTCACCGCATGTGGCCAACGCGGATGGAAGCCGCTTCTTCGGGTCGCCCACCAAGCTCTTCGAGTACATGGCCATGGGCAAGCCGATCATCGCCAGCGATCTCGAGCAGATCGGAGAAGTGCTTCGTCCCGCAGTCGAATTCGCCCAAGGCGGCGAGGCCACGATCGCTGCCGCCGACGATCCAAGTGACAGCGCTGCCGTGCGCCGTCGGGCGGTGCTGGTGACCCCGGGCGACGCCGCAATGCTGGCGGCGGCGATCAAGGCCCTCGTCGATCGACCACGCCTTGGCGCCGCCCTGGGACAGGCGGCCCGCGACGCCGCCCTGGGCGAGTTCACCTGGGACCATCATGTGGCCTCGATACTCGAGGCAGTGGCGCATGTGCGCTGAGTCGGACCGCGCTCGCGAGCCACGCGTCGTCTGACGAACCGATCACGTCCGCGTCCTCTCGATGATCTCGACCGCGACCATGCGAGTGCCGTCGCTTGTTGGGGTGGGCGTCGTCTCGCGCCGCACCGCGACGAAGTCGAGCGCCGGCTTCTCGTGGTCGCTGGCGACGACCGGAACATCGCGGAGGGCCGCGGCGAGCGACACGAGCCCGACACCGCAGCCGAGCTCGAGGACAGGCAGACCCGAGGCAGCGTGCGCGTCGAACGATCGCTCCTCGCTCACGAACGTGGCGAGTGCCACCGCCGAAGGCCAGAGATCCGCCCGGTACGGCATCCGCTCATCGGCCGCGAATGCGACCTCGTCGATCAACGCATCCGCCGTCCGCTGAAGCAGGAGTTCGAGCGTCCGCCCGCCGACCGGGACAGTGACGGCGCGACAGTCGCATCGCTTGCGGAGGCGGGCTTCGGGAGTAACTGGGTGGGGTGTCACGCAACGCCGTGAACGAATCACGGCCCCAGCGGCCCCGAGCGTGGAACTCGCCGAGC
>CAYXKH010000034.1:0-14755 GCA_964465255.1 uncultured Isosphaeraceae bacterium
GGTGACGAAAGTCTGGCGAGCATGGTCGACGTGCACGGATGTTGCGAGCACCAGCATCTCGTCGAGCCCCAGCTCGGCGAGTTCCAGGCTCGGCGGCGCTGGGGCCGTGATTCGTTCACGGCGTTGGGTGACACCCAACGATCCCGTGTCATCCATCATCCTCTCCCTCCTTCCGCTCGACTCGATCGGCGGCGCAGGCGAAGCCGGAGCCGCTGAGCGTGCCGAGCGATAGAAGGTGCCGCGCCCGCGGCACTCCTCAGGAGTCGGCGCAGCCGACGACCCGTCGGCGCCAGCCGACCCACCTGCCGGCGCAGCCGGCGCTCTTCTCCCCACCTACTCCTCCTGCCTCCGTCGCGCCCGGCGCTTCGCTTCAAAGAGACTCGCGGTGGCGCTGCTTCGGGCGTCGTCGCTTGATGGCTCGGCAGGTGCAGTCGGTGGCGCATCGTTGCGGCTCGTGTTGGCGGCTGCCGCGGCTCCGTTCTCGTCGCTCGCCGGAGGGGTGATGTCAATTGCTGCGGCACCGGCACCTGCCCCCGAGTCTGCATCGCGTTCGCTCGTCGAGCCGCGTCCTTCCAAGGCATCGAGGGCGGCGCCGACCGTGCGTCGAATCGGGCGGGTCGCCCGCGAGGGCATCAACGGGGCTTCGCTGCGACCGTCGCCGGCGCTTGCCGAGCGCGCGGCCGGGGCGACACCGCGCAGTCGAGAGAGCGTCGAGCCGGCGCCTCCGCTGTGGCGCGATCGCGCCAGACCGAGTCGCATTGATGCACCCGCTTCGCGCGGCGACCACGCCAACCGACGGGCGGCGACATCGAGGACGAGAATCACCAGAGCCAGGAGCGCAAACCAGGTCCAGATGGGCTGGGCCGCGACGACCGGGGCCATTCCGCGCCGATCCCAGAGCACCTCCGCGAGATCGGTGCCCGGCGCGAGCAACGATCCACCGGAGATCGAGCTGATCGATTGCAGCAACGCCATGTCCGGCTCGCGACGGCGGTACTCCTCGCCTGCGGGAAGGGCGATGCCGGTGACCAGCGGAACGAGGGGGCGATCGCCTTGCCGCGGGGTGACGGCGACGACGTACGAGCCGGGTGTGTCGGCGCGGGCCTCGGCCTCGAAGGAACGGGCCGAGACGCGTCGAAGCCGAATCGTCTCGTCGGTTCCTTCGGGGCCGTAGACGACGCCCGCGAGTGTCAGTTGGGCAGGATCGACGGCAACCGAATCGTCGCGGCCATCACCTGATTCACGTGCGCTGTCCCCGCCTGCGCTTGGCTCGGGCTCTTCGACCGTCACCCGCACCCGCAGTCGTCCATCGACCAGAAGCGTCTCGATCAGCAGTTGACCGCTGAGCCCGGGTCGTGCGGCGCGGCGCACGAGATCACTCCAGAAGCGCGACCATCCCGGCCACGCCAGCCACTCGCCGGCCCAGTCGCCTTCGAGCGACGAGGTGAACGCCACCGCGCTGCCCAAGCCCGCCGCCCAGTGGGCCAGCACCGGTTCACCGGCGGCGGTGACCAGCTCGAGGATCGCCGTCGGATCCTCGCGCGGAGTGCTCAGCACCAGGCCGCCCAGATTGGGCGAATCGACGGCGGCGGCGGCGAGGCGACTTCCGGTTGGCAGCACCGTCGCCTGAAACGGCTCCTCGCGTATCAGCGGTTGATTGACGACCTGAACCGAGTCCACCAGCACCTTGGGCAGCACATTCGGATTGCGCACGGCGTGGAACTGCCCGCCCGCATCGGCGGCGATGCGCCGCAGCAACTCTTCATCCGCCTGATCGCCGACAGCGATGGTGGTGATGCTGACGTTCTCGGCCACCAGCTCGGCGCTGATGGTCTCGATCTGACTCGAAGGACTTCGCCCGTCGGTCAGCAGCACGATCCGCTTGTGCTCGACCGGGGGGGCGGCCCGCAGCATTTCCTGGGCCCGTCGCAATCCAGCGGCGATGTTGGTGCCGCCCTGCGGCGAGATGCCTCGGGTGGCGTCGGCGATTGCCTTGGGATTCTCGTTCACCGTGAGCGGCACCACGGTCCAGGCCATCTGGTCGAAGGCCACGACGCCGATGTAGCTCCGCGCCGCCAGCGATTCGATGGCCAGCGCCGCAGCCTCGTTGGCCACCTGCTGCTGCGATGCCCGAGCGCCACCGACGAGTTCGCCCATCGAGCCGCTCTTGTCCAGCACCAGAATCAGCGCCGCCTTCGGCGCTCGAAGCTGCTTCGGCAGATCGAGCTCGATGGGCAGGACCCGCTCGACCGGTGTGCCGCGCCATCCACCGGCGCCGAAGCTGCGGCGACCACCGGTCACCAGCAGTCCGCCGCCCAGCCGGTCCACGTAGTCGGCCAGGAGATTCTGTCGTGCCGCATCGACCTGGGTGGCCGAGACGTCGTCGAGCACCACGAGGTCGAACGCCTGCAGCGAGAGCAGTTCGGCGGGAATGCTCTCGGGCGCAGTGACGGTGACCGGTCGACCGAGCTCGCGAAGAAGTCGCTCGAAGGGGCTCGACTCCGACTGACCGCTGCCGCGCACCAGAAGCACCGCGCCGCTTCCGGGATTGGTGACGATCGCCTCGCCCCGGTTGTTCTCGCTCAACGTGTCGGCGATGGGATCGACCGGCTCGAGCACCGCGACGAAGCGATTGACCGGACGGTCGTCGACGACCGCCTCGAGCACGTGGACGGAACTGCCGGCGGGAAGATCGACGATGCGTCCGGTGCCCGGACCCCGTGGATCGAGATCGACGATCTGATCCTCGCGGAAGAGCGAAAGCTGGGCCTGCATCGGCTCGCTCGAGTCGAGCACCAGTCGCAACGAGACCGTCTGCCCGGGACGCGCACTCGCCGGCGCTTCGAGCCGGACCACCTGGGCATCCGGGGCGTGACGATGGGCAATCGAGGCCACGCTGATTGGGACTGCCCCCTGGGCCGACGTCGCCGCTTCACGAGCTGCGGCGAGGGCGTCGCCGGCGGTCTCGAGCCCGTCGCTCACCAGCAGCAGTCGTCGATTGGTCTCGGCGGGAAACATCGCCAGACCCAGTCGGATCGCCGCGGCGATGTCGGTTCCTTCGCTCATGGTGACATCGACGTCATCGATGGAGTCGCCGCGCCGCGGCGCCGCGACCACCGCGCTGCGACCGTCGAAGACGATCAGTCCGAAGCGGTCGTCCGGACGACGAGCGGCCGCGGCGTGACGCAACTGGTCGCGAAGGCGGGCAATCGCCGAGGCGGACTGCTCGCCGGAGGAGGCAGGAGCGACGGGATCTCCGAAGCGCCGGATCGAGCCGCTGACGTCAAGGAGGACCATCACCGTGAGGTCGTCGTGCTCGCGAACCAGTCGCGGCCGGGCCAGCGCGGCGACGATGGCGACAATCAGAAGGACGCGAACGGACAGAATGACCGCGACCCTCAGCCGCTCGTCACCGCGCAGGCGCACCAGACCAAGGGCGACGATTGGAATCGCCAGAAGCGCAAGCCAGAGCCATTCCGGCTGGTCGAAGCGAAGCGTCACGGGGCGCGTCCGGCGGCAGGCGCGGGTTTCTGGCCAGCGCCCTGGGCGGTCTCGGGGAGTCGTCCGAAGTAGCGCCGCATGAGCGAGTGATAGCGGGAGGGGAGAGCCGACCGCTCGATTGCCCGCTCGGCCGCACGACCTGCCTGAGTTGCGCGTTCGGCGACGGTGGACGACGCTCCGCCCTCTGCCGCGGCCTCATCGGAGAACCACTGGGCAATGGTCTCGCCTCGCCCGCCCGCGCCGGTGAGATCGATCTCTTCGGTCGTGGTCCCCGAAGCGGGCGTGCGCGGGGGCGATGCAGCGCGGGTGCCGTCGGCGTTGGGCGCCTCAGGCGGCCCAGGCGCCGCCGGATCGCGCGACTCCAAGTCGGAGTCTGGGTCGGGGTCGGAGTCGGAGTCGGGAGCAGAGGCGGGAGCGTCGGGTGACGCGCTCGCGCGCTGCTCGGCGCTGCGTGGACTGGCTGCATCGGTCGGCGGCGGGGCGGCGTCCGCAGCGCGGAAGCGATCGTGCTTCATCTGTTCATCGCGCGAGCGTCCGCCGGCAATCCGCTCGGCCTGCTCGCGAAGCTGCTCGCTGGCGGCGGAGCGCTCTCCGGCAGTGCGCCGGGCTTCGGCGATCTCACGGAGCTGCCGCTCGAGTGCGCGAGCGCCATCCTCGCGCCCGGCGCCATCGGCGGGTGCATCACTCTGCCCGGGTGCCGAGCCGCTCGGTCGATCGGCGGGCGAACGAGTCGCGCCGCTCTCCGCGGGATCGCGCGGGCTGGCCGGATCACCAGGGCGCGGGGGTTGATCCGCACCCGAGGGCTGCGCGGGAGGGGCAGCGCCTGGTGCATCGGGAGGGGGCTGGGCACCGGCGGGCCGCCCGTCGCTGCGGCGAGTCTGATCCTGCGCGGCGGTGTCGTCCGGACCGCGCTCGATGCGCTCGGCCGCGTCTCGAAGCGACTCGCTCACCCGCTCGCCGGATTGCGGCTCTCCGGATTGCGGCGCCGATTGGTTGGGAGTCGGTTGCGATGCCGGACGGGCGCCGTCCGCGCCTGCCTCGCGACGCTCTGCGTCGCCAGCGGCGGTCGTCCGCGCGGACTGGTCCTGAGTCGGGGCTGCCTGCGGAGTCTGCCCGGACTTGTCTCGTTGCGACGGGTCGGGTTCGGGGCCGGCTTGATCGGTCCCGCGGCTCTCGCTGGGACGCTCCTGATTGGGCTGCGACTGGTTCGGGGTTTGGGATTGGGATTGGGTTTGGGATTGGGATTGCGGCGCGTTCGGGTTCGTCGCGTTCGGATTCGGGGGCGATGACGCAGGAGGAGTTGGCGGAGTGGTTGACGGCGTTGACGGAGGCGTCGCCGGCGGAGATGCGGCTGGAGATGCGACTGGAGTTGCGGGCGGCGTCGCTGTCGGGCTTGTCGGCGGTGTGGGTGAGGAGGGCGATGTCACAGGAGTCGCCGGAGTCGCGGCAGTCGCCGGAGTCGCTGCGGGGCGCTCCGCCGATCCCGGCTGCCCGGTCGGAGGCGAGGTCGCCGCCGGGGTCTCCGGTGTCGTCCCTTCGGGGGTGGCCTCGACGCCATCGTCATTCGCGGCAGGATTCAACTCTTCGGCCGGACTTTGCGACTGGGCATCGTTCGTCGCAGTCTCCGCCGCCTCCGAAGCGGCAGCTTTCTCCTCCGCCTCGAGTGCTTCGGCTCGCGCGGCCATGTCGCGGAAGTGCCGCGCCAGGGCGGCGCGTTCCGATTCAGAGAGACCACCCGCGGCATTGCCGCGGGCGCTGCGGGCGGAGAGCTCTTCGAGAGCATCGGCAGCGTCGGCGAAGCGTCCTTCGCGCAAGGCTCGATCGAAGGCACCGGCCAGCGGGGGAGCAGCGCCCTCGGGCTGGGCCAGGGCCGCGAACTGCTCTGCGGCAGCATCGGCGCGTTCGGTCGCTGCGGCCGCCTGCTGTTCGAACTCGTCGGCGATGGCATCGATTTCGGCCGCGGCGCGATCGCGGGCCTCCGCGAACTCCGCAGGATCGAGCGGTGTGCGCAGTTGCTCGCCGAGGCGCTCGAGTTCCTCGAGTCGCTTGGCGATCACCGGATCGGTGGTGCGCTTCCGCGACTCCGACTCATCACTGCCCTCGCCTGCGGCCGAGTCGTCGGAGGGGGAACTCGATTCATCCTCCCCGCTCAGGACATCCCCGCTCAGAACGTTTTGGATTGCCTGCTCGGCGTTCGTCGCCAGCGCTCGATACTCCTCGGCGACAGCAAGGTCGGCGCTGGTCGCGGGATCAAGGGGTCGCTCGCGCTCGGGAGTGAACCAGGCGACCGCGGTGAAGAGAAGCGACGCGACTGCACCGACCACCAGGATCGGCACGGCTCGAATCGGAAATGCGGCCCCGACCTGCACGCCGCGAAGGCGGTTCGCCGCCTCGGCTTCGATCAGGGCGGCGAAGTCGCGGTCGGCGCGACGCCCAGAATCGCCGTGTGCGCCAAGCGACTCGAGCGTGCCGAGGCGATCGTCGAGGCCCAGCGCCCGGTCGACGGCAATTGCCGCCTCCAACCGAGTCGGGCGCCGCCGCAGCGCCGAGGCGAGTGCAAGACCGATGGCCGCGAGGACGGGAAGGGCGATCCATGTGAGGCGTCCGCCGGGGAGCGCCTCCCAGAGCGGCGCGAGCGCCGGAAGAAGGCGCTGGGCGAGGACCACGGCAATTGCCAGACCCGCACCGATTGACACGCCGCGCCCGAGGCCGCCGAGCACGAGGTCGAGCGTGGCCCGGCGGCGTCCGGCGCGAACGATCCGGTCGACGAGAGGGGAGGTGCCGCGGTGGTCGGTCATCGCGGACATGGTACGAGTGCCAGTCGAACGACCTGTGCTGCGGCGGTGGAATGACCGAGCGATTCGGGCCCGGTGTGATCCAAGCCCCGTTCCCATCAAACCCCATCCGATCCCTCGCTCTCGACCCGTCTCTACCCTTCGCCCATGACCTTCGAGTCGAGCTCGTCAATGTCCGGTCGCAGCCGCCGACCTTCGTCGTGGAGGGCGTGGTGGGCAGTCGCCGCAATCGCGTCGGTGGCGATAGGCGCGACGGTCGGCGCTGCCACGACTGCGGCACTCGCCCAATCGCAGGGATCATCTCGCGGACAGGGAGGCGGAGGTCAGGCCGCGCCGCCGACCCTCACCGCCTCGTGGTGGGATCGCACGGCGCCGGGCACTCGCGGACTCCCGACGAGTCGCTTCTACAGCCTCCGCAGCGATCTGCCCGATGAGCTGACCCGCGAACTCGCCGACCATCTCGACACCATGTACGTGGAGTACGCGCGGCGCCTCGCCTCGCTGGGACAGCGGGCGCCGGCGCCGCTCAACGTCTTCATGTTCGCCACCCAGCGCGACTATCTCGACACCATGCGCACGCAGTTCGGGGTCACTGCCCTCGGCAGCGCGGGCATCTTCTTCGTCACCCCGCGCGGCGCCGGGCTGGCCTTCTTCGTCGAGCGCACGCCGCGTCGGCGGCTCCTCCACGTGATTCAGCACGAGGGCTTCCACCAGTTCGCATTCAGCCGCTTCGGCACCGATCTTCCACCGTGGGTGAACGAGGGGCTGGCCGAGTTCTTCGGCGAAGCGGCGGTGGTGGGCCGCGACGTGGTGATTGGGCAGGGCACCGCCGCGACCATCGACGCGGTGAAGAGCGCCGTCGAGTCCAACGCCTCGATTCCCTTCCTCGAGATGCTGACGATGACTCCCCAATCCTGGAACGGACGGGTGCAGGGAGGAAACGCGGCGCTTCAGTACCAGCAGGCGTGGTCGATGGTGCACTTCCTGGTCTTCGGCGGCGGTGCCCGCTATCAGAAGCCCTTCGAGACCTATCTGCGGCTGATCAACGAGGGCGTCCTCTCCGAGCCGGCGTTCGTGCGAGCCTTCGGGCCCGACATCGACGCGTTCGAACGGGCGTGGAAGGAGTATGCGAAGTCCGCTCGGCCGGGTGCGTTCGTGACCGCCATGGAGCGGGCCACGTTCCTCGCCGAGGGCATGCTCGAACTCAAGCGACGAGGGCAGATGCCGACGTCGTTCGAGGAGCTGAAGCGGATGCTGGTCGAGATCGACTTCACCTGGGAGATCACCGGCCACGGGCACTCGACGGAGCTCAAGGCGAGCGACCCGCGACTTTTCGAAATCCCCCCCGACGACCTGTGCCGCGAGACGCCGGTCTTCGCCCTCGAGCCGTCCCGTCCCAAGCGTCAGTCGCTTCGCGAGCGCAAGGCCGAAGAGCGCAGCGCCACACCGATGCGGATCGTCACCAAGGGCGTCCGCCCGAAGGAGCTTGCCGTGGTCTGGATGCGCCTCGACGAAGGCGACGAGTTCGCGTGGGAGTTTGATGCGAAGTGAGGGGGGAAGGCGGAAGGAGGCAGGGAGCAGGGGGCAGGGAGCCGCAGTGGGTTGCACGACTGGACCCGTGCGCGGAGTTGCTTCGCTCCCCCTTGGGACCGCCCCCTTGGCACCGCCGAACCCCAGCTCGGCCTCGATCGAGCTGAATCGCTTCTGGCGGCGTCGCCTGCGGCTCGACGTGTCTTGCAGGCACGCCGGCGCCCTGTCTCCTTGCCAGAACCGACCTCGGCTCGACCTCAGTCCATCGAGTGTCGACCCGGAGGGCCGAACAGCGCGCAAAACGAACGAAGGGTCGCCTTGAGCGACCCTTCGTTCAAACCCATCGCGATGCTGGTGAACTGGCCGCTTACTTGCGCCGCTCGATCACGATCGGCTCGCAGGGCATGGACATGGCCACGCTCTTGGAACCGGTTCGGATGGGAGCGGGCGGACCGGTGTTCTCGATCGGGTCGAGCTCGTCGAAGAGATCTCGCCCGCTCGTGGTGTCGTCGTGAAGCTGCTGGGCCGCTTCACGCTCGTAGTTGCGATCGACGCCGGCCTTGGAGAGGGCTTCGAGCTGGGCTTCCTGCACCGCCTGAAGCTCGGCGAGCTTGGCCTCGAGCTGATCGAGGTTGCCGACCCGACCGAACTTCTCGTACTCGGCAAGGATGGCCTTCTGCTCGCGGGTCATCTCGATCAGACGATCGTTGCGCTCGATGGCGTCGATCTGACGATCGATCTGGGCGAGCTTGCTCTCGTAGGCCCCGAACTCGCTGGAGAGCTTGCCGGAGATCTCGTCGAGCCGGGACTTCTGCTCGCTGAGGAAGCGGATCTGGTGCTCGTTGCTGGCGATCCGGTCCTGATAGGTGAGGCGGATGTCGGCGACACGACGGGCCTCGACGCGAGCCTCGCCGATGTCCAGGCGCACGCCGCGGGTGCGGATCGAGACCGGGACTGCCTTGGCCTGCGAGGTCGCTTCGGCTTCGGCGATCAGTTCCTTCAGCTCCGAGAGGTCATCGGTGGTGTTGGCGACGACCCGACGGGCGATCTCGGTGTCGCGCTCGAGCTGCTGGATCTGCCGGCTCACCGACGCCAGTTCCCCGCGGACCTGGGCGATCCGCTCGGGGTACTGCTCGCCGAGCGAGGCCAGTTGCCGTCGCAGCGCCACGGGGTCGTCGACGAACTCGTCCATGATGGACGTGGCGCGGGAGCGCACCTGATCCAGGCCGGCCGCCACGAGGTTCGGTCCGACCAGAAGGGTCGCACCGCCGAGGGCCAAGGCGCCGAAGAGGCCCCAACGCAGAAGTGATCGAGTCATGCTGAACATGGGCTTTCCTTTCAATTGATGGGCCGTGGGAACTGCCTCCTTGGTTGGGAGGAGTTCCGGCCGGTTTCATGCCTCGGAGCGCTTCTCCTCAGAAAGTCGTGGTCGAATCGGCCCGAAACCTCTGCAGTCCTCGGTCGA
Source organism: uncultured Isosphaeraceae bacterium (assembly GCA_964465255.1). GTDB lineage: Bacteria > Planctomycetota > Phycisphaerae > Phycisphaerales > SM1A02 > CAYXKH01. The sequence continues at coordinate 9,292 of CAYXKH010000034.1, forward strand.
GCGGGCCGGAAACGCCCCCGGCGGAAAGCTGCGGCGGAACCACTACGATCGCCTCGTGCGGCCCTCGGGGCGGATCCAGTCGCGGGTCACCGCGGACGCCGTGGGCGGCACGAAGTCGCGTTTCCTCCCTGCTTCCGCCCGTTTCCCGATGGGGTGCGAAAGTTCGTGAGGCCAACGCCGAACAAGCGGGCGTGTTGCTGATGACCCCACTCACAACCTCCTTCATCAAGCGACTCCGCGACCAGGATCAGGCTGCCTGGTACGAGCTTTGGGAGACCTTCGGTCCGGTCATCCGCGCCCAACTGGCGAGGTGGGGGCGCGGGCAGGTCGGGGCCGAGACGATTCGCGATCTGACCCAGGAGACGCTCGCGGCCCTCTCCGGCGCAATCGATCGCTACGACCCCTCCCGCGGGGCCCGCTTCAGCACCTGGCTTCTCTCGATTGCCAAGCACACCCTCGGCGACGAGATGGATCGGCGCATGGCTCAGAAGCGCGGTTCGGGTCGGCGACCGGCGGCGCTCGATGAACAGTTCATGGGGCGCTCGAATGCGATCCAGGCCGACGAGGCATATCACCAGAGCGTCTTCCGCGCCAAGGTCTACGCGGCGATCCGACGTGCCGAGTCGGAATCGGACTTCATGGGCTTCTCGGTCTACCGCATGAGGGTCTTCGACGGCCTTCAGGGCAAGCAGGTCGCCGAGCAGCTCGGCATCAGCGAACCAACCGTCACGCGACATCTTCAGCGGCTCCGCGAGCTGCTGCGAGCTCGCGTGCGCGACAGCATTGCAACCTACAGCTTCACTGCCGAGGAACTCTCCGAGGCCGAGAAGGCCGGTCTGGTCGGCGACGACCAGATGTTCGATGAGGCGATCGCCGAGATCTACTTCATCCAGTCCCGGCTCCGCAGCGCCGACGAGTCGGCGGGCGAGGACTACTAGAAGGGGACGACCATGGAAATTCTGGGAATCATGCTCCTGAGCGTCTGCGGGCTGGTCTTCGCGATCATGCTCCTGGTCTACGTGGGAGTCCCCGTGCTCCGCGCCGTCGGCGACGCCATCGCCTGGACCATCCGCGGCATCGGGGCGGTGATCATTCACATCGCCAGCTTCATCTTCGGCACGATCCGCGATCTCGCCCGACTGGTCGGGGCGATACTCGCAACCGTCGTCTTTTTCCCGCTGATGCTGGGAAGCGTGCTGATCGGCCGCTGGTCGGCGGCGAGCCACTACTCCTCGTCCATCGTCCGCGAGGGACGGGTGCTGCTCGGCTGCGCCTACCGCGTGCTCCTCAAGCGCCCGCTTCGACTGGTCCTCCTCGACGGCGTCCTCGAGGGTATCGAGCAGCGCGTTCCCGATGCCATCGAAGGTGCGCCGGGTGGCGACTCGCCCAGCAGGAAGACCGGGCTCTTCGACGGCTACCGCATCGTCGGATCGCTGCGACCGGGCGGCTCCGGCGCCAAGCTCTACGTGGCCGAGCCCGAGGCGGCCAAGCGGCAGCGCCACGCCGGAATGCCGGAGATGGTCGTGATCAAGAGCTTCGCCATCACCGACGGCTCGACGCTTCCGCAGATCATCCGCGAGTCGCGGGCCCTCGAGTCGGCTCGACAGATGGGCCTGATCTTCGATCACGGGCTCGACGAGCACCGCTTCTTCTACGTCATGCCCTACCACGCCGGCGAGAACCTCGGCGTGGTCACGCGACAGCTTCACGCGGAGTCGGCCGGCGACGGCCTCGCACTGCGGGAACTGCGACGCGGCCTGAAGCTGATCGGCGATCTCGTCGCCACCCTCGCCGAGTATCACCGCGGCGGGCTCTGGCACAAGGACGTGAAGCCGGAGAACGTGATCGTGCACGACGGTCGCGCCAGCCTGGTCGATCTCGGCCTGGTGTCGTCGCTGCGCTCGGCGATGACTCTCACCACCCACGGCACCGAGTACTTCCGCGACCCCGAGATGGTCCGTCTCGCCCTGCGCGGCGTGAAGGTGCATCAGGTCGACGGCGCCAAGTTCGACATCTTCGGCGCCGGCGCGGTCCTCTACTTCCTGCTCGAGAACACCTTCCCGGCCCACGGGGCGCTGAGCTCGTTCTCGAAGCGCAGCCCGGAAGCGCTGCGCTGGATCGTGCGTCGAGCGATGGCCGATTACAACAAGCGCTACGAGACCGCGGAGGCGATGCTCCAGGACATCCGATTTGCGCTCGAGGCCCCCGACACCTTCGCGGTGCGCCCCGCCGAACTGCCCTCGATGCGCGGTGGCGCGGCCGAGGCTCTGGTGTTCTCTCCGCCGGCGGCCATCGCGGCCGCCTCGTTTGCGGCGATGCCCTTCGCTCCCGCGGGCGCTGCTGCCGCCGCTCTGGCGATGCCCGCAGCCGGCGTGCATCAGGCCTTCGGGCGACCGATCCTCAACGTGAAGCGCTGGTGGACCGGTCAGTATGAACTCGGAGGGTTCCACCCTGCGCCGAGCGCAGTTCCAATGGGAGCCGTGCAGATCCCGGCGATGGCTGGCGTGCATACGCCGCTCCCGCCGAGCCCCGCGGCCGTCGCCGCCGCGGCGCGTCCCGCCGGCCACGCGCCCTTTCTCGCTCCGGCTGCTCCGTTCGAGCGTCCCTCCGCCGCAGTCCAGCTCGCCTCCGCTCGTCACCGCGCCGCACAGCGCCGCGAACGGGCTCGGGCCCACGTCGCCCACCGCGCCGCCCGCCATCCGGCGCGCCCGGCGGTGGCGCTGGTGCTGTTCACGCTGCTTGGGATTGGCACGATTCTTGGTCTGACATTGCTCAAGTCGACGGTGCAGAGCGTCTCGCAGTCGAGTGTGGGCAATGCGGCGACCCGCGTGCCTTCACCGAGCGATCCACGACTCGCCCTCCCGATCCCGTCCGCCGTGGTCCCCTCGGCCGAGCTGCCGCGTCTGCGACTGGCCCTGGTCAACATCCATCCCGATCCGATCAATCCGAACGTGCTCGAGGAAGTCTCCGCGGCCAGCGACCGCTACAGCACCGAGGGGTACCTGATCTGCGAGGCCGACATCGCCACCACGGCGGAACTCGTGCGACTCCTTCCGAAGTGGCGCAGCGACTTCAACCGCTACGACGAACCTCTGGAGGATCTCTTCGAATCGACTGGCTACTACGGCGTGCTGTGGATTGACGCGAGAGAGGGCGGCGGGCCGGCGTCGGAGCGCACTCGGGTGACCATGCTGCGTTCGACGCGCGAGGGCGCGACCGGACGGAAGGGGTTCTGCGTGTCGGCGAGCGATGCAGAACCCGGCGAGCCCGCCGAACCCGCCGCACCCGCCGAACTTGAAGTGCCCGTCGCTCCTGTTCCACCCCTCGCACCTGCGGCGACCGAAGGCGAGTGATTCGATCCGGGATACGCTCGGAGGCGCGCCGTGCGCTCCGAAGGTTCCCCGCCGAATCGAGTTCGCCCGAGTCTCCGCATGTCCACCAGTCGACCCTCCGGTAGTCACGGCTCCAGCAGCACCCCCGAGTCAGGCCGTGCCGCCCATTCGGGGCACGCCGCAGTGCATCCGGGACGCCGCCTTCGCGAGCTCATGACGAGAGGCACGGTGATCGCCCCCGGGGCCTTCAACGCGCTCGTGGCCCGCTCCTGTGCTCGGCATGGCTTCGACGCCTGCTACATCTCGGGCGGCGCAACCGCCAACGTCGCGGGGTACCCCGACATCGGTCTCATCACGCTGACGGAGATGTGTCGGACGATTCGCGAGATCGTTGATGCCTCGAAGCTCCCGGTGATCGCTGACGCCGACACCGGATACGGCGAGGTCGAGTGCGTGGTGCGGACGGTGATCGAGTACGAGCGGGCCGGGGCTGCGGCGATGCACATCGAGGACCAGGTCTTCCCCAAGCGATGCGGACATCTCGACGGCAAGGATCTCATTGCCGCCTCGGCGATGGCCGAGAAGGTCGCGGCCGCGGCGACGCGGCGGCTCAGCCCGGAGTTCGTGATCATCGCCCGCACCGATGCCCGCAGCGTGACCGGCATGGATGACGCGATCGAGCGGGCCAACCTCTACCGCCGCGCCGGTGCCGAGGTGATCTTTCCAGAGGGCCTTCAGAGCGAAGGGGAGTTCGCCGCCTTCGCCAAGGGCTCGCCCGGACCGCTCCTGGCCAACATGACCGAGTTCGGGAAGACCCCGGACATCCCCGCGTGGCGCTTCGCCGAACTGGGCTATTCGATTGTGATCTACCCGCTCAGCGTGATGCGGATTGCGATGCAGGCAGTCGACCGCGGCCTCGCCCAGCTCAAGCAGAACGGGACGCTGAAGGATGCGCTCCCGCAGATGCAGACGCGGAAGGAGTTGTACGAGTTGCTTGAGTACACCCCCGGTGTTGAATGGGATTTTGCGTCGAGTGGGTCGTCGGCCGGCGCCGACAGGTGAGTCGGCTGCGCCGACCCATGAGGTGTGCCGCGCACGCGGCACCCGTGTGGCGCTCGGCACGATCGACTCGGCGCGGGCTGCGCCCGTTTGGTCGATCGAGTCGAGCGGATAAGGCAGGGGGGCCAGCGGTTCACCGGCGCAATCCGCGCAATCCCAACTGAATCGCCGGAAATGCCGCCGTCGGGGAGCGCAGGACGTCCGTGCGTCCCCTGTTGCGGCGGCATGTCCGGCCTGGAGAAGGTGCCGTGCACGCGGCACGCCTCAGAAGCGACGGCGCAGCCGGAGCGCCACCGTCGGCGGAGCCGACACCACGGCGGCCGCTTCACGGCCGCTCCTACCTCTCCCGCACAAACTCGTACGCGCCGCTCTTCGCGCCCCAGACTTGCGTGCCGCTGGCGTCGAAGCCGCGATCCCAGCTCAGGAGCAGGTCCTCGACGACGCGCACCTCCGAGGTTGCGTACTTCGCCCCACGGAGGGAACTCGGGCAACTGGTGCCGTCGGTGCTTCCCTGCCACTCCCCGTCGGGCTGTCGGACCAAAGTGATCGAACAGCCGTCGCGCAGCACAAGGTCGTCAGGACTGAAACCGTTGATCTTCGACGGATCGCGCCACGCCCCGGCAAAGGCCAGGGGATCACCAGGGAGCTCGTACACGTCGCTGCGGACCGTGCGTGCGTCGAGCCCGACCACGTGATAGACGCGCTGGCGATACGGCTTGTCGAGCGACGTGGCCATCGCCTGCTCGACGTAGAGCCACGGCCCGTCGTCGCGCAATGGCCAGATCGGGGCCATGTGCAGGTGGACCGCGAAGAACGCCGGGTCGCGCTCCGACTGGGCCTTGGAACTGAACGACCCGCTCATCAACCCCGCAGCCTCGCCGGCGCTCTTCGCGGCGGCACCGGCACATCCGCCAAGCGACAGGACACATAGCGAGCAGGCAAGCGCGGAGACGGTGAACGAGGAACGTCGGATGTGAATCATGAACTGATCGTACAGGTCGTCGGCTGCGCCGACTCATGAGGTGTGCCGCGTGCGCGGCATCTGTTTGGCGCTCGGCACGATCGACTCGGCG
>CAYXKH010000034.1:14855-19451 GCA_964465255.1 uncultured Isosphaeraceae bacterium
TGAGGTGTGCCGCGTGCGCGGCATCTGTTTGGCGCTCGGCACGATCGACTCGGCGCGGGCTGCGCCCGTTTGGTCGATCGAGTCGAGCGGATAAGGCAGGGGGGCCAGCGGTTCACCGGCGCAATCCGCGCAATCCCAACTGAATCGCCGGAAATGCCGCCGTCGGGGAGCGCAGGACGTCCGTGCGTCCCCTGTTGCGGCGGCATGTCCGGCCTGGAGAAGGTGCCGTGCACGCGGCACGCCTCAGAAGCGACGGCGCAGCCGGAGCGCCACCGTCGGCGGAGCCGACACCACGGCGGCCGCTTCACGGCCGCCGTGCTACTCTTTTCCCTTCCATGACAGCCCCGACCACGACCGCAAGCGGCAAGGCCCCGGACACCCGCGGACTCGCCGGACAGACCGTCGGCGACACCGCCATCTGTGCCGTCACCCAGACTCAGTTGATCTACCGCGGCTACGAGATCGCCGATCTCGCGGAGCACGCGACGTTCGACGAGGTGGCGTTCCTGCTCCTCGAGGGTCACAAGCCCTCGGTCGAGGAACTCGCCCGGTTCAAGCGCGCAATCGTCGCCGAGCGTGCGATTCCCGATGGGCTCAAGAAGCTCCTCCGCGAACTCGCGACCCAGGCGCCGAAGACCCATCCGATGAGCGTGCTCCGCACCGGCTTGAGCTACCTCTCCCATTTCGATCCCGAGTGCGAGGACAACTCGCCCGCCGCGGAGCTTCGCAAGAGCAAGCGGCTGCTTGCCAGGATTCCGACGATCATCGGATACGGCCAGATGTCCCTCGAAGGGAAGACACCTGTCGACCCCGATCCCTCGCTCGATCATGCCGCCAACCTCATCTGGTGCATGACCGGCCGCAAGCCCGGCGCACTCGAAGCGCGGATCATGGATGTCTCGCTGATCCTGTACGCCGAGCACGACTTCAACGCCAGCACCTTCGCGGGCCGGGTCATCGCCTCGACCGAGGCCGACATGCACTCGGCAGTCTGCGGCGCAATCGGGGCGCTCAAGGGCCCGCTTCACGGCGGCGCCAACGAGATGGCGATGGAGATGCTGAAGGACATCGACCGCGATCTTGCCGAGAGCGGCAACACCATGACCGTCGAGCAGTGGATGCAGCGGGCCTTCGCCGAGAAGCGCAAGCTGATGGGCTTCGGTCACCGCGTCTACAAGAACGGCGACCACCGCGCCGGCATCCTGCGTCGCTGGGGACTCAAGCTGGCCGAGCAGCAGGGGCCCAAGGCCCTCACGTGGTTCACCCTCGGCGACTCCGTGCAGGCGATCATGCTCAAGGAGAAGAACATCCACCCCAACGTGGATTTCCCCTGCGGCATGACCTATTTCGTGATGGGAATTCCCGTCCCCCAGTACACCCCGATCTTCGTCGCCAGCCGCATCACCGGCTGGTGCGCCCACGTGATGGAGCAGCACGCCAACAACCGGATCATTCGGCCGCTGTCGGAGTACGTGGGACCTGAACTTCACAGTTGGTGAGGGGGGACGGCGGTGCGTGCCACCCAGGAAGAGGGATGCCACGGCTGGCTCTGTGCCAGCCGTGTGCGCGGAAGACGTTCAGAGGTGCACTCGGCGACATTTCCGGCCTGAAGTAAGGTGCCGCGCACGCGGCATTCCTCAGGAGTCGGCGCAGTCGACGACCCGTCGGCGTCAGCCGACCACACAAACAACACCGCGGCTGGGGGGGACCCAGCCGCGGTGTCTTCGTTTCAAGCAATCAGGAATCGAGCACGAGGCCTGGGGCCGCTCTGCTTTCGCGAGCGAAGCGAGCCCCTGCCTTGCTCGGCTCGAGTTCCGCGGAGGCGCAGCCGGAGCGGATCTCGTGCCGAGCGAAAGAAGGTGCCGCGCACGCGGCATACCTCATGAGTCGGCGCCAGCCGACCACTCACTCGATTTCTGCAAACGCGTTGATGTTCGTCGACGCGGCGAGTCCAGCGCCGGTGCCGTCGAAGAAGAAGGCAAAGGTGCCGCTGGTGACGGTTCCGAGGGCCGTCGGCGAGAAGTCGCAGAGGTCCTCGTCGGCGCCGCTGGCGCCGGTCACCGAGAAGTTGCCGAGGGTCGAGAAGCTCAGCAGTCCCGTGGCGAGGATGTTGACCGCGTCGATGTCCTCGCTGGAGTTCGTCGAGAGTCCGACATCGCTGCCGTCGAAGAAGTAGCCCCACGACCCGCTGGTCACCGAACCCAGCGAGGTCGAGGTGAAGACGATCAGATCCTCGTCCTGAAGGCTCGAAAGACCAGTCACGCCGGGCGCACCGGTGGTCGAGATCACCAGCTTGCCATCGGTGGAGATGGCGATTGCGTCGATGTTCTCGTTGCTGGTCGTCAGCCCCACGTCGCTGCCGTCGAAGTGGAAGGTCCACGTCCCTGCGGTCGTTGAACCGAGCGAGCTCGGCGTGAAGCGGACGATGTCGGAGTTGTCGACGCTGGTTCCACTCGGTCCCCCGACAAGCCCTGCGAGCGTGCTGTCGGTGGTGAAACTGATGAGCAGATCGCCGCCTGCGAGTCGAGCGAGTCCGTCGATGGCCAGGGCCGAAGCGCCCACGTCGGCGCCGTCGAAGTAGAGCGACCAGGTCGCGGCCACCGGGTCGTAGGCCACGATGTCATCGTCGTTGACCGTGCCGACTCCCGGCACCGAGGTTCCCTCGTTGAGGACGAACAGCAGCGTGCCGATCCCCCAGGTCGGCGGCGGCGGCGGCGGCGGGGGAGCGGCGCCGAGCGCGGCGTTGAGGTTCACGCGGCCGCTGCCCAGCAGCCCCACGTAGGAGGGGTTGAGGGAGTCGATGTTGTCGGCCGTGGTGCGGAGCTGATCCCAGACCTGAAGACGTGTCCACGTCGGGTTCTGCGACCAGACCGATGCCGCCACCGAGGCGACGATCGGCGTTGCCATCGAGGTGCCGTCGAGGGCCGCGATGTAATCGCTCGCGGGGGCGGCGTGATCGTGATAGCTGCTGTAGATGGCGACACCCGGCGCCGAGATGTCGACCCACGAACCGTAGCTCGAGAAGCTCGCCTTGGTGTCGGTCTGGCTGGTCGCCGCGACCGAATGGCAGTCGGTGCGGGAGTTCACGTACCCCGCGGTCTGGTTGTTGGAATTGCCAGCGGCGACGAAGACCAGGCCGCCGGCCCCGATGAAGTAATCGAGCGCCGCGGCGATGCCGCCGGAGTTGCTCGAACCCCATGAGCACGAGGCGATGCGGGAACCCCTGTTCGCCGCGTAGTAGAAGGCGCTGGCAGCGAAGTCCATGCGGACGTACCCGACTTCCTGTCCGAGGTACGACCCCGAGTAGCCCATGCGGAGCGACATCACCTTGACGCCGTTGGCAGTTGCCTGAAGCGTGCCATTGCCCCAGCCGCCGGCGGCGCTGGCGGTGGCGTAGCCGTTGTTGTTGATCGCTCCGACGTTGCCGGCGCAGTGCGTGCCGTGGCCGTTGAAGTCGCGCGGATCGTTGTCGGCGGTGAGGCAGTCCTCGCCGCTCCAGCAGCCGCTGGTGATGCCGGTCACGAAGTCCCAGCCCACCCAGTCGTCGACGTAGCCGTTGCCGTCGTCATCGATGCCGGCGACGCCGTTCTTCTCGGCCGTGTTGAGCCAGATGTTGCCGTCGGTTGCCGTTGGATTCGAGGAGCTGGCGCTGCCGCCGCCGAGATCCTTGTGGTAGTAGCGCACGCCGCTGTCGAGCACCGCGACGATCGTGTTGTTCGATCCGGTCCAGAGGTTCCACGCCTCCGGCGCGTCGATGTCCTTGTCGTTGGCCTGATTCAGATGCCACTGGCTGGTGTAGTTGCCGTCGTTGGGAACAGCGGTGATCAGGTGCATGCCGATCAGTTCGGCGCTGCGCACCAGCGGGTGAGCGGTATACGCCGCGAGGGCCTGCTCGGGCGAGGCGACCGAGGGATCGAAGGTGACCGTGTACCAACCCGAGAGATCGGGCAGATCGAGATCGGCGAGCTCTCGCGCCGGCGAGCCGACGAAGAGGCGGCGCAGCTCGACGACGCCGAGTTGGCGACCGACCTCATCAAGGGAACCGACGCCGGTGATCCTCATGCCAGGCGAGTCAGGCGAGTTGATCGCGGCCATGGTGCGGGCCGCGTCGCGCTGGAACTCGACCACGATGGCATCGGGAACGACCAGCATGCCTGGATCGATCGCGGCCATGGCGTTCGGGTCGTGCCGCAGCGCCGCGGGAGCGACGATCGCGGAGTCGACCCCGGCGGGAGGAGTCGAGGGACCCGCAGCGGACTCTCCGCTGTCGGCCGCGAGCAGAACCGTTGCGGTGGCAAGAAGTGACAGCATCCAGATGGACCGTGGGGTCCTCGAGAAGAAACGCGTCGTCACGGACAACCTGCCTTTCGTTGGGCGTCAAGCCTGACGGGGACTGGCATTCACGCCGCGCGGCAGGCGCAGCGACAATTCCTCAGGAGCCCGATGGCCCCTGGCGATGTGAGTGCCAGATTGGAAGACAGTTCCACACGCTGCGCCACGCCATCGTCGATCTGCCCTCCCAGGCGAACGACGCACTGAAGCTATCGATGACGGAGGGGGGTGTCAACGGAAATGGGGGGGCAGGGAGCAGGGAGC
>CAYXKH010000035.1:0-19265 GCA_964465255.1 uncultured Isosphaeraceae bacterium
TCGGAACGATAGGTGGAGCGGTGAAATGCGTAGATATCTATCGGAACGCCAAAGGAGAAGTCAGGCCGCTGGGCCTGTCCTGACGCTGAGGCACGAAAGCGTGGGGAGCAAACGGGATTAGATACCCCGGTAGTCCACGCCCTAAACGATGCGCACTAGATCGAGGGGGGTGACACCCTCTTGGTCGAAGCAAAAGTGTTAAGTGCGCCGCCTGGGGAGTACGGTCGCAAGGCTAAAACTCAAAGGAATTGACGGGGGCTCACACAAGCGGTGGAGCATGTGGCTTAATTCGAAGCAACGCGAAGAACCTTATCCTAGGCTTGACATGCACGTATCAACTTCCTGAAAGGGAAGCCACACCCGCAAGGGTGGAACGTGCACAGGTGCTGCATGGCTGTCGTCAGCTCGTGCTGTGAAGTGTCGGGTTAAGTCCCTCAACGAGCGAAACCCCTGTCGTTAGTTGCTAACGCGTAATGGCGAGGACTCTAGCGAGACTGCCGGTGTCAAACCGGAGGAAGGTGGGGATGACGTCAAGTCCTCATGGCCTTTATGCCTAGGGCTGCACACGTGCTACAATGGTGCGTACAGAACGATGCAATACCGCAAGGTGGAGCAAATCGCTTAAAGCGCACCCCAGTTCGGATTGTGGGCTGAAACCCGCCCGCATGAAGTCGGAATCGCTAGTAATCGCGGATCAGCTACGCCGCGGTGAATACGTTCCTGAGCCTTGTACACACCGCCCGTCAAGTCATGGGAGCTGGCAGCGCCCGAAGTCGCCTCAATTCAGAGGTGCCCACGGCGAGGCTGGTGACTGGGACTAAGTCGTAACAAGGTAGCCGTAGGGGAACCTGCGGCTGGATCACCTCCTTTCTACGGGAAAATGTAGATGTCACGCAGAGCGATCTGCGGAGACAAATTCCTGTCAACACATTCTCGTTCGACGGACTTCGGTCCGTTGGATAGTCGCACGGTGACGTGCGATCAAGGCGACCCAACTGTTTACTCTTATATTGCACAAACACTCTGCGCCTCGCGCAGGGTGTTTGTGTTTTTGAAATGCATCTCCGCGCGTCGGTCGTGACCGGGGCCTCGTCGGTATCCGCGGGGTGGGAGTCCCACCGCCGAGGGAGGACTTCCGAACAGCCTGGCGTGATCGGTCCAGTCCTCGGGTGTGTCATAGACGGATCCGCGACTGGCTTCGAGCCGAGCAGGCAGTCGGCTGGCTGCGTCGCCAGCGGCTCGGCGGATCACTTCTGCGGATACGCCGGCGGCTGGGCTCCTTGCCCCCCGACTCCCTGCTCGCTCCCTGCTCGCTCCCTGATCAAGTTGGGGCCGACGACGATCCGTCAAACGCACCCCAAGCCCATGTCCAAGTCCAGCGGCCCAGGACCAGTGACCGAGCTCAGTTCCAAGTCCAGACGAGGGCCGCAGGCAAGCTCCGAGCGCCCGCGTCCATTCGTCCCGACGGGGAGTGTGGTCACGCGGTCAGTTGGCGCAGGGCCATGGCGATTGCCACAGCCAAGGCCGCGTCTCGCGTCGGGTCGAATCGAGGTGCGCTCTCCCAGTCGTGAAACCAGATCGGGCGAGTTCGCACGGCCTCGGGCTCGTTGTTCCACCGAGGAATGACGTGGGCGTGGAGCGCCGGCTCCAGGTTGCCAAGCATCTCGTAGTTGATTCGGGTGGCGCCGGTCACCTCGAGGATCGCATCGCCCAGGAATCCCATCTCCTCGAGGAAGGTCCTACGCGCCCCGCGTGAGAGGTCGTTGAGGCTGGGGACCACCGGGTCCGGGAGCAGCAGGCAGTACCCCCGAACCACCTGGGTGCCGCCCAGCACGACCCAGCCCGAGCCGACCCGGCTCACCAGAGTGGGATCGGTCCCGAGCCGAAGCTGCTCGACTTGTCTGTGAATGGCGGTCATCCGAGTCCGTTCCCGAAGCGAGTACCGATGGCGAGCTGGTCACTGTTCCGGCGGTCCGAGCCACGCGTCGGCTTCGATTTCAACGAGCGCTCTCGGGTCCACGAGTGCCGCGACGCCCAGGAGCGTGTTTGCCGGCCGTATCGGCTCGAAGAGCGGTCCGAGCACTGTGGCAATCGACTCCCACTCCTCGATTCGGGTGGTGTAGATCCGCAGCCGCACGATCCGCCTGAGATCAAGGTTGAACGCGGCGAGGGCTTCGCCGATCCGCCCGATTGCCCTGCGGGTCTGCCCTTCGAGGTCGGGGGCGTAGCTGCCGTCGGGCTCGATCCCGACGCACCCTGAAATGGCGAGGTTCCGCCCGTACAGGACCGCGCGGGAGTAGCCCATCTTCGGCTCCCACACCGTTGCGGTGTCGAGTATCCGTCGCCCATCTGAGAAGTTCCGAGTCGTCATGAGTCGCTTTCTCGAGTAGCGGCCAATGGGAGGGTCGGTCCGCCGAACCGAACGAGGCGCTCCGACTCGGCGTCGACAGCACCCACTCACGGAGAATAACTTGGTTCGGCATGACGGCATCGTCGACGTGGCCGTCATGACTCGGCGTGGTCGCCCCGCCTGACCACCGTGGGCCCGCCCCGCCGCTGCCCAGCTTTCGAATCCGGCGAGGGAATGGGAACGCCGCCGCCGCGGTCGTTTGCACTGTCTCCGCCAGCATCACGACGGGCTCCCGGTTTCGACCCCCAGTTCCGCGTCTGCGAGTCCCGCGCATCGCCGTCGCATCGCCTGTAGGGTCAACACCTCGGATCGCCCCGACCTCGACGGTCCGATGAACCTGTTCGCGTTCTGCGGCGTCTTCCACTCTTCCCGCGCACGCTCCCGACGAGTCACCGAATGCCCAATGCCCTGATCCTCAGCCTCCTCCTGTCGCCGGCAGTCTGCCTCGGGGGAAGAGCGGCCAGCGCGCCTCCGACCACGACTCCTCCTCCGGCAGGGACCACCGCACCGGCGAGTCCGCCCTCGACGGCCCCGCCGAGCACGCCCGTCGAGGCACCCGCGACCCTGCCGCTGGCCGCTCCTGATCCCGCAATCGTCGAACTCCTGACGCGGCTCGAGCGGGCCTCCGACGATCTCCAGCAGTTCCAGGCGGTCGTGGCCTACGAGAAGTACGACGAGCTGACCGGAGGTGCCGAACTCCAGTTCGGTCGACTCCTCTACGTCCGCGAGGCCGGGGCGACTCGGCTCGGCGTGCTCTTCAACGAGTACGTGGATGCCGCCGGACGGAGCGACACGCTCGAACAGTGGTACGTCTTCGCCGACGGCTGGCTCTGCGAAATCGACCGAACCCGCAAGCAGTTCATCAAGCGACAGATCGTGCCTCCCGGGAAGACCTTCGATCCCTTGAAGCTCGGCGAGGGTCCCTTCCCGCTGCCGGTCGGCCAGCGCAAGGACGAGGTCCTGGCGCGGTTCGAGGTCTCCGCCGCCCCGCCTCCGGAGGCTCGGCTGCTCAAAGCGCTCGACATGGCTGCGGTATCCGCGCTTCGGCTGGTGCCGAAGTCCGGCACTCCGGCTGCCGAGGAATTCGTGAGAGTCGACCTCTACTACGACACCGCGACGATGCTCCCCGTGGGCGTCGTGGCGGTCGACCCGGTGGGCAATCGCAAGACGGTTCGCCTCTCGAAACTGGTCCGCAACGGTGGACTCTCCTCCGAGGATCGGACGCTGCTTTCGGTCGAGACGCCGGATCCCGCCATGTGGACCGTCGACGTCCGTCCGTGGCAGGAGTGACCTGAGCCACGTGCGTCGTGCGGGGCCTCGCTTGGACGGATCGATGGGATTCCGGTACTTTCCCGACGTGCTGATCCGGCCGACTCGACGACCGAGACACCGCCAGAGGAACCGATGTTGACACGTGAACCCTCCCGGAGGTGCAAGACGATCGATGACCGAGGACTGCTCGCGCTCTGCGCCGCGTGCTGCTCGCTGAGCGCGCTCGGCCTCGGTGGATGCGAAGTCGATTCGTTCTTCGACCCCAGTCGCACCGGTTCGTTTTCGACCACGCCGACCTCGATGCCGATCCTCACGAGGATCGATGTGATCGAGGGTGATGCAGGTGCGTGGCAGAACGCGTCGCCGCCCCAGAGCGAAGACCTGATTCCGAGCGATCTCCTGTATCGACTCGCGCCAGGCGACACGCTCCGCGTCGAGATCTTCGAGCTCCTCGTCCCGAACAAGATGGAGATCCTGTTCGCGAACATCGACCAGGGCGGTCGCATTCGGGTTCCGCGAATCGGCGATATTCCAGTCGGCGGCCGCACGCCTCAGGAAGTCCAGGAGGACATCATCGCCCGATTGAAGGGCGCCGCCGACGTGCTCCGAGAGCCGGTCGTCAACGTCACTCTCGAATCGGAGCGCAGTCTCCAGTTCACCGTGATGGGACGCGTTTCGCAGCCGGCGCCGTATCGACTCACGCGGCCCGACGTGCGCCTCCTCGAGGCCTTGGCCATCGCCGGTGGCGCGCCCGAGACGACCGACAAGATCTACATCATCCGCCGCGTTCCGCTGGACGAGTCGGTCTCGACTCCGTGGGACGTGCGGACGCCGACGTCGCAGGGTGGCGCCACGCCGTTGGCACCGGTGCAGGACCTCGACTCGATCATCCGTGAGCTCGAGCGAGGTGAGCGCGGGACCGAACCGCCTCCAGCGGACTTGGGACCGGGTGCGCCGCTCCAACCGGCGCCGCGCATCAATCCCGGAGCGCTCCGTCAGGATGCCGCACCCGCAGTCGACATCGACGATCTCGCGCCTGTCCGCGTCTCGGATCGAAGGACTCCGCGTCCCGCATCGAGCGCAACGCGACAGGCCGCCACCGCCGACAGCTTCGTCTTCGATCAGGCGGCGAACGCCTGGGTGCGCGTGCCGGGAAGCACGCAGACGGCCGGCGCAGCCGCGGCTCGACCCGCGCCCGGCAGCGGTGGCTCGGTAGGCGCGGATCTTCTCGATTCATCAATCGGCGCCGGCACCGGCTCCGCCGGGCTCTTTGCCGAGCGCATCATCGAGGTCGATTTCGATCGTCTGATTGCCGGCGACAGTCTTCAGAACGTGGTCATCCGACCCAACGACCTGATCTACGTCCAGGCCCAGCAATTCGGCTTCGTCTATATCGACGGCGAGATCTCCCGACCGGGCACCTACGAGCTCCCGATCACCGGCGGGCTCACCATGAGCCGCCTGATCGCGGCCGCGGGCGGGCTCAACGGAGTCGCCATCCCCGAGCGAGTGGACCTCATTCGCATCGTCGGCACCAACCGCGAGGCGACCGTCCGCGTGAATCTTGCGGCCATTCGTCGCCGTACCGAGCCCGATTTCTATATCCGCGACAACGACCACGTGATCATCGGCACGAACTTCTGGGCGACCCCGCTGGCGATCATGCGGAACGGCTTCCGGGCGACCTACGGGTACGGGTTCCTTTTGGATCGGAACTTCGGCAACGACGTCTTCGGCGCTCCTCCCGCGAATCAGTTCGGTCAGTGATCGAGGCCCCTCGGGGCACCGTTATACTGACCCGCCGCCTTGGGACGCCGGTGTCGGCTTACGAGCCCTGCTGAGGCCTCACGGTGAAGTGATTGGGTTTCCAGTCCACACCCGGACCTGCTCCCGACCGCTCGAGTCGGGCTTGCGCCCGTTCCCAGTGGGGACGAACGCCGCCCGGATCGGTCGCGAACCCGACGTGAGACTCCTCGGATGAGGCATCCTGCACCGGTCCGCCCGGGACTTTCGAACTGCCAGCCCAGGCGCGCTCGTATCAACGGACCCGACCGCCCGCCGGGAACGTCACTGCTGGGTTCCTTCTCTCATGAGCACCATCCCGCAACCGAATCCAGGGGCGCCTCTCGGCGTGGCAGGAGACGCGGCCTCCGCCGTCTCCCCTCGAGACGACGCGGTGGTCGCCTCGGTCAGCGGCGGCACCTCCACGCCGGTCATGGCCATCGGCGCCGCGGTTCTCGGGCTGACCTTCGTCTGGGTCTTCGCTGACTTCCTCGCCACGCAGTGGCGATGGGCGATCCGAAACCCCGCGGACTGGGGTCACACGCTGGCCATCCCGCTCATCGCCGGGTACTTCGTCTATCTGCGCCGCGAGCAGTTGATTGCCCGGGGTGCTCGCACGACGTGGTTCGGATTCGTTCCCCTGATCCTCGGTGTCGGCTGGTATCTCCTCTGCATCGTCGGTCCGCAGACCCTGGCCCATCACAACCTCCGTGGTGCCGGATTCGGTGTGGCACTGTTCGGACTGGTGCTGCTCATCTTCGGATGGCGGGCGATGGCGATCCTGTGGTTTCCAATCGTCTACCTCGTCGCCTTCGGACAGACGGTGTCGCAGCGGCTCATGGATCTGCTGACGCTCAAGCTCCAGGACTACGCCGCAATCGGGAGCCACGCGGTCCTCAACCTGATCGGCATCGACACCGACCGCAGCGGCAACGTTCTGACCGTGTGGTCAAGCGGCGTCCCGCATCCCCTCAACATCGCCGAAGCGTGCTCGGGCATGCGAATGCTGGTCGCCTTCCTGGCTCTCGGCGTGGCCATGGCCTACACCGGCCTCCCGAGGCTCTGGCAACGGGTGGCGCTGGTGGCGTTGGGCATTCCAGTCGCGCTCGCCGTCAACGTGCTCCGGGTGGTGACCCTCGGCATACTGAGCATGTGGGACATGGACTTCGCCACCGGCGAGTTTCACAACATGATCGGGCTGGTCTGGCTGATTCCGGCCTTCCTGATCTACCTCGGCATCCTGTGGATTCTCCGTTCGCTGGTCGTCGAAGAAGACGCGCTCCACGGGACCGCACTCGACGGGGAGAAGGGCTGACCCATGCGATTCGACCGACAGGCAAAGTTCGCTCTCTTCGGTGCCGCCCTGGCCCTCGTGCTGGCCGGCGTGGGCTTCCGCGCCGCCATCGCCCAGCTCAACATCTATCTGCAGAAGGAGCCGGTGCCGATCCGCGAGGGGCTCGCCAACATTCCTTCGAGCCTTGGGCCGTGGAGGCGAGTCGGGGAGGACCAGATCCTCTCGGAGGCAATCGTCGAGGAACTCGGCACCCGGCAATACCTGAACCGGACGTTCGTGCGAGACGCTCGCAGCGAGAGTGCTCGGTCAGGGGCGGGCCCGGGCGAGACGCCGCGGCGCGACCAAAAGGGGACCGACGCGATGATTGCCCTGCACATCGCGTACTACACCGGGATGATCGATGCGATTCCGCATGTCCCCGAGCGATGCTGGGTCGCCGGAGGCATGGTGCTCGTCGATGGTGCCCGGATCGTGCCGCTCACGCTCGATACCTCCGCATGGGGCACTTCGAAGGTCCCGCCCAACCGCGCCACCGGCCGACCCTATCAGACCGCCGACGCGTTCGATTCGGTGCTGCGCCGCTTCGTTCCAGTGCACGTCCCAGTCGGCGAGTTCGCCATCCGGGCCATGGAGTTCCAGGATGAGGCTCGGCCCGACCAGCGCATGATCGGTGGCTACTTCTTCATCGCCAACGGCCGAGTGACCTCCTCCGCCCTCGATGTCCGCAAGCTCGCCTTTCAGCGCACGGACCAGTACGCCTACTACACCAAGGTGCAGTTCGCGATGCCGGCGCGCGCCGACGACGATCGCCGGTGGGAGCGCTTCCAGGAATACACCTCGGAGTTCCTCGACGAGCTCCTGCCTCACCTCATGCGCTCGCTCCCCGACTGGCCCGAGGTGGAAGCCCGCGGCGTGCCCGGTTCCGCTCCGACTGCAACGACCACCGACAACTGATCCGCATCGAATCGCCGCTGCGCAACGTTCTTCGACGGCCCTGATCTTCTTGCCGTTTCTTCGGTTCCCGACTTCGACGAGCTTCCCATGGCTGCACGACTCAACACTCGGCTCATCATCATCCTCCTGGTCGCGCTGATCGGCGGCGCGGGAGTGATTGGCGGCTTCGCGTACCTGCGGAGCCGCGCCGACGCCACTCGCCACATCCGCAGCGGCGACGAGTCCTTCGCCAAGGGCGAATACACCCAGGCCCTGAGCGCGTACGGCCGAGCGGTGAGCAAGGAACCGGGCAATCTCGCGTATGTCGACAAGGCCTTCTCCGCTCTCGAGCGCGTCGTTCCGCAGACCCGCAGCGAAGTGCGCGAGCGATTCTCCCTCTACCTCCAGCTTCTGGAGAAGCGGGTCGGCATCGCCCCGACCAATCCGCAGGTCCACCGCGACATGATCCGCGTCCGGCACGCCATCGCCCGACTCGATGGCGGCGATGACGCCTGGAAGGCTCTGGTCGAAGTCGCCGACCGAATGGTCACGAGCTTCGAGCCCCCCGACGCGGCCCATCTCGAAGGTGTGCTGTACCGCGCCGTCGGCAACTTGGGACGGTCCCGCATGCTCGAGCCGGCGGCGTTCAACGCGGCCGTCGCCGATCTCGAGAAGGTGATCGCTGCGCATCCCGACAGCGATCTCGCCCGCTCCACCCTGATCGACGCTCTGTACGACGAGTCCAGCCGGCGTTCGCTGATCAGCCGCGCTGACACCACCGCCGCGGCTCTCGCCGCTCGGGCGGATGCGCTTCTGACCGAGAGCATCGAGAAGGCCCCGAAGGGACCGCTCGTGGCCGCGAGCGCCCTGCGCGTTCTCCTGGTTCGGCGGAACGCCGGCGACGCGAGCATCACTGCGGACGAGATTCTGGCCGCTCAGGATCGCGTCCTCGAGAACCTGCCTCTGGCGACCGAGCCGTGGGAGATCGACCGCGTGGTCGAGCCGCTCTTCGCGTTTGCCGAAGTCAGCCGCTGCAAGCGCGCTGCCGAGATCATCCGCACCTATCTCGCTGCCCATCCGGAGACGATCTTCCCCCGTCAGGCCCTGATGGCCGCGCTGGTCTTCGCAGACGAGCAGCGCGAAGCCACCAAGGAAGCTCTCGCGACTCTCGAGCTTCCCCCAAGCCCGGTCGGGGTCGAGTCCTTGATTCAACCCGAGCTCCGCGCCGCGGCGGCGACGGCCCTCTTCGATCTCGCCTTCGCGCGGCTGCAGCGGGCCACTCCGGAGGAGCAGGTTGCCATCCGAGCCGAGGCGGGCGAGGCTCTCAAGCGTCTTCGCGCCGAGCGCGAGGAGCCCGACACCGACGCCCGAGTGCTTCGCGCCGAGGGACGCATGGCGACCGCGATGGGTCGTTGGAGCGAGGCCCTTGCCAAGTACGAGGCTTACATCCGACTGGTCGGCGAGACCGCAGCCCCGGCCGATGTCCTCTACGAGGCTGGATTCGCAGCCAGCAAGGCTCGCGAGCTGGGACTGGGACGAAAGCGCCTCGCGCAGGCGGTGACCCGCTCGCCCGGGTTCTTCGAGGCCATCATCCTGAAGGCCCAGGTCGAGCAGGAGTCGGGTGATCTCGAGAAGGCCAGGCGCACGCTTGCGGACGCCCGGGCGATGGCCCCGGAGGACGCCCGCGTCGTCGCGCTGGGTGGACTGCTCCGCTCGGGCGATGACGAGACGAGTCGACAGCTCATCGCGGCCCAGGCGCGGCTCGAGCGCGGCGACCTCCCCGGCGGACGAGCGCTTCTCGCCACCGTGTATGCAGCCAATCCCGGGGAGATGCGGGCCATCCGCAGTCTCGCGTACGTCGAGCTTCTGCTCGGCAACCCCGCGCGGGCCATCGAACTCGCGAAAGAGGGGCTCGTCCGAATGCCCGAGGACGACTTCCTGAAGAAGACCATCGCCATCGCCGAGACCAACGACCCGATCGAGCGCATCGTGCGGGCGGTCGCAGTCGACGTTCCCGAGGGGCCCGAGCGGACCGTGCGCACGCTGCTGTCGCTTGCGAAGACCGCTCAGGAGCAGCGGAACATGATGGCGGCGATGGAGGCTCGCGATCGCGCCGACGGGGCTGCGGCGTTCCGAGCGGTCGCCGAAAAGCTCGATGCCGCGGCTGCGGAGTACCGGGCCCAGGCCGAATCGATCCAGCCGATTCCGCCGTCGGTCGTCCTGCTCGACTTCGAGCAGGCCCTCATGCGAAATGATGTCGATGCCACGCAGGTGATCGTCGATCGCGAGCTCGCCCGCACGCCGGGCGTTCTCAGCGCCGTCGAACTGGCCTCGATGCAGGCTCGCCTGCTGGTCAGCCGCTCCGAAGCGAACGCGGTCACGAACCCTGCGCAGCGCCGCGAACAGTTGACTCAGGCCGCGGCCATCACCTCTCAGGCCCTCCAGAAGAATCCGGAGAGCACCGAACTGCTGGTGGTTCTCGGCCAGGTCCGGCGGCGACTCGGCGACATCACCGGAGCCGTCGATGCCTACGAGAGCGCGTATTCGCAGCGGCCGCAGGACATGCGGGTGGTCGAGATGTACGCCGACGCTCTGCAGGCCGCGGGCGAGCCCCAGCGATTGCTGCAGGTGCTCCGCGACGCCAATCGGCTTCGCGACGCCAGCCTCATCGTGCGGGCCCGCTGGCTCGAAGCCGAAGCCGTGCACGGTGATCGCCGGATTGCGCTGCTCGAGCGGCGAGCCCTGCAGGCCGCGGCGCCGGAAGATGTCGCCAACGGCGGGGCCCTCGCAGCGCTTCTCCTGACCTTGGCGCCGTCGCGCGAGCTCATGCTCGACAACGCCGGTCGCGACCGCTACCCCGACGATCGCTGGAGAGGCCTGACGAGCGATCAGCAGCGGGCCGCGATCGAGGGACTGCGCAAGGACTTCCTCGACGAAGCCGAGCGCGTTCTCAAGCCCCTCGCCGAGAAGAACCCGCGGAGCTATGAAGTGGCGGCGCTTCGCGCCGACCTGGCCCGCGCCCGAGGCACGCCGGAAGTCGGCGAGAAGGTCCTGCGGGATGCCATCGCGGCCGTCGGTCAGGACGCGCCGGCAACCTTCCATCTCTCGCTCGGTGCCTATCTGACCAACATCGGCAAGCCCGCCGACGCCCAGGTCGCCTTCACCGAGGCGATCAAGCGCCAGTCGGAGCGCCGCGAGGCGGATCGGTACATCGGCGGCACCCGCGCCCAGCGGGGAGACTTCGTCGGAGCGCTCCCGCACGTGAGGGCAGTGGCCGAGCACACCAAGGCAGCCGCCGATCGGCTGCTCTACGTCGAAGCACTGGGCCGCACCAGCCAGCTCGCCGAGGCGGAAGCGGAACTGGCGTCGGTGATCGCTGCCGCGGGAATCGACGGCGAGTCGGCCATGATGGAGGCGACGCTGCTGAGCATCCGGGCCGACGAGGCGATCAAGGACAACGGCGACGTGGCCGGGGCGACGGAAAAGCTGCGCCTGGCCTTGCGCCGGGCGCAGGAGCTTCGACCCAACGATCCTGCTCCCCGAGTGGGTCAGGCCCAGGTGCTGCTGGCGAGTTGGCAGCGTCGGCCCGATCGTCAGGCCTCCGATCGAGCGCTTGACGAGGCTCTCGCGCTCGTCGACGAAGCGACCAGGCTGCGCCCGGACTCCTGGCCGGCGAGCCGGGTGCGGGCCCAGATCTACAACCTCCGCGGTGACGTGACCCGAGCCCGACTGGAGATCGAGCGGGTGCTCAAGCTCAGCCCGCTCAACGACGAGGCCCGCCAGGGTCTGGTCGAACTGTGGCTGGCGGCGCGCAGCAGCGACAAGGCGGTGGCCGTGGCCCGCGAGGGCGTCGGACTTCGTCCCCTCGACCCGCGCTGGCATCGCATCGAAGGCGATCTGCTGAGTCGCATGGACGACATTCCCGCAGCCATCGCGGCCCATCGCAAGGCCACGGATCTCGAGCCGGGCGCGGCTCCCGATCGGCTGGTCATGCTGATGCTGACCGACACCCCCACGCACAAGCCCGAGTACACGGCGGTGGTCAAATACATCGAATCGCGCCGCGACCTGATTGCCCGCTCGGTCTACCTGCACGCCGCCTACGCCGCCGCTCTGGCGAACTCCGGACGCCGACCCGACGGTCTCGAGCAGTTGAAGAGCGCCTACACCGCCTACCGCGCCCAGCTCGGGGCCCGACCGGATCTCATCAACGGCTGGTACGACCAGCTCTGGCTGGTGTTCGGCCTCGACCGGACCGCAGAAGCGGAGCAGTTCGTGCGCTCGCTTTCGACGGGCGAACTTCCACCCTTCGACCTCCGCGAGATCGCCCTGCGTTGGAGCGAGACGGCCACCGATGCGGGACGGAGCCGCGCCGCCGAGCTCTTCCAGCAGGCCGCGAACGCCGCCACCGACGCCGCCCCGAATCTTCAGGCGCTGATCCTGTTCGACCTGGGAACCGGGCTCTATCTGGCGGGGCGCTGCCCCGAGGCGATCCAGGCCTACGAGCGCGGCATCAAGCTCGACGGCAACAATCCCGGCACGCTCAACAACCTCGCCTATCTCTACGACTCCTGTCTGAACGACCCGACGCGGGCGCTCCCGCACGCCGAGCGTGCGGTCGCTCTCGCCCCCGGCGAGGCCTCGTTCCACGACACCCTGGGCGTCGTTCTTGGCAAGCTCGGCGAAACCGCCCGGGCCGAGGAGCAGCTCCGCGCCGCCCTCGCCATCGCCCGTCTCCCCGAGACGCACATGCACCTCGCCCAGCTCCTGGCCAGGACCAACCGTACCGCCGAGGCCAAGGTGGAGCTCCGCAAGGCCTCCGAGGTCGACCCCAAGATCCGAAGTTCCGACGAGTTCAAGGCGCTGGAGGCGCAGCTCGGGAAGTAGTGTCTCTCCGCAGCTCCCTCCGCAAAGTGCCCGACCGCAAGGTCTCTCACAGTTCAGGATTCCGTCATGACGACTCTCGCTGCCAAGCCGGCCGGTTCCAAGGCCGCCTCTTCCCGCCCCTCCTCGCCGCTCGGCGGGGTGACAATCGACCCGATCAAGGTCGTCCGCCGTCACGTGACTCTGCTGATTGCCACGGCCATCGCCGGGCTCATCGCCGGGTTCGGTGCGTTCCTTTACTTCGACCAATTCCACTCGCGCTACACCGGGCGAGTCGGCTTCGAGCTCCTCCCGCAACTTCGAGAAGCGCTTGAGCCCACCGCCCGGCTGGTTGAACAGGGCGAGTCGGTGCTTCGCGCCGCCCGCACCGAGGCGGAGTATCTCATCAGCCTCGACGTGCTCGGGGTCGCCGTGAAGTCGAGAGACGTCCGCGAAGGAACCGACTGGGCCAAGCAGTTCGTGGGGTCTGATGGCAACTTCGCCTTCGACCTCGCCGTCGCCGATCTGAGCGAGGTCATGCGCCCGGTCGTGACTCGCGACACCAATCTGTTCTTCCTGGAGTGGTCGACCGCCCGCGCCGCGGATGTCCCGGTGGTGCTCAACGCCGTCGCCGATGCCTACATCAACATCCGCGCCTCCCGCGAACAGAAGCAGCTCGATGACGCCATCAAGCAGTTCGAGGACAAGTACTCCGAGACCAACAAGAAGATCGCCGATGCCGCGGCCGATCTCGACTCCTTCATCCGCAACAACAACCTGACCGTCCTCGAGGATTCGCGCAACAGCCAGCTCATGGTGGGCGTTCAGGATCTCCAGCGGCAGATGACCGAGGCCGTCGGCGGCCTCGCGGTGGCCGAGTCGCTCAAGCGGCAGAGCGACGAGAAGCTCCGCGGCTCGGTCGAGTTCAGTTCCGACGATCGCCGCCGGGCCGAAGACGATCCCAACATCCGAAACCTGCTGAGCCTCATCAATCAGCAGCGGATCCAGCTCGTCGCTGCGAGCGAGCGGTTTGGCAGGCAGCACTCCGAGGTCACTCGCCTCGAGCAGCTCGTGAAGGCCTCGATGGAGGAGAAGGAAGGGGGGGTGCGGGATCGCATCCGGCGGAATCTCGAAGCCGATCTCAAGGATTCGATCCTGCGGATCGAGCAGATCCAGCGCCTTCAGAAGGACCTCGAGCAGGAGTACCGCATCAAGGAGGCCCAGCTCAAGGACACGGCGGCGCTGATCAGCGAGGCCAAGAACAAGCGCAAGGTGATGGAGCAGCTCGAGGACGATGCCAACGAGCTCCAGTCGGTCATCCGCGACACCCGCCTCATGCGCGAGCGGCCCGACGCCCGCCGCGTCTTCAAGGCCTTCCCCGCGACGACGCCGCGGCTCAAAAGCTTCCCCAGCCTCAAGATGTTCCTGCCGCTCGGTCTGGCGCTCTTCGTCGGCCTCACCCTCGGCGTGATCTTCCTGCGCGAGATCCTCGACCAGCGGGTCAAGGGCAGCAGCGATCTGGCGGTCATCCCCGGGGCCAGGGTGCTCGGATCGATCCCAGACCTCATCGACGACCCCACCCGCTGCGAGCGGACGGAGATGGTCGTGATGGAACGGCCGCAGAGCGTGCTTGCCGAGAGCTATCGCCAGGTCTCGGTCCCGCTCTCCAAGTCGCTTGCCGCATCGGAGAGTCGCATCCTGCTTCTCGTCGGTGGGCTTCCCGGGGCCGGCACGACCACGATTGCCAGCAATCTCGCGGCAATCGACGCGGTCGCGGGTCGCAAGGTGCTGGTGATCGACGCCAACTTCAGGCGGCCCGGCGTGCCCGCGGCCCTTGGAGTGCGCGAGGATGGTCCCGGCCTCGGCGACCTGCTCGCCGGCAAGGTCGAGCTTGAGCAGGCGATCGTCAACGCCCATCCCAACCTCGATGCCATCACCGCGGGCTCGCCCGCAACCCGGATCTTCGAGCGACTCAACACCTCGCGCATGGACGCCCTGCTGGCCGAGCTTCGTCCCCGCTACGACCTGATCATCATCGACGCGCCTCCGGCGGTGGTGGCCGGCGAGGCCCTGGTCCTGGCCAACAAGGTCGACGCCATCGCCCTGGTGGTGCGGGCCAACCACGAGCAGCGTGGTCTCGTCGCCCGACTCATCCGGCAGTTCAGCGATCTGCGCTGCGAGTTCATCGGCGTCATCCTCAACCGACCGCGCGGTACCGCGGGCGGATACCTTCGCAAGAACTACGCCACCATGGCGGAGTACGCTCGGGGAGCGTGACTCGTCGGAAGCCCGTCGAGTCTCCGTCGACCGCCAACGAAGGACTTCGTTCACCATGCCCGTCTCACAGACCAGTCGTCACTGCCTCGTCACCGGAGGCGCGGGCTTCATCGGTTCGCACCTGATCGAGCTGCTCCTCGCCCGTGGCGACCGGGTGACGGTGATCGACAACTTCAGCACGGGTCGGGCAAGCAACCTCGACCATCTGGACCGCTCGCGCATCAACTTGCTCAACGGTTCGGTGAGCAGCGTCCTCCCCACGCTCTCCTCGGGGTCCTTCGACGAGGTCTACCACCTCGCGGCGGCCGTCGGCGTGCGCCTGGTGGTGGAACGACCCATCCTGACCATCGAGACCAATGTGCTCGAGACCTCCGCCGTGCTTCGATTCGCGGCCGAGCGGGGGACACCCGTCCTCATCGCCTCGACCAGCGAGGTGTACGGCAAGGGTGTGAAGACGCCCTTTCAGGAGGACGACGACGTCCTCTACGGGCCGACGATCTACAACCGCTGGTCGTACGCCTGCTCGAAGGCAATCGACGAGTACCTGGCCATCGCCTATCACCGCGAGCACGGCGTGCCCGCGGTCATCGTGCGCTTCTTCAACACCGTCGGACCTCGGCAGGTCGGCGAGTACGGCATGGTGCTGCCTCGCTTCGTGCACGCGGCGCTCTCCGGCGAGCCGCTCCAGGTGCACGGCGACGGTCGCCAGAGCCGCTGCTTCTGCGACGTGCGCGATTCCGCCCCGGCGCTGCCGCGGCTCCTCGGGACAACCGCGTGCCGCGGCCGAGTCTTCAATCTCGGCAACGACCGCACCATCGACATCCTGACGCTGGCCGAGACGGTGAAGAGCGCCTTGAACAGCTCGTCACCGATTGTGCTGGTGCCCTACGACACCGCGTTCGGCCCGGGCTTCGACGACCTGCGGCGCAGGCAGCCCGATCTCACCCGCATCCGCGAGGCCATCGGGTTCGAGCCGAAGATTCCGCTGGAGCAGACCATTCGTGACATCGCCGCCCAGATGACCCTCGAGGCCACCCGGGCCGGCGCGGCCCCGCACTCGGTGGGCGCCGCCGCGGGAGGCAGCGCGAGGTGATCGACGCGGGGACCACCGATCTTCTTGAAGGCATCGTCAGTCAGGGCCCCGGGATCGGTCCGACGCGGTTGCTCGAGTTCGTCAACAGCTACGTGGTGCTCTTCCTCGCGGCCTTTCTGACGACGCTCCTGGTCACGCCCCTGGTCCGCCGCGTGGCCGTCGCCGCGAATGTGATCGACAAGCCCGATCGAGCACGAAAGCTCCATGAATATCCGGTCGCCTACATGGGTGGCGTGGCGGTCTTCTGCGGGCTGGTGGTGGCCATCGGCGTGAGCTACGTCTGGTTCGACTCGACCACGGCCCACTACGACCCCGTGCCGTTGGCGGTCGTCGTCGGCATGGTGGCCATCGCCGTCACCGGACTCGCCGACGACATCTGGAAGTGGGATCCGAGGTGGAAGATCGCGGGGCAGCTCGTTGCCGCAGCAGCGCTGGCAATCCAGGACATCGGTGTTCGCGTCGCCGCGGGCATGCTGGCGCCGGTTGCGGCCTGGGTCGACCCGATGCTCGGCTCGGAGAAACTCGCCTGGGACTTCGCCTTCACCCTGCCCTTCGCGGGCATTCCGGTCGAGATGACCCTCGACCTCGTCTACTGGACGGGCACGGCGCTGATTGCGATGGCGGTGCTTGGCGCCTGCAATGCGACCAACCTCATCGACGGCCTCGACGGCCTGCTCTCCGGGACCGTGGCGATCATGGCGGTGGGCCTGATCGCCGTCAGCGTGCTCATGGCGCTCGTCCCCTTCGGCGGACAGAGCGGCGTTCTCGACGGTCCGCGGCTGGTGCTGAGTTTCGCCCTCCTGGGGGCGGTCCTTGGATTTCTTCCGCACAACTTCAATCCGGCCTCGATCTTTCTCGGCGACTGCGGAAGTCTGCTGCTCGGCTACGTCTGCATCGTGATCATTCTGATGTTCGGCGAGCACGGGCAGACCCACCTGGTCTTCGCGGGGCTGATCATCTTCGCGCTCCCGGTCATGGACACGGTGCTGGCGATCATCCGCCGTCTCCTTGCGGGCGTAAGCCTGTCGGCCGGCGATGACCAGCACATCCATCACCAGCTCAAGCGCTCCCTGGGATCAGTCAAGCTGGCGGTGCTTGCGCTCTACGCCATCGCGGTGCTCTTCACGCTCCTGGGTGTGGCCCTCGCGGCCCTCGTCACCCTGACCGACCTCCAGGTGCGCGTGGTCTACGGAATCGCCACGGTGATCTTCGGGTTCATCGCGGTGATCGGGGTGAAGTCGGCACGGCGCGAGCAGATCCGCCGGGCGGTGGCCAAGGCCTTGGACAGCGAGCCCGCGCCCGTTGCCGTCTCCGCGGCCGAGGGCGGGCCGCGCGCCGCAACCCCGACCGTCGGCGGCGCCGTCGGCGGCGCTGTCGGCGCACCTGTGGTTGGTGTGTCGGCCCCAGCCGGTTCCCCCGCCCCGCGCTGATCTCGTCCCAGCGCTCTCGCGGTACCATCGCCCCAGTGACTCCGCACCGCTCGAACATCGAGGCGCACTCGTGGCCCACTCGCCGCTTTCGAGCCTCAGCGCTGCGTGCAGTGGTCGTGACGTCGGTGCTCTCTGCATCCGCCGCCGCCGCGCCTCCGGCAGCAGGTGCTGGTTCGGCTAGGCCGACCGCCGAGTCCACCCGCGATGACGCGGCCTCGGCCGTGTCGGCGCCTCCCGCAGCATCCTCCGCCACAGCATCCGCGCCGCAGACTGTCGTGGTCGCGGCCCGGCGGACGTTGATTGCCGGGCGACCGGTTGTTCTGGCCGAGGGCTTCTTCCTGGTTCGGTCGCGCGGACAGATCCGCTTCGACCCGGCGCGAGGCGCGTGGATCTTTCTTCCCCAGGAGTTCGGTCTCCGGCTCGACCGCGCCATCGCCGTCGCTCCGTCCCCGGCCCTTGAAGACATCACCTCGTTCGTCGATCCGACCGGCGAGGTGGGACTCGCCGTCGAGTTGACCGGCGAGATCCTGCGCTATCGCGACTCGAACACGATCCTGCCGGAACTGATCACGCCGAGCGGCGCTGCAGTGGTCGCGCCAGTCGCCACCGGACGGACGACTCCCTCCGAGGAGGACGAGTCGAACAGTAAGTCGGAGGGCGGGCCCGCGGAGAACGATCGCGCCGAGCCGCCTGCGGTCGGCGCGGCTTCGGAGATCGAGCGACGCCTGCGCGAGCGCCTCGGACCGGTGGCGCGAAGCGCCGATTCGGGGGCGACTGCCCCGGCGGCGACGTCGGCGATCGATCCAGGCTTCAACATGCGAGTGCGAGTCGAGTCGGAGATTCCCGACTTCGCCCTCCTGCGCAGGCGCGGAACCGTCGTGCGCGATCGGGCCACCGGCGGCTGGCGCTTCATCTCGACGACGACCGACGGCGGCACGCCCGACCCGACGCTCCGCATCCTGCCCTCGACGGCCCTGGAGCAGATCGAGACCACGGTGCGCGCCGGCGACACGCCGATTGCGGTGCTGCTGAGCGGACGCGTCGTCCGATTCCGCGGCGAGCGCTGGATTCGCGTGACCGAGTTCGCCCTGCCGCGTTCGCAGCAGGGGCTGTTCCCCGGTTGAGTGGGATTCAGTCGAAGTGTCCGGCGCGATTCCTCACGGTCCCCGCTCGCACGCCGCCGAAGCGGCCGCGCTCACGTCACCCGCGCAACCTTGGTCATCTTCGGGGCCTTCTGCGGGCGCCCTGAACTGCTGTCGGCGGGGACGGCTGCAAGCTTGTCGACCACATCGAGGCCTTCAACGACCTTCCCGAACGCGGTGTACTGCCCGTCGAGATGGCGGCAGTGCTCGCGGCCGAGGCAGACGAAGAACTGGCTGCCTGCCGAGTCGGGGTGGGCCGATCGAGCCATCGAGAGCACACCCTTGTCGTGCTCCTTCTTGTTGAACTCGGCCTTGACCTTCCAACCCGGATCGCCGGTCCCGTCCCCGCGCGGACACCCGCCCTGGATCACGAAGTTCTTCAGGATCCGATGGAAGGAGAGGTTGTCGTAGAAGCCGCTGTCCGTGAGCTTGAGGAAGTTCTCGGCATGCCTGGGCGCAACGTCGGTCCACAGTTCGACAACCATGGGGCCGAAGTCGGTCTCGATCGTGACGCGTGGGAAGGTGGTCATGGCCCCAGCATAGAACACCTGCATTTCCAACGCGTGTTCGAGGTCAACGCGAACGGCCCGAGCGCCCCGCGAGGTTCGCGGGACGCTTCGGGCCGTTGGGCAGATCCTCGAACTGGATCGGTGCATCACCGCAACGGGCGGTTCACTCGCATGCTCCCCAGGATCCGAGGAGAAGGCCGAGATCGGCACCGTCGACGGTGCCATCGTCATTGAGGTCGGCTCCAGCATCAGCCGTGGCC
>CAYXKH010000036.1:0-2850 GCA_964465255.1 uncultured Isosphaeraceae bacterium
CCCGGGGGTTCGAATCCCCCCTCGCGGCCTCACGCCGCGAGTTCTCGCGAGAGCCAGGCTCGGGCCATGCGCCAGTCGAGTTCGACGGTTCGCGGCGACACCTCGAGGGTGGTCGCGGTGTCGGCGACCGACAGCCCCGCGAAGATCCGCAGTTCCACCACGCGGGCCTGACGCGGATCGAGTTGAGCGAGCCGCGTGAGCGCTTCGTCGAGGGCCAGCACGTCGAGGGCATCTGGCGGCTGGTCTGCGGCCGGCTCGATTGCGGCGTCGATTATCACCCGGGCGGCCTCGCCGCCGCGCTTCTTCGTTCCGCGGGCCCGGGCATGATCGATCAGGATCTGCCGCATGGCCGTCGCCGCGATTGCGAAGAAGTGGCCGCGATCGCGCACCTCAAGCGCGGTCTGATCGACCATCTTCATCCACGCTTCATGAACGAGCGCCGTCGGCTGAAGCGTGTGCCTGGCGTCCTGGCGGCGAAAGAACGAGCCCGCGAGCGCCCGCAACTCGCCGTAGACGGCTTCGAGCAGTTGCGCCTGGGCGTTGCGATCGCCCTGCCGCATTCCAACCAGAAGGCGTGTGGTGTCCTTGATGGCTGGCATGCGGGCAGATTGTAAGAGAACGCGCGACCCAAATCGCGATGGTTGCCGTCACCGGCTCAGCGACGACGACGACCGCCACCGACGAGTCCGGCCAGGCCGAGCAGGGCCAGAGCGCCGGGGCCCGGGACGACCACGATCGCGGGGACCTTGTCGGATCCACCATTCTGGAAGCCGCGGAAGCGGACGATGAAGTCGAACGCGTTGGGACCGGTGATGAAGCTCGACGCCGAGAGGACCGAGGCATCGCTGGCCACGACGTTGAACTGGAAGGTGCCGGTCTGGCCGAATGCGAGGCCGGCGCTAGGGCCACCGCCGCCCTGGAACACTCCGCTCAATCCTGCCCCGGCATCGAAGGTTCCGAACGGGGCTCCGTTGAGCCCGCCGCCCGAGATGTTCAGGAAGTCAGGGTCGGAGGTGGAGGCCAGCGCCGCAGCCGCGCCGAGGTCGACGCTGTTGATGTTGAAGAGGAAGGCGGTGAGGAACCCGCCAAAGGTGCTGGTGTGGGTGAGCGAGACGGTGAGCACGCCGGCGTTGCCACCGGTGTAGTTCCAGTTGAGGCTGCCGGTGTAGGCGCCGAGCTGGCTCGCGCTGCTGGGAACATCGGACTGGATCAGAATCAGATCGGCCGACGCCGGGGCGGCGAGACCCAGGACGGCTCCCATCAGCGAGATTGGGAGAGAGATGGTGGCAATTGAACGTGAGCGGATGGTCATGGCGGAACTCCCGAAAGAAGAGGAGGCAGAAGCAGTCGGGCCAGACGGTGCGGACCGAAGTCGCTTGCCTCAGGAATCCGCAGGAGCCAGTCCGGCGGTTTGCAGAATTCGAAGGGGCCGCGCAAATGATCGTTCTCGGGCCGCTGCGGCACTCTCGAAGTACCGAAAACAACGGCGCGGAATGGTTGGGGAATTTCAGCGATTCGTGACCTGCGGCGGAACCTGCGTCGCGGCGACTCGCCCGGCGGGCGGCGGCTTGGGCAACCGCGGCAAGACGCGCAGGATTCTGCGACGCACACCAGCAGAGTTCGTGCATCACCTGTCGGTCGGCGTGATCCCGGAAGCGTCGGATCTATCCTGCGTCATCTCACGCCCCAGATTCACAGCGAGCGACTCCGTGGCCGCATCCAAGACCTCTCCAACTTCCGCGCGGGCCCCGAAGCCGAGCCTCGTGTCGAACTCCGCGTCGAGCGGCTTCGTGCATCTCCATCTTCACAGCGAGTACTCGCTCCTCGATGGCGGCAATCGTCTCGAGGCGCTGGTCGCCCGCGTGAAGGAGTTGGGGATGACCGCCGTCGCGGTCACCGACCACGGCAATCTGCACGGCGCGATGGAGTTTGTCGGCGCCGCGAAGGACGCCGGGATCAAGCCGATCCTCGGCATCGAGGCGTATGTCGCGCCCGGAGACCGTCGCGATCGAACGCCTTCGGGAATCGCCGACGGCGGATTCCATCTGGTGCTGCTCGCCGAGAACGATGAGGGCTGGGGCAATCTCCTCAAGCTCAGCTCCGACGCCTATGTCAACGGCTTCTACTACAAGCCGCGCATGGACAAGTCGACGCTTGCCCAGTGGGGCGACGGCCTGATCGCAATCAACGGGCATCTCGGAAGCTCGATCGCCTACCACCTCGAGCTCCACGCCCGCACCTCCGACGAGAAGCACTGGCAGGCGGCGCTGGCCGAGGCTCGCTGGCACGCCGAGACCTTCCGCCCCAACGAGAAGGGCGACCCGCGCTTCTATATCGAGCTGCAGCGCCATGTCCCGGAGCAGGAGCGGATCAATCCGCTCCTCAAGAAGCTGGCCAGGGAACTCGCGCTGCCACTGGTCTGCGACAACGACGCCCACTTCCTCCGCGCCGAGGACCACGACGTCCACGACACCCTCTGCTGCATCAGCATGGGGAAGAACAAGGAGGAGTCGCAGCGCTACCACTATCCGCAGTCGCTCTACGTCAAGAGCCCCGCCGAGATGGCGGCGCTCTTCGCCGAAGATGACGACGAGCGCGAAGCCCTCGCCAACACCGTGCGGATCGCCGACCGCTGCGTGGTCACCTTCGCCGGCGGCGCCAGTCACGCGCCGGTGGTGCGCGTGCGGCGCATCGGCGAGCCGCCGCGTTTCGATCCGTCCGCCGATGTGACCACCTGGTTCAAGGCCTTCTGCGCGAACTACGAGCTGCTGCCGTTCGAGTCGCCCACTGATGCGAAGGGCGGCGGAAGGGCCGATGGCGCCGGCGACGCGGCTCAGGCCCAGACGAATG
>CAYXKH010000036.1:2950-9261 GCA_964465255.1 uncultured Isosphaeraceae bacterium
CCAGACGAATGTCCGGATGAATGTTCGGGCGAACGACCAGATGAAGGCCGAGTGCGATCTCGCCCTTCGTGAACTCGCCGAAGCCGGTGTGGTGTGGCGCTATGGGCCCGAGTTCGCTCGGGGCGCGGGCCCGACCGAGCTGTCCGCGGGCGTGCGCGAAGTCCGCGAGCGGCTCGAGCGAGAACTGGCCGTGCTGGCCGACAAGTCGATCAGCGCCTACTTCCTGATCGTCTGGGACTTCGTCAACTGGGCCCGGCAGCGGGGCATTCCGGCGATGGCCCGTGGCAGCGGCGTCGGCACGATGGTCGGATACGTGCTGGGCCTCTCCAACGCCTGTCCGGTCAAGTACGGCCTTCTCTTCGAGCGCTTCACCGATCCCGATCGCTCGGAGTATCCCGACATCGACATCGACATCTGCCAGGACGGGCGCGGCGCAGTCATCGACTACGTCAGGCGCAAGTACGGCTACGTGGCCCAGATCATCACCTTCGGTCGGCTCAAGGCCCGCGCCGCGATCAAGGACGTGGCCCGGGTGATGGGCATGCTGCCCTCCGATGGGCAAGCGCTTGCCAATCTGGTGCCGCAGGATCTCGGCATCACAATCGAGGAGGCGCTCCAGAAGGAGCCGCGCCTCAAGGAGCGGTTCGAGAAGGAGCCGCTGGTTCGTCGGGTGATCGAGACCGCGACGGCGCTTGAGGATCACGCCCGCCACGCCGGCGTGCATGCGGCAGGCGTGGTGATTGCCACGCAGCCGCTCGAATCGATCGTGCCGCTCTGCAAGACCAGCGGCAGCGACGAAGTGGTCACCCAATGGGACGGCCCGACCTGCGAGAAGGTCGGCCTCCTCAAGATGGACTTCCTCGGGCTGCGCACGCTCTCCACGATCGAGCTGGCCCGCAAGCTCATCGTCGATGCCATGCCCGACGAGGCCATCTGGCACGCGGTCGGTCGGCGGGCACCGAGCGAAGTCGGGCGGGGCGAGTATCCCGGGCCGCATCCGCTCGACCTCGATCGCATTCCTCTCGACGATCAGCGGGTCCTCGATCTCTTCCGTCGGGGCGAGACCGCCGGCATCTTCCAATTCGAGTCGGGAGGCATGCGCAAGCTCCTGATCGACATGAAGCCCGATCGGCTCGACGATCTGATCGCGGCGAACGCCCTGTTCCGGCCGGGGCCGATGGATCTGATTCCCGACTACAACGCCCGCAAGCACGGGCGACAGTCGGTGCCCTCGATGCACGAGGTGATCGAGCGCTACACCGGCGAAACCTACGGGATCATGGTCTATCAGGAGCAGGTCATGCAGGTGCTGCATGGCCTCGGCGGCATCCCGCTCCGGGCCGCGTACACCATCATCAAGGCGATCTCGAAGAAGAAGCAGGAGACGATCAACGCCGCCCGGGCCGACTTCGTCGGGGGCGCCACCGAGCGCGGCGTGACTCGTGAGGCCGCCGGCGAACTCTTCGAACTGATCCTGAAGTTCGCCGGATACGGCTTCAACAAGAGCCACTCGACCGGCTACGCGATCATCGCGTACCAGACCGCCTACCTGAAGACCTACTTCCCCGGGCACTTCATGGGCGCGGTGCTTTCCTTCGAGAGTCAGGCGAGCAAGATCGACGAGTGGTCGATGTATCTGGAGGAGTGCCGCCGGGTGCAGTTCCCAGACCACAGCGCCGCATCGCCTCACGTCGGCGTCGAGGTGCGGGCGCCCGACGTCAATCTCTCGGAGCCGAGCTTCTCGATCGTCTACGGGCCCGACGAGCCGCACGATCATCTCCACGGCCACATCCGCTTCGGGCTCGGGGCCATCAAGGGGGCCGGCGAAGGCGCCACCCGCACGATCGTCGACGAACGCCGCACGCATGGCCCGTTCGGATCGCTCTTCGACTTCTGCGAGCGTGTTGATCTGCGGGGCGTGAATCGAGCGACGATCGAAGCCCTGGTGAAGGCGGGGGCCTTCGACTCGCTGCACGGCGCCGACTCCCGCGCCGCGGTCGCCGCAAGTATCGACAAGGCCGTCCGCGCCGGGCAGGACCTCGCTCGCGACCGGCAGTCGGGGCAGATGAACATGTTCGGCGCCGCGGAACCGAGCGCGGTGGGCACTGCCACCACCCAGAGCCTCGAGAAGTGCACGCCGTGGGAGCGTCGGCAGATGCTGGCCTTCGAGAAGGAGGCGCTTGGCTTTCACGTCTCCGGTCATCCGCTCGATTCCCTGCGCCCGCTCCTCTGGGAGTTCGCCACAATCGACACCATCGGCGTGCAGGAGGCGGAGTCGGGACGGGTGGTTGCAATCGGCGGCGTGATGACGCGGGTTGTCGTCAAGCCCGCCAACAGCGGCAAGTCCGCCGGACAGCGCATGGCCCAGCTCACGCTCGAGGATCAGCGCGGCACGCTCGATGGCGTGATCTTCCCGGAGTCGTTTGCCGAGTACGGCCACGTCCTGCAGCCGGATGCGATGGTGATCCTCTGCGGCACGATCGATCGAAGCCGCGGACCGACCAACATCATCGTGGATCACGCCTATCCGCTCGAGGCGGCGCCGCAGCACCTGGCGATGTCGATCGAGCTGCGTTTCGTCGAATCGAAAGACGAGCGAAGCGATCCGCTTCCCGAGCGCATGCGGCTCGCCGCCGGGCTGCTGCGTCAGGCCACCGGCGTCTCCGGCGCCCAGCGCGGCCGTGCCGTTCCCGTCCACATCTCAATTGCCCCGCGCGACCTCGACGGTCGCGTGGTGCGTCTGACCTCGAAGGTTTCGGTGCTGCCCGACCCCGCGCTGCTCTCGCAGTTGCGAGACCTGGTGGGCGAGGGCGACCTCCGAGTGGTGGGGGGGTACGTGCCCCGCCGAGAGCGCAAGACGTGGAACCGAACGCGTGAGCCGGTCGGGGCGGGGTGAGTGAGTGGTCGGCTGCGCCGACCGGGCGCGTCGGCTGCGCCGCCGCGGATGCGGTGTGCCGCGTGCGCGGCACCCGGCGAGGGCCTGGCACGCGGAAGTCGAGTCATCCCGAAGTACCCCGGGCCGCCACCCCGCGCACGCACCGGTCGTGCAACCCACTGCTGATCCCTTCCGGCTCGCAACGCGAGCCGCCTCAGTTGTTCACGCTTCCCCCTCGCATACTATGCCACACATGGTATGCTGCCGCCATGACCATCGAACGCGAACTCATGCGTGGGGCCGGGCCGCTGGCTGTGTTGAAGCTGCTCGAGCGGGGTGAGATGTACGGATACGAGCTGGTCGAGGCCCTGACCAGGCGGACGGACGGTCTTCTCGCGATGGGGCAGTCGACGCTGTACCCCATGCTCTACAACCTCGAAGCCAAGGGGCTGGTGAAGAGCCGCTGGGATGACTCGACCGCCCGCAGTCGGAAGTACTACTCGCTCACCAGCGCCGGCAAGAAGCGACTCAGCGAGGACACCAGGCAGTGGCGCAACATCGTCGAGGCGATGCGGGCGCTGGGGGTCGTGACCCGTGGACTGAACTGCGCAGACGAGCCCTTCCAGGGATGTTTGTCATGAGTGCCGATCTCCGCGCGGCTGGTGCCCCAAACGAGGCGAGTGGGTCGAGTGGGCCTGCGGACGCCGCGACAGGCGTGTCACCGATTCGCCGCTACACGCTCGCCGACTGGTTCGGTCGCACCTCGATCTTCACCATCCTCGGAAGCCGCGAGTCCAGCCGCGAGTCCAGCCGCGAGCGGCGGGCCCGGCGACGTGCCCGGCGACGTGCCCTCAGGGCCTCGCCGGTCGACGCTCTGCCGGCGCCGCTGGCCCAACTCGTTCGGGACGTCGTGCGGGGCACGCGGCTGCGACGGGCAGAGCGGGCCGACATCGCTCTCGAACTCGCGGCCCATTTCGCCGATGGTCTTGAGTCCGGCGAGTCGGTCGAAGCCTTGCACGCGAGCTTCGGCGATCCCCGCACCGCCAGTCGCCTGTTGCGGCGAGCCGCGCGGGCGAAGCGAACTCCCTTCGACCGAGCCTTCCTCGGAATGCTGCGATGGGGCTCGATCAGCGTTGCCGCCGTGGTTGGGATCTACCTCGTCAGCGCCGCCTGGCTCTGGTTCAGGCGGCCGACGATTGCCTTCAATGCGACCGAGCGACTTGCGTCGGTGATGCCGGTTCCGGAGGACGGTGTCGGAGCGTGGCCGCAGTACCGCGAGGCGATGCGATGGGCGACACCGTGGCGATTCGGCACGCCCGGTGAACGCGGTGACGCAGTCGCGGGACAGCATCTCTCCGTCGTCGCCGGCGATCTGAGCCGCGCCGATCAGGAGGTGTGGCGCGAGGCGGCGGCCGAGATCGTGCTTCACCGCGCCGAGATCGATCAGCTCCGAGCGGCGGCGATGCAGCCGGCACTCGGCTATCCGGTCCTGCATACCTGGCGTCAGGAAGACGGCGAAGTGCTGAAGGGCGAGTGGGGCAAGAACAACCCGCCACCCGTTCCGCCGCCGCCGCACGAGGCGTCTGTCTTTTCCGTGCTGTTGCCGCAGCTCGGCGTGCTGCGAGAATCGGCGCGAATTCTCGGCGCCGATGCTGCGGTCGCCGCCGACCGCGGCGAAGGCGATCGCGCCGTCGACAGTCTGATTGCCATCTTCGGCGTCGCTCGACACGCCGGCGAGCATGGCTTCCTCGTCTCGAAACTGGTGGAAGCGGCGATCCGCGAACTCGCCGTCGAGCAAATCGTCGAGATCCTCGAGCGCCGTCCGACGGCCTTCGACCTCGCGAATCTGGCCAGGCTCGCTGACGCCCTCGGCGACCTTCGGCCCGAGTCGTTTCAGATCGGCTGGAGTACCGAGCGGATCGGATTCGAGGATCTGCTTCAGCGGGTCTTCACCGATGACGGAGATGGCGATGGCGTGCTCCTGATGGGTGAGCTTGCGAAATATGCGAAGGTCAAGCGGACCATTGAATCGAGCTCATCCGGTCTGGGTGGAGAGACGATGGAGCAGATCATCGGGGCGATGTCGGCGCCCGCCGGGGCCCTGTGGCTCGAAGGCCGGCGCGACACGCTCGCTCGCTACGACGCCTACTTCCAAGAGATGGATCGTCTCGCCGGTCTACCGCTCTGGGAGTTCGACTATGACCCGGAGAAGTGGTTCGACGGCCGGCCTGAGACCAGCCGTCGGCGCGTCTTCACGCTGTTCGCTCCCGCCGCCGACAAGCTCATCGCCACGCAGAAGCTGATGATTTCCACGATGCAAGCCACCCGCGTGGTCGTCGCCCTCAACCGCTTCAAGCTCGAGCGCGGCCACTGGCCGGTCGGTCTTGACGAACTCGTTCCCGCGTTTCTCCGGGCGATTCCGCGCGACCCCTACGACGGCCGCGCGCTTCGCTACGAACTGCGCGAGGGGGCGCCGGTGGTCTGGTCAATTGGTTCCGATCGCCTCGACGACCGCGGTGTGCCGGGAACGCCACAAGGTCTGCCCGATCGGTCCGCCGCCCGCGCCTGGCGGGCACCGCCGAAGCACCCATTCGCTGGTGATTCAGCACGACCCGCTCCGCGTGCGTTCTTCGGCGACTGGATCATCTTCGACCCCGCGCGGCCGCGCGAATACGTCCCGCCGTCGACCGAACCGGTGGCGATCTTTGGGGGGTGAGGCGCGAGCAGGGGGCAGACCGGCCGCTGCCATCCCCCTGCTCCCTGGCTCCCTGTCCCCTATCCCGCCCACCTCTCAAACTCAATCTCATCGTGAATCTCGATCCCGTTCAGGCCCACGAGGGGGTACTCGGGCTTGACCAGTCGGACGCGGTCGACGATGCCGATGTGGATGGCCGCGAAGCGCCAACCGCGCTTCTGATAGAAGCCGATGGCCCGCAGGTTGTCGTTGGTCGTCGTGAGAAACGCCCGGACGCAGCCGGCGGCGTAGATCGCGTTCGTCGCGGCCTCGAGGAGCGCCGTGCCGACACCCCCGCCCCCGCCGACAATTCGTGACGTTCCGCCTGCGCAGTCGGCACTCGGCGGCGTGCTCCTCGAACTCAACGTGATGATCTCGCCCTGCCATCCGCCGGAATCGAGGTGGTACGTCACCGCGCCGAGAAATCGGCCGTCGTGCTCCGCCACGAATCCGGGCAACTGCTCGGCGTGATGGCGACGGCCGAGCGACCAGATCTCAGTCGACTGCCAGTTGGTGACGAGCTCGCGGGTGACTTCGGAACAATCACGAGGTTCGATGGGGCGGAGGTGGAGCATGGAGAAGAGGGGCAGGCGGCTCGCTTCGCTCGCCGGGAGGGGGCAGCAGTGGGTTGCACGATTGAGTGCGTGCGCGGGGTGGCGGCGCAGGGTACTTCGGGGTGACACGACTGCGCTCGCGAAGGCG
>CAYXKH010000036.1:9361-11475 GCA_964465255.1 uncultured Isosphaeraceae bacterium
GGCGCACCCCCCAACTGAATCGCCGGACATGCCGCCGCTCACGTGCCTGGAGAGTTCGTGCGTCTCCTGTTGGCGGCGGCATTTCCGGCCCCAAGCAGGTGCCGCGCACGCGGCACACCTCAGTTCGTCGGCGCAGCCGACGGACCCAGGCGGCGCCGCCGCCGCGACTACTCCGGCAACCTCAACTGCACCGTCACCCAATCGGCATTCTCGAGTTCGACGGTCAGCCCGAGGGGCCACGGCGTGTCGCCGGGCCGTCGCACGCGCAGGATGGTCGAGAAGTGCTGGATCTCGCCGGGGATCGAGTCGCCGCGGGTCCAGTCGTCGAGCGACCACTCGAGGCCGTCGAGGGGTGAGAGCGTGAGCTGTTCGGGATCGGGAAAATCCGGATGCTGAGTCACACGCACCGTGAGTTCGATCGAGCGCTCCTCCGCGAGGATGAGTTCATTCGGCTCGACCGCCAGACTTCGAGGACGTCGCCCGATGCCAACGACCGTGCAGGTCACGCCGCGACCATCGTCGAAGCGCACCCAGACGGTCGATGAGCGACGGGCGGCGTGGGCCAGGGTCATCGTCACCTCGACGGCCAGTTCGCCGTCTGGCGCGACCTCCGCCGGAGTCGCCTCTGCGGTCGTGCACCCGCACGATGAAGTGGTCGAGACCACACGTTGCGGCGTGGTGCCGGTGTTCCGAAAGCGAAAGGTGTGCTTCAGCACCCTCTCGCTCTGTCCGGGCAGGTCGACGACGCCGAAGTCGTGAGCCGGCGTCTCGAGAGCCAGCCAGATCGGGCGATCGGAGTCGTCGGCGACCGGCGCGGGGCCCCGCCATGGTGCCCAGAGCACCACGGCTGCGGCGATGCCGAGAGCGACCAACCCGACGACCGCGATCGTTCGTTCAGACACGAAGAACTGCTCCTGAGGAGTGCGCAGAGACCATGGCGAATCGGAGCCAGAGTACTCACGTCGGGGCACGTTTGGGGCCAGCCTGGGGCAGCTCGAGCGGGCCCCACGTGCCGCGTCACCCTTCGATGCCGGCGGCGATCTGCTCCTGCTTCCAGGAGAGCTCCTGATCAAGGCGGTGGCGGACGCCGCGCGGCATGCACAGGTGGAGGGTCACCGGCTCCTTGAGTTCGATCTCGCCGGTGGCGAAGTGGACGCCCATCTTGAACGCGGCGCCCTGCCAGTCGACATCGAGTGTCCCGCAGGGCATTCCCCTGGTGCGCCGCATCCACGCGCCCTTGCCGCGGGGATAGTGGCACGCTGCGGCGAGATCGACGTGCACGACTTCGCCCTGGAGGTAGCGGGGCACCGCAATCGGCTGGCGGATGCAGCCGAAGTCGCCGCCATTGGCGCGGAAGGCGAAGTGGGCGTCGCGCATTCCCTCCTTGATCACGAAGGTGTCCTGCGGCGGGCGGAGGTGCACGACGGCGTTGACCGGATTCTCGAAGCGATTCTGGTAGTAGATGCGAAGCTCGGCGCGCTCGTTCTTCCCGATGCGGACGATCGGCATGAAGCAGAGACCGTCGACTTCGTAGTAGACGCCACCGACTTCGGTGCGCAGATGATCGGGCAGCTTGTCCTCGCCGATCATCGCCCAGCACAGCCAGCCCGCGCAGGAGAGCAGCATCGCGCTGGCGAGCACGCGCTGCGCCCAGACGACCATCGATGCTTCCCCAAGGCTCGCCCCCATCCA
This sequence comes from uncultured Isosphaeraceae bacterium, assembly GCA_964465255.1. GTDB lineage: Bacteria > Planctomycetota > Phycisphaerae > Phycisphaerales > SM1A02 > CAYXKH01. Next base: position 11,054 of record CAYXKH010000036.1, read on the forward strand.
GCCCCAGGCGACGAGCGCCCAGACGGCAGAGCCGATCAGCAAGAGCACCAGAATGAAATTGCGACGTTCATGCATGACGGGGTCTCCCGGGCGCCCCTGCGCCACCAGACCATGACTGGCCCCACACATCGGTCCTGACGACAGCGGTTGCCAGAGCCATTTCCAGAGCCATTTCGAGCTTGGGGCACTCGGCCCCGAAGCGGTGGCCGATCCCAAACCGATGTCTCCGCACTTCGGCGCCGAACTGTCTCTTCCATCCGAAGCCGACCGCCCGTGGCCGACTGCGGCAAATCGTCATTTCATCCCCTGCCCCGCAACAGTCCCAGTCTACGGACGCAAACGCACATCACGGCGCATTCTTCCGTAGAGTCGGCGAGGTTCCGGCACCGCCGGATGCCGATGACGCGATGACGCGATGACGC
>CAYXKH010000036.1:11575-19131 GCA_964465255.1 uncultured Isosphaeraceae bacterium
GCGATGACGCCCTGCTTCGCTGGAACACCTGATCCGCTGAAACACCCGATGCGCACCGACCCCGCTCCCAGCAGCCGACCTCAGCTCGCCCCCGTCGATTTCGACGCTCCGCCCGAACATCCCGCGGTGCTGGTCCGAACCTGGCTGGCGGAGGCCGAGACCACGACGCTCCCCAATCCCAACGCGATGACCCTCGCGACGATCGATCCGGACGGGAAGCCATCCGCGCGAATCGTGCTGCTGCGCGGCTTCGACGAGCGTGGGGCAACCTTCTTTACAAACCGCCAGAGCCGCAAGGGAGAGGGACTCGAAGTCAATCGTCGAGCGGCGATCCTCTTTCATTGGGATCCGCTCGATCGACAGATCAGAATCGAAGGTGAAGTCAGCCACGCCAGCGACGCCGAGAGCGATGCCTATTTCGCGGGACGGGCTCGCGAGAGCCAGATCAACGCCTGGGCCAGCGCCCAGAGTCGTCCGATTGCCAGCCGCGCGGCGCTGCTCGAGCTTCAGGAGTTGATGCGGGCCCGGTTTGAAGGCGGTCCGGTGCCGCGGCCTCCGCATTGGGGCGGATACCGGGTCAGCCTCGAGCACCTCGAGTTCTGGCAGGGAGACGCCTTCCGCCTTCACGATCGCGTGCTCTACACCCGCTCCGGAGCGGGATGGCGCATCCAGCGGCTCTGCCCCTGACCGCCCGACCGGGGGGAAGGAGTGTTGCGCGACCGTGACGCGAGCAGGGGGGCTGCGAGCGTCTACTTCATGGTGTGGACTTCCGCGATGGTGCCCAGCACGACGGATCCGTTCCGTCGGCCTCGCGTGATCTCCCTCCCCACGGAGTTCGGTCATGCATCATCCTGATCACCCGCTGCCGCTGCCGTCGGCGCCCTCGCCCCGACGCGCAGGCCTCGCCGCGTTCCTCCCGCGAAGCCTGCCCAACGCCGGGCGGATCGTCGCCCCTCTGGCGGCGAGTGTGGCCATCGCAGTCGCGCTCCTCGCCGCGTCGCCCAACGCCACCGCGCAGACCATGCGTCCCGACCTGCTCCCGGACTTCCTTCAGGATCCCGGGCGGGTCGTCGTCATTCCAACCTCCGGTGCCTGGGGGCGTCGTCACATTCCAACACCGGGCCAGCCGGTGGCGAACGTCGGCGTGGTCATCGAACGGGTCGATGTCCGCAGCGTGGTGCGCGATGCCGTGGCCACAACCACGCTCGAGCTCTCGCTGCGAAACCAGGGCCATGCCCGGGCCGAGGCGATCGTGCTGCTGCCGCTGCCCTACGAGGCGGTGGTCGGCTCGTTCGAGTACGACGGCCTCTCGAGTGCCACCGAGGGCGTCGCTCGACTGCTCACCCGCGACGAGGCCCGCGACACCTACGACCGCATCGTCGCCCAGGTGCGCGATCCGGCGCTTCTCGAGTTCGCCGGCTGGAACATGGTGCGCTCCAGCGTCTTCCCAATCGAGCCGGGTCAGAGCCAGCGGGTCCGTCTGCGCTACGACCACCTGCTCGAGGCCGATGGCGATCGGATCGATCTGGTGCTCCCTCGAAGCGAGATGGTCCGAGCGATGGCGCCCTGGAGCGTCGAGGTCGAGATCGAGTCGCACGGGAATGCGCCGCGGCCGATCCGCGACGTCTACTCGCCGACCCATCAGATCCGCAGCGAGCGCCGCGGCCCCGCGTCGCTGCGGGTCACGCTCAGTCCGAGCGACCTTGCCGTTCGCGGTCCGGTGCGGCTCTCGATCCTGCGGGCGCCGCTTGACTCGCACGAACTTCTCGCGGCAAGTCTCGTGCTCGAGCCCGATCCGGCCGCAGGTGGCGGCTACTTCCTTCTGCTCGGTGGCGGAGTCTTCCCGAAGGGGGCATGGGATCAGCCCGCTCCGCGCGAGCTGACCCTGGTGATCGATCGCTCCGGCAGCATGGCCGGCGAGAAGATCATGCAGGCCCGCGACGCGGCGCTCTCGCTTCTCGAGAAGCTGTCGCCGCGCGACTTCATCAACGTGATCGAGTATTCGACTTCGGTCACGGCCCTCTTCGATCGTCCGATGCCCGCGCAGGGCGAGTCGCTGGCCCAGGCCCGACGGGCCATCGAGTCGCTCGCTCCGGGCGGCGGCACCAACATCCACGACGCCCTGGTCGAAGCCCTCAATCAACCGGCCGCCGGCGCCCGCGTGCGCACCGTCATGCTTCTGACCGACGGCCTGCCCACGGTGGGACGCACGCTCGAGAGCGACATCCGCGCCGCGGTCGAGAAGGGGAACGCCCAGTCGCGCCGCGTGCACGTGCTTGGAGTCGGTCACGATGTCAACGCGGCGCTGCTCGATCGCATTGGCGACGTCACTCGCGGAAGCACCACCTACGTGCAGCCGGGAGACTCGATCGTCGACGCGGCGCGGCGACTGGCCCGTCGGCTCGACGGACCGGCCGTCACCGATCTTGCCCTGCGAGTCGCGTCCGCCGGACCCGGTGACGCGAGTGTGCCGATTCGGATCGTCGACGTGCTGCCGGTCCATCTGCCCGATCTTCACGGTGAGGAGCAACTGGTGATCCTCGGTCGCTACGTCACTGATCGAGTGGCACCGACCCGAGGTGCCACCCTCGAACTCACCGGCCGCGTCGGCGAGGCCCTGGTGACCGCGCGGGCAGAGCTCGATCCGCAGCGTGCGTCGGTCCGCAATGCCTACGTCGGTCGGCTCTGGGGAAGTCGCCAGGTGGCGCTTCTCGCCGACGAGGTCCGTCGCCTGACCGCTCCCGGCGCCGCCGTGCCGCAGGGCGATCCGCGCCTTCGCGAACTCACCGACGCGATCCTGGCAATCGCCCTGCGCTGGGGAATCCTCACCGAGTACACCTCCTTCCTCGCGGTCGAGGGCGTCGATCTCGGTCGCTCCGTGGCCCTGCAGGAGTCGTGCAGCGACTCGACCTGGAATCTCGCCGCCCAGACCCGCAGCGGTCTCGGCGGCGTGGCCCAGTCGATGAACTACCAGGAGCGAAAGCTCCAGTCCAGGCTCAACCTCGACAATCGCTTCCACGACGCAGTCACCATGCAGAGCGCTGCGATCGAGGGCGTCTGCCAGATCGCCGACCGCGGCCTCTTCAAGCGCGGCGATCGCTGGATCGACGGCAACCTCGTCGTCACCGAGCGAGAGCTCGTCCCCGACCTGATCGTCGACTTCGGCTCGCCCGAGCACCAGCAACTGATCGAAATCCTCGCCCGCCAGAACCGCCAGTCCCTCGCCGCAGTGCCAGGAGACGTACTCCTCCTCATCGACGGCCGAACGGTCCTGATTCGCAACAGCGGATGTTGAGGGGGGCAGAAGGGATGAGGAATGAGGAATGAGGACCCGCTCGACGGACGACGGGTCATTTGCCTGCCGACGCCAAGCGCGGTGGGGATCGCGTACCGCGCACCGCACATCGCGCATGGCGCGGGCAGGCACAGAATGCACCCGAAGTTGAGCGGGTCCTCATTCCTCATTCCTCTTCTCTCAGTTCCAGTCCCCACTCCCACTCCCACTCCCACTCCCACCCTCGCCCCTTTCCCCAATACGGAGCTCTCCATGCTTTCCTCACTTCTTCTCGCCACGTCTCTTCTCTGCCCGCCTTCGGACTGCGTTGCGCCGAGTGCCGAGGTGCCGGTCGTCAGTCTGGCTGCGGTGAACACGCCGCGGCCGATCGATCTGGCCATCTGCCTCGATACCAGCGGCAGCATGAACGGCCTGATCGACTCCGCCCGGGCCAAGCTCTGGGACATCGTGAACGATCTCGCCCTCGCCCAGCCTCGACCTGAGCTTCGCGTCGCCCTCCTCACCTTCGGCAACAACGGACACGTGGCCGAGAACGGCTGGGTGAAGGTCGACGTCGACTTCACCGACGATCTCGATCTCGTCTCCGAGCGTCTCTTCGCCCTCACCATCAACGGAGGAGAGGAGTACGTCGCTCGCGTCGTCGACGCGGCCACGCGCAGCTTGAAGTGGTCGGATCAGAAGGACGCACTGCAGATGATCATCGTCGCCGGAAACGAATCGGCCGAGCAGGATCCGCTCCTGCCCTTCCGCGATGCCTTGAAGCGGGCGATCGAGCGCGGCATCGTCGTCAACTCCATCTACTGCGGCATGCCGTCCGATTCGCTCGCCCCCGCGTGGCGGGAGGTGGCCACGCTCGCGGATGGACACTTCGCCTCGATTGACCAGTCCCTCGGCGCAACCGCAATCGCCACGCCCTTCGACGAGGAACTGACCAGCCTCAGCAGCGCAATCAACGCGACCTACCTGCCCTTCGGCGCTGCGGGCGCCTGGTCGGCGTCGAACCAGATGCGACAGGACGCCAACGCCGAGGGTCTCAACGAGGCCGCCGCGGCCCAGCGCTGCGTGACCAAGGGGAGCGAGCTTTACTCCTGCTCGGGGTGGGACCTCGTCGATGCCAGCAAAGGCGAGACGTTCAAGCTGGAAGAGGTCAAGGACGAGCATCTCCCCGAAGCCATGCGAAGCATGACGCTCGAGGAACGCAACGCCCACATCACCGCCGCCGCAGCCACGCGCAGCGAGCTTCAGAAGTCGATTGTCGAACTCGGCGAGAAGCGCCGCGCCTTCGTCGTCGTGGAGGAGCAGAAGCAGGCCTCCGAAGGTGGCAAGTCCTTCGACGCTGCCATCCGCACCGCCATCCGCGCCCAGGCCTCAGGCAAGGGCTTCATCTGGCCCGAGATCGCCACGCGCTGAGGGCGCAGCACGGACCCGCGGACCGTTTGCTCGTTGCCGGGCAGATCTCCGCGCTCGTGCAGTTCGTGCAACCCCTTGCGGCTCCCTGCCCCCTGCTCCCCACGTCCTCTCCGTATCGTCCTCCTCATGTCCGCCGCCATGACCATCCTCGTCGTCGAGGACGACCGCCCCATTCGGCGGGGCGTGGTCGACGCACTCACCTTCGCGGGCCACCGCGTCGTTGAGGCGGGAGATGGTCCGGCGGCCCTCGAGCTGGTTGATGCCCAGCCGATCGATCTGGTCCTGCTCGATGTGATGCTGCCGAAGGGAGTCAACGGCTTCGAGGTGCTGGGGGCCATCCGTGCCCGACGGGCCACCCTGCCGGTGATCATGTTGACGGCGCGGGGCGGCGAGGACGACCGCGTGGCGGGACTCTCGGGTGGGGCCGATGACTACGTGGTCAAGCCCTTCAGCGCTCGCGAGCTGCTGGCCCGAGTCGACGCCGTGCTGCGGCGGAGTCCGCAGCGCTCATCCGCGGCCACAGGGTTGCGCTGGGGCGATCTCTCGATCAGCTTCATGCGGCGTGAGGCGAAGATCGATGGCGTGACCCACGCCCTCACCGATCGCGACGCCCTCGTGCTGCAGCATCTCGCGGCCAACCGCGACCGCACCATCCACCGCGATGAACTGCTGCGCGTCGCGTGGGGCCTGGATCCTCGTGGACTCGAGACTCGAACCGTGGACATGCACATCGCCAGGTTGCGGGAGAAGCTCGCCCCGCACGAACTGATCCTCACGGTCCGCGGCGTGGGATACAAGCTTGCCGACGAGGCGGAGGTCCTCGACCGATGACCTCGGCGACGATCAGGCCGACTGCGGCACCGCGCCGCGGCGCACGGCGGGGGATCGCCTCGGGGCGGCGAGTGCGGCAGCTCCTCGGATGGGTGGCCTTCTGCGGGGCCGCGCTCGGGGTGATGACGGCCCTCGCCTGGGTCACCGTGGTGATGCTGCGACTTGAACGGGCCGAGCGAGTGGCGCGAGTCGAGGCAGCCCACGAGCAGTCGCTGCGACTGGCGCTGTGGCGGCTCGAGTCGTTCATGACCCCGCGGCTCGCCACCGAAGCAGCGCGACCCTACTTCCACTATCTGGCGTTCCACCCGCTTCGGCGCATGTACGACCAGTACCTCACGCCGATTGCCGACGGCGAAGTGCTCACACCGTCGCCGCTTCTCACGTTCCGCGATGACATCATCCGACTTCACCTGCAGATCGACGCCGAAGGACGGCTCTCATCGCCGCAACTTCCGCGAGACAGCCAGCGCGATCTGGCCGAGGCCTCGCTCGTGTCGCCGCAGCAGATGGAAGCGAATGCCCGCGTGCTCGATCAGGCGACTCAGGACCTCGTCGGGATCTCGCTGGTGGCCAAGGTGGAGGAGATCATGGCCTGTCAGGTCGCGGTGATTGAAGACAACGCCGCAGCGGTGCAGATGAAGATCGACTCGGCCAATCGTGCCGCGGAGTCCTTGACCGAGTCCCGAGGAGTGGGGAGCAAGGTCACGCCCTCGCAGGCCCTGATCGGGCGATCGGCCAGGGAGGTCTCGGCCGACGACTACGCCCAGCGCCTCCAGACCAGCAACTCGGCGCAGCAGTGGGCGGGACCTCTCCATCAGCACGACTCGGCAGATATGGCAGATGCAGCAGGCATGGTCGAGGGGAGCAACCAGTCTGAGACGGACTCCGACGGCGATGGTTCGACGAGCGTCGAGATCGGCCCATTCACGCCTCTCTGGGTGAACCGGGGCGACCAGTCGCCCTCGCTCTACTACTTCAGGCGCGTCGGTGCCAACGGCGCCGCACTCGTCCAGGGCTTCGTCGTGGACTGGGAGCGGCTGCGACAGGACCTCCTCGCCGACATCGTCACCCTGGTCGATGACGCCGATCTGGTGCCGATTCTCGAGGAAGAGACTCCCGAGGATCCGAACGCGATGCGGCTGGCGTCGATACCGGCCCGGTTGGTGGCGCCGATGCCCGGCATCGCCACGCTCCCCGAGTCACGCGAGGCCTTCACGCCCACGCGCGTGACGCTCGGGGTGGCCTGGGCTGCGCTTCTGGCGGCGATCTTCGCGGGCGGATTCTCAATCCGCGCCGTGCAGGCCGACGCCGAGCGACGGGCGCGTTTCGCCGGCACCGTCACCCACGAGCTGCGCACGCCGCTGACCACGTTCCAGCTCTACACCGATCTGCTTGCCGACGACATGGTCCCGCCGGAGCGACGAGGCGAGTATCTCTCGACGCTCCGCGCCGAGTCGCATCGGCTTGGTCATCTGGTCGAGAATGTCCTGAGCTTTGCCCGGATCGAACAGGGGCGCCATGCGGCCCGGCCGACCGAGACGACCACCGCCGAACTCCTTCACCGGGTCGAACCGGCGCTGCGGCGGCGAGCCGAGGAATCGGGACTGGTGCTTCGGATCGAGGATCAGAGCGGCGAGCCCGAGACGCTTCATGTCGATCTCGATTCGATCGAACGCATCCTCCTGAACCTCGTCGACAACGCCGCCAAGTACGCGGGGCCGACCGGCCAGCACGAGTCCAATGCAGCGGCGAACGAACTGCTGCTCCGCGCCGAGCGTCGCGACGGGCGGCTCAATCTCGTGGTCGTCGACCACGGTCCGGGTGTCGACAGCGGCGTGCGGTCGAGGCTCTTCCGTCCCTTCGAGCGGGGCAGTGACGATCACACCCAGCAGCAGCGCGGAATCGGCCTCGGTCTGGCCCTCTCGCGCGAACTCGCCCGCTCCCTCGGCGGCGAACTGCGCCACGAACCCACGCCCGGAGGCGGCGCCACGTTTCGAGTGGTGGTGGGAGGGAGGGGGGA
>CAYXKH010000037.1:0-4817 GCA_964465255.1 uncultured Isosphaeraceae bacterium
CCCGTCGGCGCCAGCCGACGCTCCCTACCCTCCCTCCCCCCATGCCTCAGCGCACTCGGATCGGACTGCTCGCGTCGATAGTCACCCGCATCGTGATCAGTGGGTGCGTGCTGGGCGGTGCTCTGGGGATCTTTCTGTGGCTGAGCTTCACCCGCGACGAACTGAACACCGACGCGAACCACACCACGACGCAGCGGGTGATGGCGTTCGCGCCGCAGACCCTCGCGGTGCGGCGTCAGTGGAGCGGGTTCGGAACCGCCGCCGCAATCGATGATGCCCGCATCCCCGCGCGGGTGGCCAGCACCGTCATCGCCATCGCCCCCGACATGCTGGCGGGTCGGCCCATTGCCAGAGGCGAGCTGATCGCGGCCCTCGATCCGGCGGATTTTGAACGACAGGTCGAGGTCACCCGAGAGTCGATGCGGGAGATCGATGCCCAGATGGTTCGACTCGACGTCGAGGAGACGGCGTGGCGGGAACGCGTCGATCTGGCCCAGGCCGATGTGGCGATCGCCGAGAGCGATGTCGCCCGAGTGGAATCGGCGGCGAAGGATCTCGCCGCTCAGCAGCGCGAAGTCGACACCGCCAGACAGCGACTCATCGCCGCCCAGCGAGCGCTGCTGGCCGCCCGCGAAGCGCTCGACATGGTGCCGTCGCGGCGCAACGGGCTTGCCGCCATGCGCGAGGGCGTGGTCTCCTCGAACCGCCTCGCCCAACTTGCCCTCGAGCGCTGCCGGATCGAGAGTCCAATCGACGGCGTGCTTCAGACCGTCGACATCAAGCTCGGCGAAAGCGTCCAGCCGGGTCAGCAGGTGGCTCGCGTCGTGGGTCTGGCGCGGATCGAAGTGCCGCTTCTTCTGCCCGCGTCGGCGCGACCGCAGGTCGGTCTGGGCGATGAAGTGCTCCTTTTCGAGGACGGTGCGGGCGCTCGGTCGTGGACCGCACTCGTCGCCCGAGTGGCGCCCGAAGACGATCCGATCACTCGAACGATGACGCTCTTCGCCGAACTCGTGCAGGACCCGAAATCTCCGACGGCGCTCTCGCCCGGTCGCTTCGTGCAGGGTTCGGTGCGGGCCAGCGTCGCCGTCGAGCGAGTGATGCTTCCGCGTCGCTCGGTTCGCAGCGACCGGGTGATGGTGGTGCGCGACGGTGCAATCCACGAGCGCTCGGTGACCGTCGATTTCACCCAGAGCGGGGCGCTGCCCGAGTTGCATCTGCCCGACCTCGAGTGGGTCGCGGTGGGCGAGACCTTCTCGGAGGATGAACTGATCGTCCTCGACGGGGCCCGAGCCATTCCGGTAGGCACCCGCGCTGAAGCGGTTCGTGCCGATCAGTTGACTGCGAGGGCGGAGACGGAGAGGGGCCCAGCCACGGACCCAGCCACGGACCCAGCCACGGACCCAGACGCGGACCCAGACGCGGCAACGGTCGCGGGCACAGGCACAGGCACGGGCACAGGCACGGGCACGGGCGGCACCGCGGGCACAATCACGGAGCCTCGGCGGTGATTCCCCCGATCAGTCGCTTCGGGGTCCACAAGCCGGTGCCGGCGCGGCTTCTGATGATGGGTCTCATCATCGCGGGCATCTACTGCGGTCTGACCATGCGGCGGGAGTTCTTCCCGCAGACCGATCCCGATCGGGCCCGCATCCTGCTGCCGTTCCCGGGCGCCACCCCCCAGGAGATCGAGGAATCACTCGCCCGCAAGGTCGAGGACGCCGTCGCCGATCTCGAGGAGATCGAGAAGATCGAGACCATCATCGGCGAGGGCCGCGGCGTGGTCATCGTGCAGTTCCACGATGGCATCGAGCTCCGCACCGGCATCGACGAAGTGCAGACTGCCGTCGACAGCCTCCAGGATCTTCCCGCCGACGCCGAGCGGATCCGCGTGCAGGAGCTTCGGCCCAACATTCCGGTGGCGATGGTCACCCTCTTCGGCGATGTCGACGAGGCGACTCTCAAGACCGCGATGCGGGCGATGGCCGACGATCTTCGTTCGCTCCCGGGCATGGGAACGATCACGCTCTCGGGCGTGCGCGACTACGAGCTCCGCGTCGACGTCGAGGCGTCGCGACTTCTCGAGCACGGGCTGAGCCTTCCGCGGGTGGCCGACACCATCACCGCATGGATGCGCGACATCCCCGGCGGCTCGGTGCGCACCGCAACCGGCAACATCAACGTCCGAACTCTGGGCGTCGTCGAGCAGGCTGCGGCGATCAAGCTGATTCCTCTCAAGGCCACGGCGGAAGGCCAGGTCCTTCGCGTCGGCGACATCGCCACGGTGCGCGAGGACTTCGTCGACGAGCAGGTGGAGCGGCGCTTCAACGGCAAGCCTGCGGTGAGCCTGACCGCCTTCAAGACCGCCGACGAGGACGCCATCGAGATCGCCGAGATGATCCGCGGCTATGTCGCGGGACGCCGCGGCGAACCGCCGCCCAGCGCCTGGACCGATCGCATTGCCCGAGCCCTCGCCCCGCCGGGTGCAGTGGTCGCCGAGGACCGCCGGGCTCCATCCACACCATTGTGGGAGAGCGCCCGACACCGCGGGTGGGCACTCGGGAACCGCGATCCCGCGCCGCTGCCGGCGGAGATTGCCATCCACTCCGACCTGGCCCGGCTCATCGAGGGTCGACTCGCGCTTCTCACCGACAACGCCAGGCAGGGCGTGGTCCTGATCTTCATCGCGGTGGTGATCTTTCTGAACCTGCGGACCGCCTACTCGGTCGTGAAGGGCCTCTTCACCGCCATCTGTGGCACGCTGCTGGCCATGGTTCTCCTCGACGTGACGCTGAACCTGCTGACCATGTTCGGTCTGCTGATCACGCTGGGCATGCTCGAGGACGATGCCATCGTCGTCAGCGAGAACATCATCTCGCGGCACGAACGCGGCGACGATCCCTTCACCGCCGCCATCCGCGGCGCCGAGCAGGTCTTCTGGCCGGTGATGGCCACGGTCCTCACCACGATCGTGGCGTTCCTCCCACTCACCTTCATCAGCGGTCCGGTCGGCGATCTCATCTCCGCCCTTCCGCTGGTCGTGCTCTGCTCACTGATGGTCAGCGTGGTGGAGACCACCTTGATCCTGCCGAGTCACATCGCCCACTCGCTCGAGAAGCGGGCGCGGCGGGCGCCGGGACGCATCGAGCTCACCCTCGAGCGGCTCTGGGCGTGGCGCGATCGGGTCGGAACCGCGCGGGTGATCGACGCCTACGCCTGGGCGATGAAGTGGATGCTCGAGTATCGCTACATCTCGACCAGCGTCGCCCTTGCGACTCTGATCATCTCCTTCGGCATGATCGCGGGCGGTCGGCTGCCCTTCACGTTCCTGCCCAAGAACGACGCCGAGACCCTGGTCGCCGACATCCGCCTTCCGGTCGGATCGCCGCTTGTCGCCACCGAGGTCGTCGTCGCCCGCGTCGAGCGGGCCGCGTTGGCCCAGGCGGAGGTGAAGACGGTCGGCTCGATCCTCGGCGAGCGGACCGACGTGGAGACGGCGCTCGTCGACGCCCCGTCCACGAACACCGCCCAGATCTTCATCGAGCTCACCAGCGTCGAGAGCCGCTCGCGCGAAAGCCAGCAGGTGCTGGCGTCGATCCGCGACGCCCTCGGGGCAACACCCGAAGTCGAAGAGCTTCGCTTCAGCGAGATCAGCGGCGGCCCATCCGGCACCGACATCACCATCGAAGTGCGCGGCGACGATCGAGAATTGGCGCTGCTGGCGGTCGAGCGGGTGAAGGCTCTCCTCGAAGGCTTCGACGGCGTGCGCGACGTCTCGGATGACGATCTCGCGGGAAGTCCGGAGATTCAGATCACGCTCCGACCCGGGGCCGCGGCTCTGGGGTTGAGCGTGGCCGACGTCGCCCGCCAGGTGCGCGGCATCCTCTTCGGGCTTGATGCCCACGTCTTCTCCGATCGTCGCGAGGACATCGACGTCCGCGTGCGCATGGACGAGGGCTCGAGGCGCCGTCTGGATTCGATCGAGGAGCTCTGGGTGGTCACCCCGACCGGGCGGCGGGTCCCGCTGATCGAGGTCGCGGATCTCCGCGACGGCAGCAGCTACTCGACCATCCGACGAGTCGATCGCGAGCGGACCATCTCGGTGCTGGCGGACTGCGCAATCGGCGTGAACCCCGAAGAGGTCTCTCGCTCAATTGCCCCTCGACTGGTGCTTCTCGAACAGGAGTTTCCCGGCCTCACCATCAGGAGCGCTGGTCGGGCCCAGGATCTGCGCGATGCGGTGTCCACGCTCCCAATCGCCTTCGGAGCGGCGATGCTCATGATCTACGCAATTCTCGCGTGGCTCTTCTCGAGCTACACCCAGCCCTTCGCGGTGATGATCGCCATTCCCTTCGCCGTGATCGGCGTGGTCTGGGGACACCTCCTGATGGGCTACCAGCTCGACTTCCTGAGTCTGATCGGCTTCGTGGCCTTGTCGGGAGTCGTGGTCAACAACTCGCTGGTCTTCGTCGAGTTCTTCAACGAACGACGCGCCGGCGGCATGCCGATGCGGGAGGCGCTGCTCGAGTCAGGCCGACTTCGACTGCGCCCCATTCTCCTCACCAGCGTGACCACCTTCGTCGGACTCGCCCCGCTCATCTTCGAGCAGAGCTTTCAGGCCAAGTTCCTGATCCCGATGGCCATCGCCATCAGCTTCGGCCTGCTGAGCTCGACCGTGCTCACCCTGATGGTGCTGCCCTGCATCCTGGTCATCATGGACGACGTAAAGGCCGCCTCGCACTGGCTGTGGTTCGGACGCGCCAGGGCGGAAGAGACGGCGACAATTGCGCGCGAGGTGATTGTGGAGTGAGGAAAGAGGA
>CAYXKH010000037.1:4917-18314 GCA_964465255.1 uncultured Isosphaeraceae bacterium
TGAGGAAAGAGGAATGAGGAATGAGGACCCGCTCACCGGAGTACGCGGGAGTTGCCTGCCGACGCCATGCCCGGGCAGGCAACGCACGCGTCCGAATTCGGACGGATCCTCATTCCTCATTCCTCACTCCGAATCCCCCCCAGCGCTCCCACGCTGTAGTTGGGCGCCTCCTTCGTGATCTGGATGTCGTGGGGGTGGCTCTCGATGAGACTGGCGGCGGAGACGCGGACGAAGCGGGTGTTGGCCCGGAACTCGTCGATGGTTGTGCAGCCGCAGTAGCCCATGGCGCTGCGGAGGCCGCCGACCATCTGGTAGACGAACTCGCCGAGCGAGCCGCGATAGGGCACGCGACCTTCGACGCCTTCGGGAACGAACTTCCGGCTGTCGGCGATGGCCGCCTGTCCGTAGCGATCGGCGCTTCCTGCGCCCATCGCTCCCTGGCTGCCCATGCCGCGATAGCTCTTGAAGCGCCGCCCGCGGTGAATGACCATCTCTCCCGGGCTCTCGTCGAGCCCCGCGAAGAGCCCGCCCATCATCACGCTGCTGGCCCCCGCGGCGATGGCCTTGGCGATGTCGCCGCTCTGGCGGATGCCGCCGTCGGAGATCACCGGCACGCCGGCGGCATCGGCGACTCGACAGACCTCGCTGACCGCGGTGATCTGCGGCACACCCACGCCGGTGACGACGCGGGTCGTGCAGATTGATCCAGGACCGATTCCGACCTTCACCGCGTCGGCTCCCGCATCGATCAGGGCTCGGGCCGCGTCGGCGGTGGCGATATTGCCGGCGATCACGTCGATTGCGTACCTGGCCTTGATGGCCCGGACGGTGCTGATGACGTTGGCGCTGTGGCCGTGGGCGGTGTCGACCACGATCACGTCCACTTCAGCGGCGATCAGCTTCTCGACCCGGTCCATCTGATCGACCCCGACCGCGGCGCCCACCCGAAGTCGGCCGCGGTCGTCGCGACAGGCGTGCGGGTGACGGCGGAAATTGTCGATGTCGCGCATGGTGATCATGCCCGCGAGTCGACCGTCGGGATAGACGAGCAGGAGCTTCTCGACCTTGGCCCGATTGAGGATGTCCTCGGCGCTTTCGACCGGCGTGGTGGGCGGAGCGGTGACCAGATTGCTGCTGGTCATGGTGTCGCGGACCAATCTCGCTCCGTTGGCCACGGGCCGGGTGGCGCCGTCGCCCGAGCCCCCATCGCGGAAGCCCCCGTTGCTGCCGACGAACTTCATGTCCCGCCGGGTGAGGATGCCCACCAGCCTGCCGTGCGGGGTGCCGTCGGCGGTGACCGGGAACCCGGAGACGTGCTGTTCGGCCATGAGGGCGGCGGCCCGATCGACCGTGTCGTCGGGTCCCAGCGTCACCGGGTCGGTGATCACGCCGTTCTCGCTCCGCTTCACCTTGGCCACTTCTCGGGCCTGGGCCTCGGGGGTCAGATTCTTGTGGACGATCCCGATCCCGCCCTCCTGAGCGAGGGCGCGAGCCAGCGCCGCCTCGGTGACGGTGTCCATCGGGGCCGACAGGAAGGGGATGTTGAGGCGGATCGAGCGGGTCAGGCGCGTCGAGGTCTCGGCGGAGGCCGGAGTCACCTCGGAGTAGGCCGGAAGCAGCAGGACGTCGTCGAAGGTGATGCCGTCAAGAACGATTCGATCCATTGAGCGATGGTCGTGAGAGCGCCCCGCGGTGTCAAGCGAGGGCGGTGCCGCACCCTCGCCACGCGCCGCCCCGCCGCCCGGTCGGGGACCACCCTCCGGCGGCTCGCGCCAGCCCGGGCCGGGGGCATTCGGCTCGCCGAACCTCTCCCAATGCCCGGGGCGACTCGGTACCCTTCACGGTCTTCCAATTGGAGAATCCAGTCGTGCATCAGACCGAGCTCATGTCAGACCCCGTTCACCACGACCGGGGAACAGTCGCCGGCGAAGGCCTCAAGGCGTGGCGCAAGTATCTCGACGCCACCATCCGCAACGGCGCCAGCGATCTCATCATCAAGGTCGATCTGCCGCCGCGGGTCCGCGTGCGCAACGTGCTGCGCGATCTGAAGACCGAGGTCTGCTCCGACGATCTCATGTTCCAGATGGCCAAGGACGTCCTCGACGATTCGCAGTACACCCACTTCCGTCGGCGCGGCTCGATCGACTTCGCCTACGACTACGACGACAACAACCGCTTCCGCGTGAACCTCTTCATGGCCCGCGGCAAGCCTTCGGTGGCGGCCCGACTCATCACCTCGAACATCAAGAAGTTCGAGGATCTGTATCTCCCGCCGGCGCTCGGCGAGGTCGCACTGTCGGCCCAGGGACTCATCCTCTTCTCGGGAGTCACCGGCTCGGGCAAGAGCACCTCGATCGCCGCGATGCTCCAGTACGTGAACGAGCGCAAGCGGGTGCACATCGTCACCATCGAAGATCCCATCGAGTACATCTTCAAGGACGACAAGGCCACCATCAATCAGCGCGAAGTCGGCATCGACTGCGTCAACTTCAACGAGGCCCTCCGGGCCCTGGTGCGAGAGAACCCCGACGTCGTGCTGGTCGGCGAGATGCGCGACTACGAGACCTTCGAGGCCGCGATCCGCGCCGCGGAAACCGGCCACCTGGTCTTCGGAACCATCCACGCCTCCTCGGCGTGGCAGACCTTCGGCCGCATCTACGACCTCTTCCCCGAGGCCGAGCGCGAACAGATCCGCAAGCTGCTCGCGTACAACCTGCGGGCGATCGTCTATCAGAAGCTGCTGCCGACGCTGCACGAGAACATCTCGCGCATCCCCGCGCTCGAGATCCTGCTCAACACCCCGGGCGTGCAGAAGTACATCCTCGAGGCCCGCGAAGGCGAGCTTCTCGACATCATCCGCACCAGCCATGAAGAGGGCATGATCGACTTCACCAGCTCGCTCGTGAAGCTGGTCGAGTCGGAGTACATCCATTACAGTGTCGCGCTGCAAGCGACTCCGAAGCCGGAGGAGCTCAAGATGCGTCTCAAGGGCATCAGTTGAGGGGAATCAGTTGAGCGAGGCACATGTGATCATCGAGCAGCCCTTTCTCATGCTGGCGTCCCAGATGCTTGGGTCCTGGGTTCCCGCCTTCGACGTCCCGTGGTTCCTGGCCGCGGAAGCCAACGTCCTGGTCGATTGGATCAAGCCGATTCTCATGGTGCTGCCATTCCTCCCGTGGGGATGGCTGGTCACCACCAAGCTCGAGCCCGACGCCCGCTACTTCCACCTGAACTACCACGGGTGGAACGCGGCCCACGTCGCCGCCGCGATTCTCGCGGTCGTCGCCCTCCTGGCGATTCCGATCTTCTGGGTGGGCTGGCCGGTGAGCATGCTGCTCCTCGCCGCGCCGATTCTCGCCTACTGGAAGGTCCGCAACGGCGTCGTTCCCGAAGCCCAGAAGTTCAAGCTCACCGGTGAGGGCTTCGCGGTGAAGATGGCGGCGCGGAAGAGCGCTGCCTCGGCCCGCGACGCCAAGGTCGTCTACCTCGATCGCAGCAAGAAGCCGCTGCCGGTGCCGAGCCGCGACGAGCCGCTCTTTCCCGTGCACATCCTGACCGAGCAGATGCTCGAACCCGCGGTCGCGGCCCGCGCCACCCGCCTCGAACTCTCGCCGGCCCAGGGCGGCTATCTCGTCAGCCAGTTCATCGACGGCGTCCGCTACAAGCGCGAGATGCTGCAGCCCAACGAGGCCAACGCCGCCATCGACTATCTGAAGCGGGCCGCCGGTCTCGACCTCGAGGATCGCCGGCGCCGTCAGGTCGGGCAGTTCCGGATGAAGAGCACTCTCGGCGAGACCATCGTCGACATCGCCACCTCCGGCGCCGCCGCCGGTCAGTCGCTGCGGGTCGATTTCGATCGCACCAAGCGGGTCAACCGACCCTTCGATTCGCTGGGACTCCTGCAGCCGCAGATCGAGATCCTGAAGCCGCTTCTCGAGCAGGCCGATCGACATGGCGTGGTGCTGGTCGGTGCCCCGTCCGGCCACGGTCTGACGACCACCGCCTACAGCCTGCTCGGGCGTCACGACGCCTTCACCACCAACATCAAGACTCTGGAGCGTCTGATCGAGCTGCATCTCGACGGCATCGACCACACCCAGTTCGACGCCAGCAACCCGGCCGCCGACTTCGCCACCAGCCTGCAGTCGATCCTCCGCCGCGATCCGGACATCGTGCTCATCGGCGACCTGAAGGAACCCAACACCGGGAAGACCGCCGCGAGCCCGGGCATCAATGGTCCGCTGCTCTACATCCCCCAGCAGCTCGACTCGGTGGCGGCGCAGTTCGCCGACTGGGCCCGTGCGGTCGGCGACGGCAAGAAAGCTGCGGCACCGCTGCGGGCGATCATGAACCAGCGGCTGCTGCGGGTCGTATGTCCGCAGTGTCGCCAGCCGTACCAGCCCGCCGCGGATCTCGCCAAACGGCTGGGACTGGCGGCGAACAAGCAGCACGCGCTCTATCGCGCCGGTGGCAAGGTGCAGGTCAAGAACCGCGTCGAGGACTGCCCCGTGTGCAACGGCGTCGGCTACTTCGGCCAGATCGCGGTCTTCGAAGTGATGGGAATCGATGACGAGTGCCGCAAGCTCCTCGCCGCCGGTGACTTCAAGGGCGCTTACGCGGTCGCCCGTCGCAACAAGATGCTCTATCTCCAGGAAGCAGCCCTCGCCAAGGTTCGCGACGGCCAGACCACGGTCGAGGAAATCGCCCGCGTCCTGAATCCCCCCAAGAGCGACACCCCCGCCGCCGTCGCCGCCCGCGCCTGAGGCCCCTGGAACCGTTCCTCCCTGCCATGGCCATTCTCTTCAACATCCTCATCGTCGCGGCCGCGGGCCTCATCGCCTACTGGTGGGCCAATCAGGGCTTCCTGAGCGCCCTCTTCCACTTCCTCTGCGTCGCCGCGGCCGGGGCCATCGCCTTCGCGTTCTGGGAGGTGATCACCGTCAAATACCTGCTTCGCGGCGGTGGCTTCGACGAGTACGCCTGGGGCACTTCGCTGCTGGTGGTCTTCCTCGTCAGCCTCTTCGTGCTGCGACTGGTGTTCGACCGCGTCGTTCCCGACAACCTCAACCTTCCAACGTGGATGAACTACGGCTTCGGCGGGATCTTTGGAGCTGCCGCGGGAATCCTGACGGTGGGCATCGTGATGATCGGCGGCGGCTTCATGCAGAGCACCGCCGAGATGGTGGGCTACCGCGGTGTGGTGCGCGACGCCCAGTTCGCCGGTCAACCCGGCTCGACGGGCACGCTCTATCCGCCGATGCACGAGTGGACCGCGGGCTTCTACACCGCCCTCAGCGACGGCGCCCTCGCACCGACCTTCTCCCGTGCCTCCCTGCGCCGGTCCTATCCCGATCTCGCGGACATGGCGATGTCGCTCCACCGCGACGCCGCATACGGCGGCGAGGGCAAGACCTCGATCACCGATGACGCCGTCGATGTGCAGGAGATCGCTCGAATCGACGATGCCCCGCTCGGCAAGAACGCGGCACGCGGCGCCTACACGGTGAAGGTGGAGATCAGCCGCGCCGGCTACGACCGCGGCGAGCAGCTGGTGCTGAGCGCGTCGCAGGTTCGGCTCATCGGAGTCACGCCCGGCGGCAAGGCGGTCGCGGTGCACCCGACGATGTGGACCCAGGAGACCGAGAAGTCGGGCATTGTGGACCTCGCCTTCGACGATGTCACCAACTACGCCACCAGCGCGCCGGGCCGCGAGACCACGACCCTGCTCTTCCACTTCCCGGCTGCTCCGCTCGCCAACGCGACCCCCGAGTTCATCCAGATCAAGGGACTCCGCTTCCGCCTGCCCGCACCGGTCAAGGCGTTGTCGCAGGCGGAGTGGATGATCGCCAAGGCGACACTCGGTGGCGCCGCTGCCGGAGCCACCGCGGTCACCTTCGATCCCAACGCGCCGTTCATCGAGGATGGCGAGATCCTGATCAACAACAACATCTCTCCGCTCAATCTCAGCAAGAACATGATCAGCGGCATGGATGTGACCGACGACGGCTATCTGGCCAGCGGTCGAAGCGAGTTCGACAAGAGCACGCCGTTCAATCCGGGGCGACTGCTGCGCATCAAGGGCATCGTTCAGATTCCCGGCACCCGCCTCGTCAAGGTGAACGTGTCCCGTGGCAAGAGCACGATCGACCTCTTCAACGACACCAACGACTTCCGTCGCCGGGCCGGTGAAGGCGCCGCCCCGATGCTCATCGATTCGGCCGGTCGCACCTACACCTCAATCGGCTACTTCTGGATCAAGCCCGACAAGGTCGAGATCAAGATCGAGCCGACCAAGGGAATCAAGACCGTCGCCGACATCCCCTCGCTCCCGAGCGCGGGCACGCACGAGCTCTTCCTGCTGTTCCGCGTGACCGAAGGGGTCAACGTGATCGGCTTCAAGCTCGGCGACAAGATCACTGTCGCCAACTGCGACCTCAAGATCGGCGACCCCGAACCCACTGGCGAGCGCGGCCAGTTGGGAGTGCCGAGTTCGTGACCCACTCGCCGCAAAGCGGCGAGCGGGTCGGGGAGTGAGGAATGAGGAATGAGGAATGAGGACCCGCTCGACGGACGGCGCGGGAGGTGCCTGCCTGCGCACTGCAAGGCGGGGGCAGGCACAGGACGCGCCCGCAGTCGACAGGGTCCTCATTCCTCATTCCTCATTCCTGATCCCCCCTACCCCTTCAACATCCTCTCCACGTAATGAATGTCGAAATCGGCGTCGACGAACTCGCGGGAGTCGATGAGGCGGCGGTGGAGCGGGATCACGGTCTTCATCGGACCGATGCGGAACTCGTCCAAGGCTCGGCGCATGCGGGCGATGGCTTCGGCGCGGGTCGGGGCGTGGACGATCAGCTTGCCGATCATCGAGTCGTAGTCGGGCGGAATGCGGTAGCCCGGTCGGGCGTGACTGTCGAGCCGAACGCCCGGGCCGCCGGGGGCGACGAAGGTCTCGATCCGCCCGGCCTGCGGCATGAAGTTGCGATCGGGGTCTTCGGCGTTGATCCGGCACTCGATGGCGTGCCCCTGGACCTTGATGTCCTTCTGGGTGAATGGCAGCTTCTCGCCGGCGGCGACCTTGATCATCTCCTTGACGATGTCGACGCCGGTGATCATCTCGGTCACCGGGTGCTCGACCTGCACGCGGGTGTTCACCTCGAGCATGTAGAAGTTCTGCTGGCGATCCATCAGAAACTCGACCGTGGCGACGCCGGAGTACTTGGCGGCCCGGATGAGCTCGACCGCCGACTTCAACACCGCCTCGCGCTTCGCCGGGTCGACCCCCGCCGCCGGGGCCTCCTCGATCAGCTTCTGGTGGCGGCGCTGACTGGTGCAGTCGCGCTCGTAGAGATGGACGGCGTTTCCATGCTTGTCGCCGATGACCTGCACCTCGAAGTGCCGGGCCGCTTCCAGGAACTTCTCGATGTAGACGGTGCCGTTGCCGAAGGCCGCCTGGGCTTCCTGCTTCGCGGCCGCAAGACCTGCCCGCAGGGCCGGCTCGTTGTGGGCCACGCGCATGCCGCGCCCGCCGCCTCCCGCGCTGGCCTTCACGATGACCGGATAGCCGATCTCCTTGGCGATCTTGACCGCTTCCTCGTCGTCCTCGATGGCTCCGTCGGAGCCGGGGAAGATCGGCGTCCTGGTCGCCTTGGCCATCTTCTTGCACGAGACCTTGTCGCCGAGCAGGGCCATGGCCTCGGGGCTCGGACCGATGAACTCGATCTGGCAGTCGCGACAGACCTCGGCGAAGTGGGCGTTTTCGGCGAGGAAGCCATACCCGGGATGGATCGCGTCGACGTTCTTGAGCTCGGCCGCAGAGATGATCCGATCGATCCGCAGGTAGCTCTCCCGCGCCGGACCGGGGCCGATGCAGACGGTCTCGTCGGCGTGCTCGAGCCACGGCCCCTCACGGTCGGCGGTGGAGTAGACGCAGACCGTCTGGATGCCGAGCTCCTTGGCGGCACGGATGATCCGCAGGGCGATCTCGCCGCGATTGGCAATCAGGATGCGCGAGAACATTGGGTGGTGGATCGCTCGAGGTCAGGGGCGTCGCCGGTCGGAGAGCGACACGGCGCAGATCGAACTCAGACGGGACGGATGAGGAAGAGCTTCTGTCCGAACTCGATGGGCTGTCCGTTCTTCACCAGGACCCGCTCGATCACGCCGCCGCTTTGGATCCCGCTCTCGGCCTTGATCTCGTTGAACACCTTCATCGCTTCGATCAGGCAGACCACGGTCTCGGGACCGATGCTGTCGCCGACCTTGACGAAGGCCGGCTTCTCCGGTGACGCCGAGGCGTAGAACGTTCCAACCATGGGGCTTTCGATGGCGACAAGATCGTCGTCCTCGCTCAGAACCGGCGGGGCGGCGGCACCGGACGCTCCCGCGGAGGCGGCGCCTGCGGCTGCGGCAGGAGCCGCGGGCGACACATGGGTGATCTGGGGCACGAGCTGCACACCCGCCCGCTTGAGGGTCACCTGCTCCTGACTGTCGCGCAGATCGATCTCGGTGATGTCGTTGGAGACCATCAACCGGACCAGTTCCTTGAGCTTGCGAATATCGATCATGGGTGGACCTCTCCAGACGCCGCCTGTGCGAGTCGAGATCGCAGGAGGGCCCACGTCGGCTCGCCACAGTCCGAGTGGACTGGGGAGCGCTGCGGAGGCCCTTCAGCGGGGCTCGAGCGGGCAGTGTAGCGGCGAGCCTTCCGGAGCGAAACCGACGGAACGTGGTCCCTTCGGCGTCGAAGCCCAGGGGACCTGCTCAGATCTCGCGATTGGGACGGAGGGCCACCGGCGGGGCCAGGATCTCCTGAGCCACGATCGCCCGGCGGAGCAGGGCGCGGTCTCTCATGATCCGGTGGACGCCGTCGGTCAGGCGCTCGCCGCCCTCGGGCCCCCCCCGGCTCGGCCTCGCGCCCCATTGACCGGGAAGAGGCTTTGCCGAGCGCGAGAACCCGTGATCCTCCTCGCGCTCGCGCGACTCGGGACGGGCGAAGGCGATCTCCGACGCTTCTTGAACCGCGGCGTCGCTTCGAGGCGTCGCTGCGCTGGGGCCGCGCCCGCCGACTGTGGTCGATGGTGTCACCGGCTGCTCGCGGCGAATCGTCGGTGCCGGTGGAGCGACCGGGGCGCCACCGGCGGCCTGACGTCGTCGCAACTGTTCGATGGTCTGAAGCCGACGCTGCCGGGCCAGCTCCTCGGCACTGATCGGTGCGCTCCCGAACCGCGGGCCGTCCTGTCGATGGCGAGCGTCGTGCGGGGCGGGAACCGATCGCAGTGGGCCAGTATCGCGGCCGAGATCGCGCATCACCTTGGTGGTCTGCGACGCCGGGGCGACGCCGCCCTGGGGCACGGAGCGCTGCTTGGCCGCCGAGGGCTGGTCGGGACGCCCCTCGATCGGGCGAGCTTCGGGAGCGCGCCCGGCGGGTCCCCGCTGTTCGGCGGCCTTTCGCGCGGCCTCACGCTTGGCGCGGTTCTGAAGCACGGCGCCGACGATGTTGACGGTGATCACGACCAGAGTCACCAGGATGAACTGCCACATGGCGGAGATGGTACCGAGATGGGGTCCCAATACGTGGGGGGCACGTGAGGGGCACGTGAGGGGCACGTGAGGGGCACGTGAGGGGCACCTGAGGGACACGCGCGGGGCGAGCGATGTGTGAGCGACTCATGCCTCGGGTGCCGACGGCTGCAGCCTCGGGAAAGCCACCTCTCGCCCGTGTTCCTGATCACCCAGCCGAGCCAGCCAGAACGGGGCATCGAACGCCGCCTCCAACTGCTCTGGTCGCAGGATCCGGCTGGCAACACCCGCGGCAAGCACTCGCCCCTCGCGAAGCAGGATGGCCTCGTCGGCAATCGCCGCCGCCAGCACCAGGTCATGCACCGTCGCCACCACTCCACCACCCGCGACGACGTGGCCGCGCAGCGCCGCAACCAGAACTCGCGTCGCGGCCGGGTCGAGCGCTGCCGCCGGTTCGTCGAGAACCAGCCACCCGGTCGGCTCGATCTGGGCGAACGCCCGGGCCAGCGTCACTCGCTGTTGAAATCCCGCCGAAAGCTCCGACGCGATCCGATTGCAGGAATCACCAAGCCCCATCAGCTCGATCGCCTCCTCCACTCGACGCGGTCGAGCGCTCAACGCAAAGCGGCCGAGCTCGACGACCTCACGTACTCGCAGCCGGGCACCGAACAGTGGTCGCTGGGCGACGAAGGCGATGCGGGCAGCGCGGCTGCCGCGGGCCATGCGCTGGAGCGCGACTCCGTCGACTTGCACTCGCCCACGTTCGGGACGGAGGGCGCCGATTGCGCAGCGCAGCAGCGTGCTCTTGCCGGCGCCGTTCTTCCCCAGCAGCACGGTGGTCCGGCCCAACTCGAATCGGGCGACGACCTCGCGCAGGGCCACCACCGCGCCGAATCGATGACTGATGGTGTCGAGGACGAGGCTCATGCCGAACCTCGACCGCTTCGCAGAAGCCAGAGAAAGACGGGACCGCCAAGGAGCGCGGTGATGACGCCGACCGGCAGTCGCCCGCTGCCGAGATCGATGAGCTGACGAAGGCAGTCGGCCCCGAGGAGAAGGGCCGCTCCCGCCAGCGCCGAGCCGACCACCAGGGGACCGTGCCTGGCGCCGATCAGAAGCCGCGCCGCGTGCGGTGCGATGAGGCCGATGAAGGCGATCGGGCCCGCGAGAGCGACCGTCGAGGCGGCGAGCAGACCGGCAAGTGCCACCAGCACGATCCGAGTGCGTCCGAGATGAAGCCCCACGGCGTGGGCCTCGTCGTCGCCGAAGGTGGCGACATCCATCGCCCGGCCCATCCTGGCTCCGATGAGTACGCCCAGCACGGCCATGGCCGCGACGCTTCCCACAATCGATCGATCGATCGACTCCGGGAGTCGCCCCATCATCCAGACCGTGAGATCGCCGCGGAGACCGTGGGGCACCAGATGCTGGAGCAGGACGATGCCCGCGCCGCACATGGCAGAGACCACCGCCCCGGCAAGTACGAGCGTGAGCGGATCGTGCTCGCCGCTGCGCCGCCCGAGCGCCAGCACCAGCGAGATCGCGGCAATCGCCCCCAGTGCCGCAGGCCCGACCGTGCCCCATGCCGTGAGCCAACGAGCGTGCTCCGGCATCGCCCACGCGAGGTACATCGCAGTCATCACCCCGAGTCCGGCACCGCTGGACACGCCCAAAATGTATGGATCGGCCAGCGGATTCCGCAGCACCGCCTGCAGCATCGTGCCCGAGACGGCCAGCGCCGTTCCGATCACAATCGCCGAGACGATCGCCGCCAGTCGCAGATCGAGGATGACGCCATCGGGCCAGCCGAACTCGATCGCCCCCGCAAGCGGGCGAGAGAGCATCAGTCGGAGAATCGCCAGGACCACGCCGATTGCGGCGAGCGCGGCAAGCCCCACGATCACACGACGGTTCATCGAGCGTCCCCGAGTGGATCGTCGCGTGGCACGGGGCGCTCGCGCTCGAGCCCGTCCAGTGCTTGTTTCGCGTCGGGCGCGTCGGGCGCGTCGGGGGCGTCGGGGGCGCCCAGCGCCTCCAGGGCCTCGATCAAGGCTCGGGCCAGCGCGGGCACACCTGGTCCCGGGCGCATCGCCTCGTCATGAACCAGGAGAACGACGCGTCCCGACTTCACCGCCTCGAGTTCGAGATGATCGAGGGCGCTCGCCTTGAGCATCGAGCCTTCACCGGCGACCAGCACGATCGTGCGCGGGGCCAGGCGATAAAGATCCTCCAGCGAGATCGCGGGATAGCCCGCGGTTGCGACTGCGTTCACCCCTCCAAGGGCCTCGAAGATGTCCCCGAGGTAGCTGCCTCTTCCGAATGCCAGCGGCGGCTCGATTGCAAAGAGAATTGCCGTCGGACCCGCCTGGGCCACCGCCGCAGGGCGAGCGTCGAGCGCCGTGCGAATGGCCGCGCGGGCGGCTTCGGCGCGGGCCCGAAGCGCCGCTCCGTCGGCGGTGGTGGGATCAAGCATCGCCGAGGGCAGCGCGGCCAGCATGCCATCGATGTCGGCGAGGCCGTCGAGCGGGAAGGCATGGACTCGCCAACCGTGTCGGGCGGCGAGGGCGCGGAGTCCGGGATCGATCCCCGCCGCGGGCGGCTGCACCAGCAGGTCGGTCGGCGCCAGCCGCACGAGTCGCTCGGCGTCGAACTCCTGAAGGTCTCCGATGATGGCAATCGTCGAAGGAATGCCGTCGCACCAGCGGGTGCGCCCGACGATGCGCTGCGACAGTCCCAGGGAGACGGCGGTGCGGGTGAGCGCCGGACTCAGCGAGGCGATCCGCAGTTCCGACTGCGCCGACGCCGGTTTCGCACTCGCTCGATCGGCACTCGACTCGTCCTGACGGCAGCCCACGAGCGCGCACACTCCTCCCAGGAGAAGAAGTGACGCCAGCCGCCGAATTGACCGATGCATCGCCTGAATCCTACATTCAGCCCTCAACTCGACTCGCCCCGCCACGGTGCGCCGCGGCGTCCGGACGCAATCGCAGGGACTCCCCAAGCCCCCGGCCAGTCGTCTCAGGCCAGTCGTCTCAGGCCAGTCGTCTCAGGCCAGTCGTCTCAGGCCAGTCGTCTCAGGCCTTCGGGCCACTCCCTCCGGACAGGATGCTCCATGTTCAATCGACTCGGACGCGATCTGGCACGACTCTTCGGGCGCGATGCGACTCGAGGCGAAGAGCGCGAGGCTTCGCGACGGGCTCTGCCTCCGGCAGACGATTCCCTCCACGAGGCGCCGTCGACCGTCGAGGAGCTCGCCTCGACCGTGCGGCGGATCCACGAACTTCTGGAGTCGCACGACACCGACTTCGCCGATGTCCGCACCCAGCTCGTCACCATCAGCCGCCTTGGCGAGATCGCCACCGAGCTGCGCCGACAGGGCGCCACCATGAACGAGACGCTCGCGGAGCATGCCGACCGCAGCCGCCGAAGCAGCGAGTCGTCGCAGGCCCTGACCCAGCGGATCGGCGATTCGCTGGTCGGACAGGCCGACGCGGTGGTGGCCATGCAGCAGCAGGTCGATGCCCTGGTGCGAACCCTCGGCGGTCTCAGCGAGGATCTCGATCGGCTGCGGATGTCGCTGGCCGAGGTGAGTGGCCACGGGGCGAAATCGTCGGCCGCCCTGGTGGCGCTCGCGGAGAGTCAGACTCGGCGCGAGCTCGAGTCGTGGGAGCGCACCCGCCTGGCCCAGCGCGTGATCATCGGCCTGCTCGCGGTCACCGCCTTCTGCGCCGCAGTCGCGGCGGCGGGTGCGGCGGTTTCGGGATGGATCGCGTTCGGCGCTTCGTAGCACGCGAAGGCCCCTCCGCGCCCGGCACCGTCCACGCCACACGCATCAACCCGTGCAACCCCCTGCACTTCTTCCCTGCCCCCCGCCC
>CAYXKH010000038.1:0-4070 GCA_964465255.1 uncultured Isosphaeraceae bacterium
ACTCCGGCGTCGACATCGACATCGACATCGACATCGACATCGACATCGACGTCGACATCGACATCGACATCGAGCCGCTCGAGCGTGGCCACGACCCGACCGAGCGTGACCTGGTCGAATCCGTCGGGCACGACGACGCGCCAGCGACGGACCTCGATCACCGGTGCCGTCGATGTCGAGCCCGCGGCGGTCCGCACGATCGCCTCGACGAAGGCCGGCGCGGCGAGGAGCGTCGACGCGCCGTACGTGGCCGACCTCGACGTCCTTGGGGCAAGCGCCATTGGAGCGAACGCCTCCGGATCAGCCCTATCCAGCAGTCGATGCCACCGGTAGAACGAAGTCGGCGAGATCTTGCATCCGTCGCAGTAGTCGGCGACAGTCAGCCCCGACGACTCATACCCGGCGACGATGGACCTCCAGCGGTCATGGGTGGTACTCATGCGCCGAGTGTCGCGGAGCCGCCTGGACTATGGAAGACGGGGTTGGCGGAACGGACACCTTCTTCAGGGTTCACGGTCGGACAAGCCGAGGGTGGCATGCAGCGTGCGGCGATACACCCCCTCGAACATTTGGCCGAGCTGGTGCTCGGCGGTCCAAGGGGGGCCGCCAGCCAACGCCGTGAACGAATTGTGCTGCAGCGAGCAGGGGCCGCGGAGCGGCGGTACGCGTCACCGTCGTCGCGCCCGACGCCGCCACTCCGCGGGCGTACCCGCTCGTGCAACCCACTGCTGATTTCTGATCCCTGATTCCCTTCTCCACGCCACTTCGGTCTTCGCTCACGTGGGCGAATCGCCGCTCTTCACGGCGACTGGAGTCGCCGTACGCCGAACTGAGGCTCGGCGGTCCCAGGGGGCCCTGGTGCGCGAGGTGAGTTGGGCGCGAGGAACTCGCCGAACCGGGGCTCGGCGGTCCGAGGCTCGGCGGCGCTGGGGCCGTGATTCGTTCACCGCGTTGGCCGCGACCCCAACAGACGAATCCACGTGCGAGCGTGTCGCATCACTCCGACCGCGCAGTCTCCGCACCCTCCCTCCCCCCTTTGGCCGCTCGACTCGATCGACCAAGCGGGCGCAGCCCGCGCCGCGTCGATCGTGCCGAGCGCTGAAAGGTGCCGCGCAGCGGCACTTCTCATGCGTCGGCGCCAGCCGACCACTCAGTCGGCGGAGCCGACGCTGCCTCCAATACTTGCCGCCACTCCCCGTACCAGTACGGCAACTGAAGCTGCTCATGCAGCGCCCGCACACGCCCGTGGCAGGACTCGTGCAGTTCCGTCTGCCACGCCTCGCTGCGGGGATCGCAGAAGAAGGTGCGGCAGGCGAAGGGGCGGATGGTGTGGACCGAGCAGAATCCCTCCGCGAGAAACGGGCACGTCCCCGCGCCGCGGGCGGCGGCGATCTCGGCGAGCGTCACCGACCGGCCGAGCGCCTCGAACTGATCGAGAAACCACGCCACTTCGAGGCCGGTGACGTAGAGCCGGTGTCCATACGCCTCGAAGCGACAGCACTTGCCGCTGGCCACGCAGATCGGCCGCGCGGTTCGCGTGGACTCGGCGATCTCCCTGTAGATGGAACGCAGCGTCGAATCGACCGGCTCGGTGCGAGCCGCCAGACGCCACGCCTCGATCGACTCGCGGGAGACCGCGGGAGGCTGGCTGGGGCGCGGGCCGTCGTCCGCGCTCATGGCGGGTTCTGATCCCGCAGCACGCGGATGCTCTCGATGGGAATCAGCGTGCCGCTGTCCATGCCGGGACACGGAGTCCGTCCCTTGGCCCCGTTCCACGCTCGTCGACTGGTCAGGTTCTCCGGCCAGAAGGGCCAGGTGCGGCACTGCGTTGGACGGGCCAGATAGACGCGGCACATCGCCTTTCCGGGCGAGCTGGTGCGATCGAGAAAGATGCAGTCGTGCAGGGCCTCGCCGTTCTTCTCGATGACCACTTCACGCAGCGACCAGCGATTTTCGACCTTGCGGGCGTAATCGCGGTAGAAGTCGCCCTCGCTCACGCCGATGGCCTTGGCCATCTCCTTGCCTTCGTCGCTCGAGAACCAGACCACTCCCTCGGGCCCGGTGCAGCAGTTGCCGCACATCGTGCACTCGAAGCTCAGTCCATCTCGATACCACTCCTGCCCGGCGCCGCCTCGTGCCTGGGAGCCGTCACTGCGCTCCCGGTCGGAGTTGTCAGGACTCCGGCCGTCTGGACTGGGGCCATCCCGGTTCGATCTGGCGCGATCAGACCAACTGTCACCCACGCGACGCTCCCTTTCCACGGCCGGTTGCGGGCGGATCGCCCCATGCGTCCACTTCGACCAGATGCACCTTGGACTGCTTGGAGCGCGGCGGAAGGTCGGCGAGTTCGTCGGGACGCTCGTCGTAGGCGACGCGGTCGACCGAATAGATGCTGTTGAAGATCCACTCGGACTGCTCTTCGATGGCGTCGGTCATGAGCCGCTCCATCTCCGCGAGTGAACCGGCGCTGGCCCAGATCGAGAGATACGCGCCGCGCTCGGGATCGCCCGAGACGGCATCGGCCACCACCACCGCATGCCACAGAGTGAGGCCGAGGTTGCGCCCGGCATCGTCCACATTGGTCTCGGGATCGACGTTGAGCTCGAGCCCCCAGTGCTCGCGGAGCTGGAGGAGCAGCTCGTCGATGTCGGGCGACTGCTCGTCGACGATCTCGAGCACATCCCGCATCGTCGTGCCCGGAAGCGGATCGCTCTCCGGCTCGCTCGGCCAGGTCTCGGGAACTTCGTCGAGCCCGGCGGCGTGAAGCATCGCTTCGACCTCTTCGCGCAGCTCGATCGGAACGTGGATCGAAAGACCCTTCCACGAGTCGACGAAGATCTCGACGAAGGGCTCTTCGCTGTTCGCGCCCACGCCAATTGACGCGTCCTCGAGGACCACGCCTTCGTAGCGCTTCCAGATCCGCAGGTACTCCGACTTGGAGACGCCGTCGTCGCTGAAATAGACATCCACGGTTCGATAGGCGTCCCGCGAGCCGATCTCGACGATCGGGGTGACCTCGTCGGGCAGCAGCGTGAAGGCCTTCAGGATGAGCGGGCGCAGCTTCTCGTGCGACACCACCACGTGGAAGGCGTAGGTGTCGGGCTCGTCCTCCTCGCCGGGGGTGTAGGCGAGCGTGAAGCCCGTCGTCGGTGGCACGAAGTCGACCGCTTCAATGCCCAGGGGGAGCGCATAGCCGGCGACGACGGAGCGCTTGAGATCAGTTCGGAGCCGAAATTCACGCATATTCGCCGCATGGTACGCCCTGCCGGGGTCGGGCGAGTTTGAAGGGACGCCCGGCGGTCCGGACTCACGCAACTCCGAGGTAGCGACGGCGCACTTCGTCGCTCCTGGCGAGCTCCGCGGCGGGCCCGCGAAGCGCAATCGAACCGACCTCGAGAACCGAGGCATCGTGCGCCGCGTTCAGGGCCATGTGCGCGTTCTGCTCGACCAGGAGGATGGTGGTGCCGGTCGCGTTGATCTCGCGGATGATCCGGAAAATGGTCTGCACGATCTGCGGGGCGAGCCCGAGCGACGGCTCGTCGAGCAGCAGGAGCTTCGGTCGAGCCAGGAGCGCCCGGGCCATCGCCAGCATCTGCTGCTCGCCACCAGAGAGCGTTCCCGCGACCTGTCGCAGCCGCTCGCGCAGCCGGGGGAAGAGGTGAAGCGACCGTTCGCGGTCTTGGGCGATGCCGGCGCGATCGCTGCGGGTGTACGCCCCGAGCTCGAGATTCTCCTCGACGGTCATCTCCGGAAAGATGCCGCGCCCCTCGGGCGAGTGGGCAATGCCGCGCGACACCAGGCGATGCGGGGCGACACCGACGATCGACTCGCCGGCGAAGCGGATCGTTCCCGCGGTGGGCTTCAGGAGCCCGGAGATCGTCCGCAGGGTGGTGGTCTTCCCAGCGCCGTTGGAGCCGATGAGGGTCACGATGCGCCCCTCCTCGACATCGAGGTCGATCCCGTGAAGCGCTTCGACGGGGCCGTAGCTGACGCGAAGACCGCGGATCTCAAGAAGTGCCATGAGCGCCTCCGGTGGTGGGTGACGCGTTGCCGCCGGAGGGCGGCGACTC
>CAYXKH010000038.1:4170-18308 GCA_964465255.1 uncultured Isosphaeraceae bacterium
TGCCATGAGCGCCTCCGGTGGTGGGTGACGCGTTGCCGCCGGAGGGCGGCGACTCACCCCCCTCGCCGCCTTCCGGCGGTGACTCGCCCCCCTCGCCGCCTTCCGGCGGCGACTCACCCCCCTCGCCGCCTTCCGGCGGCGACTCACCCAAATACGCTTCGATCACCCTCGGGTCATTCTGCATCTCTTCCGGCGTGCCCTCGGCGATGACCACCCCGTGGTCCAGCACCGTGATCCGCTCGCAGAGCCCCATCACCACACCCATGTCGTGTTCGATCAGCACGATGGTCAGATCGAATCGATCGCGGATGGACCGAATCAGATCGCGCAGCGCCTGCTTCTCGTTGGGGTTCATTCCCGCCGCCGGTTCGTCGAGCAGCAGCACCTTCGGCGAGGTCGCCAGGGCTCTGGCAATCTCGAGCCGCCTTTGATCGCCGTAGCTGAGATTCCGGGCGTGCTCCTCGAGTCGGTCGCCGAACCCGAAGATCTCGAGAAGTTCGATCGCTCGGGCGCGGAACGATCGCTCTTCGGCGATCTGTCGCGGAAGCCGAAGGATCGCCGCGGTCATGCCCGACGTCGCCCGCAGGTGGAAACCGGTGCGCACGTTGTCGAGCACGCTCATGTCGCGAAAGAGTCGAATGTTCTGGAACGTGCGCGACAGCCCCGCGGCGGCGATCTGACTGGGACGCATGCCGTTGAGGACGCGATCACCGAGTCGAATGCTCCCGGCGTCGGGCCGGTACACACCGGTGAGCAGATTGAAGACCGTGGTCTTGCCGGCGCCGTTGGGGCCGATCAAGGCATGCAGCGCTCCCTTGCGCACCGTGACGCAGAACTCGGAAACCGCCTTCAGGCCGCCGAAGGAGAGACAGACGCCGTCGCAGCGGAGGAGCGCCGTCATGGTGCACCTCGCTCTCGCCTGGCCCCTGAACCGATTGACTTCTTCGGCGGGCGCGGACCACCCAATCCCAGACGCCTGAGCAGCCGGCGGACCGGAGCGATCTCCCACACTTCGTTGACGCCGAAGAGTCCCTTCGGGCGCAGGATCATCATCAGAATCAGCGCCAGGGCGTAGATGATCATGCGGTACGAGTTGAAGTCGCGGAGCACTTCGGGAAGCACGGTGAGGATGATCGCGGCGATCACCGCTCCCGAGACCGAACCCATTCCGCCCAGCACCACCATGATGATGATGTCGAAGGACTTCTGGAAACCGAGCTCCTTCGGATTGAGCGTGGTGCCGATCACGTGGGCGAAGAGACATCCCGCCACACCCGCGAAGAACGCCGAGATGACGAAGGCCCGGACCTTGTATCCGGTGGTGTTGACGCCCATCGCCTCCGCGGCAATCTCGTCTTCGCGGATGGCCAGCAGGGCCCGTCCGGAGGAGGAACGCTTCAACCGGATGGAGACGAGGATCACGACCCCGACCCAGAGGGCCACCCAGAAGTGCGAGGCGTAGCTGGGGATGCCGACGGCACTCGAGAAGCCGAGGGCTCCGCCGAGATGCAGCGGCAAGCGCCAGAGCGGCGTGTTGCGAACCTCTTCGGCGGTGGCGAGGACGTCGTTGGTCTGGGTCAGCAGAACTCGAATGATCTCGCCGAATCCCAAGGTGACGATGGCGAGGTAGTCGCCGCGAAGCCGAAGCGAGGGCAGCGCCACCACGTACCCAAGCGCCGCCGCCGCCAACCCGCCGACGATGCACGCGGCCAGGAAGAGGAAGTCGCCCGAGGCAATTGCGCCTCCGGTGAAATGCTCGGTGGCCAGGGCCCACGACACCCAACCGCCGCGGAAGCTGGCGTCGCCGAAGAGTCGGAACGATCCGTAGTAGGTGATGGCCGCGCCGAAGTAGCCGCCGACGGCCATGAAGCCGGCGTGACCCATCGAGAACTGCCCGGTGAGTCCGTTGACGAGGTTGAGGGAGACCGCCGCGATGATCGCGATTCCGATGTCGATCACGACCTTGGCATGAAACGGCGCAAGCCACGGCTTGGCCACGCCCTGCATGAAGAGCGCAAAGGCGAGCACCGCGCAGAGCGGCAGGATGCTCCGCAGGAAGATCGTGCCGAAGCCGGGTTGTACGAGAGCGCCGGCCGCGGGCATCAGACTTTCTCCACGGTGGCGCGCCCGAGCAGGCCGCCGGGCCGCACGAGCAGGACGATGATCAGCAGGGCGAAGACGTAGACGTCGCGCAGATTCGGCGAGAGATACTTGGCCCCGAAGATCTCGATGAAGGCAATCAGGAATCCACCGAGCATTGCCCCGCGGACATTGCCGATGCCGCCGATGACCGCGGCCACGAAGGCCTTGAGTCCGAGGAGCACCCACGATGCATCCGCGGGCTGCTTCAGGCCCGAGTACTTCAAAGCAAAGAGCACGCCACCGGCCGCCGCCAGCGCAGACCCCAGCACGAAGGTGAAGGAGATGACCCGGTCAACCGGAATGCCCATGAGCGCCGCGACCTTGGGATCGTGCGCGCAGGCCCGCATGGCCCGTCCCAGCTTGCTGTGAAACACCAGCCGCTCGAGGAGCAGCATGAGCACGACCGCGGTGCCGAAACCGATCACGTCGACCAGCGGAACGGGGACGGGGCCGATTGAGAGATCGGGGATCGGCGGCAGCAGATTGGGCATCTTCTGCGGCTGGGTTCCGAAGACCCACGGAAGCTGGCCGATGTTCTGGAGCAGGAGCGAGACGCCGATTGCGGTGATCAGCACGTTCAGGCGGGGTGCAGAGCGGAGCGGTCGGTATGCCAGCCGCTCGATCGTGAATCCGAGAGCGCCGCAGGCGACCATCGCCGTCACCAGGATCAGCGGTCCGGCGAACCACCCCGGCTCCTCGCCCGCAAGCCCCGCGGCCCGGGCAACGACGAAGGCCGTCCACGCTCCGAGCATCACAATGTCGCTGTGGGCGAAATTGATGAACTTCAGAATGCCATAGACCATCGTGTAGCCCAGCGCAACCAGCGCGTAGAAGCTGCCGACGGCAATCGCATTCAGGAGCGTTTGCAGCAGGTCGATCACTTCAACGGCTCGACTGCAGCCACGAAGACCGGCTTCCCGCCCTTCATCTGGACCACGACCGCGGCCTTCGAAGCGTTGCGGTTGGCATCGATTGAGATCGTGCCGGTGACCGCCGCGAAATCCTGGGTCGCGGCGATTGCGGCCGCGAGGTCCTTGCCGTCCAGACTCTTGGCCCGCTTCATCGCGTCAGCGAGAATCAGGGTCGCGTCGTAGCCGAGCGCGGCGAGTCCGTCGGGCATCTGACCGAACTTGGCGGTGAACTTTTCGACGAACTGCTTGACCTCGGGCGAGGGTTGATCGGGCGAATAGTGGTTCGAGTAGAACGACCCTTCGATTGCGTCTCCGCCGATCTCCGCAAGCTTCGAGGAATCCCAGCCATCGCCGCCGATCAGCGGCACGTTCTTGCCGATGCCGAGCTTCCGAGCCTGAAGGGCGATGTTGCCGACGTCGGTGTAGTAGCCCGGCACGTAGATGGCCTGCGGCGAGAGCGAGCGGATGGTGGTGAGCTGGGCGCTGAAGTCGGGATCGCCGCCGGTGAAGGCCTGTTCGCCGATGATCGTGCCGCCGAGGGCGATGAAGGCCTTGGAGAAGTCGTCCTTGAGCCCCTTCGAGTAGGCCTGAGACTGGTCGAAGAGCACCGCGACCTTGTCGAACTTCAGGTTCTCGCGGAGGAATTTGGCGGCGACGTACCCCTGGAACGAGTCGACGAAGCAGACCCGAAAGACCATGTCGCCGATCTGGGTCACCTGGGCGTTGGTCGACGAGGGCGAGATCATCGGCACGCCGTACTGCTGAGCGACTCGTCCACCGGCAATCGAGAGCGATGACGCCACTTCACCGATGATCGCAGTGACCTCGTCGTCGGTGATCAGCCGGGTGACTGCGGTGCCGGCCTCCTGCGACTTGCCCTGGGTGTCGTAGTTGCGGACGACGAGCTTCCGACCGTTGACTCCGCCGCCGGCGTTGATCTCTTCGATTGCGAGCTGGATGCCGGCGTAGGTGGACTGGCCGAAGGTGGCCTCCGAGCCGGTCATCGAGTTGTACGAGCCGATCAGGATGTCGCTCTTGTCGTTCGGATCAGGGCCCTCGCGGGCGGAACTCGACGCGTTGCCGGATGAGCCGTCGGCAGACTTCTTGTCGGCCGAGCCACCGCCGCAGGCGCTGAGCGAGATCGCCGCACCGAGACAGAGGAGCGAGCCAAGACTGCGTCGAATCGTCGTGTCGTGAAGAGCGCCGGGGCCCCGCGGTCGGAGCGACAGGACCCGCGCGAGGTGTCGGACGGAAGCGGCCGCGGAGGTCGACGGTCGTGTCATGTTCGGGGCTCCATGCGTGACTGGTATGGATTCGGCGGAAAGGGATCGGACGGGTCGGAATCCGCGGGGCAGGACCCGCAGGGGCTGACTCGAAGCGATCGGGAGGGATCGGTCCGGCAGTGTAAAGAAGGTCTGTGCCCGATGCACGCGAGCTCCGGTCGCGGCGTGGCCGCCGCGGCTCGATCATCCGGCTGGCCAGCTCACGACGCCCGTGCGTTCCCCGACTTGGAAGCCTGCGTCGCTGCGGTGCGAGAGCCCCCGCTCGAGGCCGCGCTCTTCGCGCCGCCACCGGGCCCCGCCGCCCCCGCGACCGGCACGGTCCCGATGGTCGCGAGGATCGCCTCTGCGGCATCCTCGGCCGGATGCCTCCCGGCATACGCCTCGCCGATGCGGGCCAGTTCCTGGGACTGTTCCGCAAGGCGCCGGCTGTCGCGAAGGAGTGTTGCCGCCGCTTCGATGATCGGGCCGGCTCCGCCGGCGTGGGGCACGAACTCGGGAGCGATCTCTCGGCCCGCGATGATGTTCGGAAGCAGCCGATACGGGGTGCGCAGCATGATCCTGGCGCCGATGGCCGAGAGCAGACTGGTCTTGTACACACCGACCATCGGCTTGCACTGGCGAGTGAGATCGAGCGTGACCGTTCCGGAGACGGCGATGGCGAGGTCGCACCAGCGGATGGCGCCGTCGAGCCCCGCGCCGTGCGCCGAGATCATGTGGAGCCCGGTTGGAAAGACCGGCAGTCGCTTCCGCACCAGCTCGGCAATCGCCGGACTCGCGGCCACGATGAGGCCAGCCATGCCCTGGTGCCGACCCTGCAGCTCCATGAAGACGTGGGCCAACATCCGGATGTTGCGCCGCACCTCGCTGGTCCGGCTTCCTGGCAGCAGGAGAAGCTTCGGCCCCCCGCGCGGCAGGGTGGCGGCGCGCTGCGTGGCCTCGGTCTCGTCGAAGGGGCGGTTCATCACCGGGTGACCGATGAAGGCGGCGGGCACCATCCGCTCGGCGAACCAGCGCCGTTCGAAGGGCAGCAGGCAGAGGACCAGACTCGTCAATCGCTTCAGTTTGGCCAGTCGCCACGAGCCCCAGGCCCAGAGCTGCGGCGCCGCCAGATGCACGATCTTCGCCCCGCGTTGATGCATCAGCTTCGCCAGCGGGAAGTTCGCCGCGGGCGAGTCGACCGGCACATGACAGAGGACGCGGTACTGCTTCGACCAGCGCCTGGTGCGCGAGACGATTCCGCGGACTGCGAAGACCTTGCCCAGGGCCGACAGCCCCATGGCGCCATCGTCGCTGGTGCGCTCCACGATGGCCGCGCCGGCCTCGGCCATCAGCGGGCCGCCGATGGCGTAGACCTTGAGATCCGGTCGTCGCTCGAGCAGCGCCTTGATGACCGGCGCCGCCAGCGCGTCTCCGCTCGGCTCGAAGGCGGTGAAGAAGACGGCAGGTGCGGTCGCGGGAGACGGAGTGGGCGTCTGGGTGTCTCGCGTCACGCGCGCAGGATAGGGGAAAAGAAGAGCGTCGGCTGCGCCGACTGGTTCAGCGCCGGCTGCGCCTCCGCCTCATGAGGTGTGCCGCGTGCGCGACATCCTTTGGGAGCTCGGCACGAGCGACGCGGCGCGGGCTGCGCCCGCTTGGTCGATCGAGCCGAGCAGTTCAGAGGGTCGGGATGCGGAGATCGACGCCAGGGGAGTGGGATGGCACCGAATCCGGATGCCACGGTTGGCGTGTCCAACCGTGGGGTCGTTCACGTGCTGCGTCAGCCACGCGTTCGCTCGTCTGGCCGAGCTGGTGCTCGGCGGTTTAAGGGGGATGTCACTCGTGGGGACGCAATCGCGGCATGGAACACGTCACTTGCCCCCCCAATCTGTCCGCTCGACTCGATCGACCAAGCGGGCGCAGCGCGTGCTGCGTTGATCGTGCCGAGCGCCAAACAGGTGCCGCGCACGCGGCACACCTCATACGCGGAGGCGCAGCCGAAGCGCCCAGTCGGTGCAGCCGACGCCCCCCTAGTCATTGAACCTGTGAAACCCAACCGCCGTCTCGACCAGTCGGCGCAGGGAGACGCCGAAACGGCGCTCGAGGGCGCCGCGCCAGTCGTCGCCTCGCTTCACCGCGCCGACCCATTCGACGAAGGCCGCGGGTCGATCCTTGATCATCAGATCGACGATGAGTCGGCCGACGCCGGGGCCCACGGGTTCGCCGTCGGGCGCGTTGGGACCCGGCCACCCCGGATCGCTGTACCCGCTGTTGACCAGACGCCACACGTCGCCGCCTGCGCGGATGAACTCGAGAGCGCTGCGGCGTCGGATGCCGAGCGAAAGCAGGTCCGGCGCGGCCCGCGCCGCGAAGATCTCGGCAAGACCCTCGTTGGCCCATGGCGGCAGCCGCACCGGACTGATCGTGCGGTGCAGAAGGGCGTGGACGAGCGATCGGGTCAACCGCGCCTCAAGGTCGCCGCCGGCGCCGCCGGTGAAGGCGACGATGATCGTCTTGGCTCCGATTGGATGAAGCATCGTCGTCACTTCAGGCCGATCGAGCTGAAGGAAGACGCGCTGCTGAAGCTGACGGAAGGCGGCGCGATCCGCGGTCACGATCACCACGGCCTTCCCCCAGAACTCGGCCACCACGCTCGAGCCGGTGATCGGAGTGCCGGGCGGCCCGGTGAAGAGCCGATCGAACTGATCGATGGTCTGCTCGAGGCGCACGGTGAGGCGGGCCGCTTCGGTGCGATCGCAATCGGAGTACACCAGCAGGCGATCGCTCTCGATGGGCTCCAGGTCCAGCGGGTCGAGACCAGCGAGGGAGAGAAGCGCCGCGGCGTCCTCGCGGTGGATCTTCACGGCAGCGTTTCGCTCGTTGATTGAGAGCGGACGCCACGGCGTCGCCGGCCATGGTCTCGATTCGGGCGAGTCGACCCGCAGCCGATCGGGCGCGGGACCGGGACCGGCCAGCGTCTGGGCAACCTCCTTGCGGATGGCGGCGATTCGCCCTTCGACGCCGCGGTCGATTCCGCGGGCCCTCCGGAACGCGCTTTCGCCGAGACCGGCGCCACCTGGCGAGAGCAGGAGCACTCGTCCCAGCGCCAGCCAGTGATCAGGATTGCTCTGATCCATCAGGCGTCGGAAGAGCGAGTTGGTATCCGTCGGGCGGATGTCGGTCCAGCGCCGCAACCCGAAGCTGCCGAGGAGCCCGTTGTCGCTCCATGAGGTGATGACCCCGGTGATGGTCACGCCGTCGGCAAGCCGCACCCGCACGCCCCGCGGCGCGGGCAGCGGACGAAGATCGTCCGGAGTCGAGATCCCAGGCGTCGCCAACTGCGCCACGGCGCTCGCGGTGTTGTGGCTCGGTCCGCGGTGCTGGAGAGGATCGGCGGAGGTGGCGGAAGCGCAGCCGAGAAGCGCACTCAGCGCGATGGCCCACCCCGTCACGCGCCGCGAGTCGACCGCCACTCTGACAGGTGACGAGGGCGGCGCGAGGGCGAAATCGGTCTGTCGAGGAGATCTCGCGGTGCGCCTCACGGAAACCTCGGTCGCACGCCAGGCCCGATGCGGAGCCCCATGCGAAGCCGGATGCGCAGCCCGATGCAACTGGGGACCACCCGGCAGACGAACAATCGAGGGACTTGCTGCATATCGGAGCAGGTCTTCCACGAGTTGTCTGGAAGCGAGAAAAGGGAACGCTCCTTGTAATGCTTGAACAAAGGTCCGCTTTCGTGGCGGGCCCCCCCGTCGGCCACTACGATCCGCACCTGAACGAGCCTCGTCGCGTCCCACCCATCGGATCGAATGACCGGCACCGCCGCCCGTCGGCGTCAAATGAACGGGAGAACCACGGAGTCCATCGATGTTCGAGCGTCTCACAGATCGGGCTCGCAAGGTCATGGCCCTGGCCAACCAGGAGGCCCAGCGGTTCAACCACGAGTACATCGGCACGGAGCACATCCTGCTCGGGCTGGTGAAGGAAGGCTCGGGCGTTGGAGCCAACGTCCTGAAGAACCTGGACATCGACTTGCGCAAGGTGCGCCTCGAAGTCGAGAAGCTGGTGAAGAGCGGCCCCGAGATGGTGACCATGGGGAAACTCCCGCAGACTCCGCGCGCCAAGAAGGTGATCGAGTATGCCATCGAGGAAGCTCGCAACCTGAACCATAACTATGTCGGCACCGAGCACCTGCTGCTCGGCCTGCTGCGCGAGCACGACGGCGTCGCCGCGCAGGTGCTGATGAACCTCGGGCTGAAGCTCGAGGAAGTTCGTGAAGAAGTGCTCAATCTCCTCGGCGCCGGGGTGGAGAGCGAAGAAACCACCCCGCAGCCGCCCGAGCAGCCCGAGCCGTCCGCCGGCGCGGGGCCGAGCGAGCCGGGCAGTGGCACCACCGCCCGCCGCGGCAAGAGCCGGACCCCGGCGCTCGACAGCTTCGGGCGCGATCTGACCGAACTGGCCCGGGCGGGCGAGCTCGATCCGGTGATCGGCCGCCACGAGGAGATCGAGCGTCTCGTCCAGGTGCTCTGCCGCCGCACCAAGAACAACCCGGTATTGCTCGGTGAAGCCGGCGTCGGCAAGACCGCCATCGTCGAAGGACTGGCCCAGCGGATCCTGAGCCAGGAGGTCCCCGACCTTCTCCACGATCGTCGGGTGGTGGTCCTCGATCTGGCCATGATGGTCGCCGGCACCAAGTACCGCGGACAGTTCGAAGAGCGGATCAAGGCGGTCATGAACGAGGTCCGCCGGGCTCGGAACATCATCCTCTTCATCGACGAGCTGCACACCCTCGTTGGCGCAGGCGGAGCCGAGGGGGCCATCGACGCCTCCAACGTGCTCAAGCCGGCTCTTTCGCGTGGTGAGATCCAGTGCATCGGTGCGACGACCTATGACGAGTACCGGAAGTACATCGAGAAGGATCCAGCTCTTGAGCGCCGATTTCAGTCAATTCCAGTCGAGCCTCCCAACGCCGAGCAGACCCTGGAGATCCTCAAGGGGCTCCGGGCCCGCTACGAGCAGCACCACCGCATCCGCTACAGCGATGAGGCCCTGCGGGCTGCGGTCGAGTTCTCCGGCCGGTACATCCCGGGCCGAGTGCAGCCTGACAAGTCAATTGACGTGATCGACGAGGCGGGTGCCCGTCTGCGCCTCAAGAGCATGACCAAGCCGCCGGATCTGGCCGAACTCGAGGAGCGCATCGAGCGCCTCTCGATCGAGAAGGACGAGGCGGTCAAGAACGCCGATTACGAGCGTGCGGCCGAACTGCGCGACAATGCCGAGAAGCTTCGCAAGGAGAAGGAGCGTCTCCAGTCGCAGTGGCGCGAGCGCATGAACGAGATCGACGGCGTCGTCGACGAGAACGTCATCGCCGAGGTCGTCTCCAAGATGACCGGCGTGCCGCTCACCCGCCTCGAAAAGGAGGAGACCCAGCGTCTGCTCCACCTCGAGCAGGAGCTGCACAAGCAGGTGGTCAGTCAGGCCGAGGCGGTCACCGCCGTGGCCCGGGCGATCCGCAAGGCGCGATCAGGTCTCAAGGATCCCCGTCGACCGATGGGCTCCTTCATCTTCATCGGGCCCTCGGGCGTCGGCAAGACGCTCCTGGCCAAGGCCCTCGCGGAGTTCATGTTCGGCAATCCCGACGCCCTCGTGTATCTCGACATGAGCGAGTACATGGAGAAGCACAACGTCAGCCGACTGATCGGCGCCCCTCCGGGCTACGTCGGCTACGAGGAAGGCGGACAGCTCACCGAGCGCATCCGTCGGCGTCCCTACGCGGTCATCCTGCTCGACGAGATCGAGAAGGCCCATCCGGATGTCTTCAACATGCTCCTCCAGATCATGGAGGAAGGCCGTCTCACCGACAGCTTCGGTCGGCACGTCGACTTCAAGAACACCATCCTGATCATGACCAGCAACATCGGTGCGGACACGATCAAGGGCGGAAGCACCTTCGGATTCACGCGCCGCGACGATGTGCAGGACTACGAGAAGATGAAGAAGCAGTTGATGGGCGATGTCGAGAAGTTCTTCCGGCCGGAGTTCATCAACCGGCTCGACGAGATCATCGTCTTCCGTCCGCTGTTGCGCGACGATCTCAATCAGATCATCGAGATCGAGCTCGCCAAGGTCCGCAAGCGTCTGGAAGAGAAGGGCATGAAGCTCGAACTCGACCAGCTCGCCAAGGACTTCCTGATCGACAAGGGCTACAACCCCGACTTCGGCGCCCGACCGCTGCGTCGTGCCATCGGCTCGTTCATCGAAGATCCGCTGGCGGAGAGTCTCCTGAGCGGCGACTTCGGTCCGGGCGACGCCATCATGATCACGCGGAAGCCCGACGCGGAGCATCTCTACTTCGAGAGCCGCAAGATCGTGACTCCGCCTCCGCCGGAGCCGGCGGCCAGCGGCACTCAGAGCTGAGCCGCACTCGGGAAGTTGCCATCCGACGGGCATCAACGACATCCCACCTCACACGGGTCGCTCGACGCGACCCGTGTTTTTCTGCGCCCGGGCGTCACTGCGGTGTCCGGTCTGCGGGTGTCGCGCCTTTGGGTGTCACGCCTTTGGGTATCACGTCTGCGTGTGTCGCGCCTGCGGGTGTCGCGCCTGCGTACCTCGGCTCGACGCGGGTCACGCTTGCCAGTGTCGTGCCCGCCACCATCACCGTGCCATCGCCGGAGCCTGCGGCATGACCTCGCAGCTCTCACTCTTCGGCGAGGAGCCCGAGACGCCGCGGGTTCAGACCGCGAACCTCGAGCCTGCGGTGATGACGCTCGCGGCGTCGCTTCCCCCGCTCCTGCGCCTCGGGACATCGTCCTGGACCTTTCCGGGCTGGCGCGGCCTCGTGTATCGGCCACCGCCGCGGGGCAAGCTCTCGGCCGAGGCTCTGGCATTCGACGGTCTCGCGGCCTACGCAGGCCATCCCCTCTTTCGCACGGTCGGCATCGACCGCACCTACTACGCCCCAATCGAGAGCACCGTCTTCGCCCGCTACGCGGGAGCCGTTCCGGCCGACTTCCGCTTTCTGGTCAAGGCCCATCAGGCCCTCATGTTTCCCTCGCGACCTGGGCGCGATCCGCAGGATCTCTTCCTCAGCTCCGCTCACGCCCGCGATGCGGTGATCGGCCCCACCCTCGAGGGTCTGCGGTCGCGCGCCGGCGTCATCCTCCTCCAGTTTCCACCGCTGAGGCTCCGCGATCTGGGTGGAGCGGAGCGGGTGCTTGAGCGACTGCACCACTTCCTGGAATGCATCGCACCGTCCACTTCAGGGCAATGCTCGCTTGCCGTCGAACTCCGCAACGGCGAGTTCTTCACCGGTCGCGCCGCCGAGCTCTATCGAGCGCTCCTCGCCGAGACCGGCACGCTCCACTGCTACAACCTCCATCCCTCGGTCCCGACTCTCGAGGTCCAGCGTGCGATCATTGATCCCGCCACGCAACACGCCATCGTGATCCGCTGGATGCTCCGGCGCAACCATCAGTACGAGGAAGCCGCGGAGATCTACCAGCCCTTCGATCGACTCGTCGAACCCGACCCCGGCGCCCGCGCCGATGTCGCACTCCTCTGCGCCTTGGCCGCGAGTCTCGAGCGACCCACCTGGGTCATCGTCAACAACAAGGCTGAGGGATCGTCGCCCCTCACGGTTCTCGAGCTGGCTCGTGAGGTGGTCAGACGGATGAAGGCGGGACCGCTCCCGACTGACAGTGCCTGACCCCCCCGCACTCGTCGGCGGCCTGCTCGGTGCCCGCGGCCCGTCCGTTGTGCATCGTCCGTCGTGCCCCGTCCTCCCGTGCCCCGTGCTTCGTCCCCGGGACCATGGTCCCCAGCGTGCTCGTCTCCGCCGCCCTCGATACCACAGGCCCCAAGAAGCCAAGCCGAGATACGCTTGG
Organism: uncultured Isosphaeraceae bacterium; assembly: GCA_964465255.1. Lineage (GTDB taxonomy): Bacteria > Planctomycetota > Phycisphaerae > Phycisphaerales > SM1A02 > CAYXKH01. The sequence goes on from CAYXKH010000038.1 coordinate 16,369, forward strand.
CCCGGTGCCCGCCCTACCCCGGTAGCTCAGCTGGCCAGAGCAGCCGCCTTCTAAGCGGCAGGTCGCTGGTTCGAGTCCAGCCCGGGGTGTTTCCTCGATCGAACGGTTCCTGCCCGCGCGGCCACGATCCCGGTCGCGCTGAGGCAACTCGCGACCGATGCGCGGAGAGGGTGAATCGAGATCCCCCACGGCGAGGGTGCATCGAGGACGGTCGTGTGAATGACGGCTGGCGGAGTCCCTGTTGTCCCCCAGATGAACAGGTCCATCCGCCAGCCGAAAGCTCACTCCGCCGCCGCGTGCGACGCGTCTCGCTGGCCCCGTTGAAGAGCTGGCCCAGTCAAACGCGTCAACTCAGTCGCAAAGCCCCCAGGCCAGCAGCAGCACGCCGAGATCGGCGCCGTCGACCAGTCCGCTGTCATCCATGTCGGCTGCGGCATCCTCGCTGCCCCAGCGCTGCACCAGAATCCCGACGTCGACTCCGTCCACGATCGAGTCGGTGTTCAGATCGCCGGCACAGGGCGCTCCCTCGATGCAGGAGAAGTTGGGGGCACCTGCGGTATCGATGCCGGCCGCGGGGTCGTTGGGACCGATCCGCCAGGCCCCGGTGCCGGGGCAGCGATAGATGTGATACGGCGGGTCGCCGTTTCCGCCCGGGCCCACCGGGATCGCGTACCACCACTCGGTGTTGACCGGCGGGGTCTCGACGTTCTCGACCATGGAGACCGCGTCGATCACCGCGCTCCATGGCATCAGGTCAAGCACGCCGTCATCGTTGGAATCGAGATCGAGCCCCATGGTTCCCGTGAAGCCTTCGACCAGCAGCAGGGTGAGGTTGTCGCTGTTCTCGAACTCAATGGACGTGACCAGGTCGGGTGCGCCGAGTGTCATCGAGGCCTGGCCGATGAGGAACACACCGTCCTCCTGAATCACCCGGCCGGTGAGCGGAATGATCTCCTCGATGCATCCGCTCAGCCCCGTCCCGTCACCGATCACGATGAAGGTCAGCGAATCCAGCGACGTCGCCGGCGTACCCGCCAGCTCGATGTACTCGTCGTTGTCGGTTCCCGGTTGATCGGTGCGGATCTCGCTCAGCGACACGCTGGTGGAAGTGAGCCCCGCCCGAACCTGGCTGGTGTGGGCCAACGACAGCCCGACGATGAGGGCCCCCGCGAACTGAATCGCCGCCCGACGACCCTGCCGCGCGGTCCGGGCCCTGGTGCGATCCGCCGCGGGCGCACTCTCGCGGGCGGGCGAGATCTCCGCGCACGCAACGCCGTCGCAATCGACGGTTGCCTGCCCACCGTTCGATGACCTGCCACGGAGCCGCGAAGCCCCACGAATTGCTACCTTTGAGAAGCCGACCATGCAATCCCCCGAATGTCATGCTGTTGAAACGAAACGTCGGATGTGAGCACACGCTCCGCATCACTCGGCCAGCGCCCCGGAATCACTCCGGTCGTTCGCTCACCGGGCGGCCCCCAAGCTCGCCGGGGAGGAATGTACAGCTCGAATGCGACAAGTCGACGACGCTGGAGAAACTCCCAGCGCTTCGCGATAGCACGCGTCCGACGCGGAACCACGTCATTCTGATTGCGCAGTGGCGCCCAACGCCGTGAACGAATCACGGCCCCAGCGCCGCCGAACCTGGAACTCGCCGAGCTGGGGCTCGGCGAGACGCTGGTGCTCGCAACATCCGTGCACGTCGACCATGCTCGCCAGACTTTCGTCACCTCGCGTGCAGGAGGTATGGAACACGGAGGTCACGGAGGACACGGAGAAGCACGCGAGCGAGTCATGTTGGTGAACGGACACGATTGCCTGTGATGCCGGCATCACGGGGCCGGTGCCGTTCGCACCCTTGCCTCTTCCTCCGTGTCCTCCATGACCTCCATGACCTCCATGACCTCCATGACCTCCATGACCTCCATGACCTCCATGAC
>CAYXKH010000039.1:0-1909 GCA_964465255.1 uncultured Isosphaeraceae bacterium
TCACGCTTTCGCGCATTGCGGAAGATTCGTTACTGCAGCCTCCCGTAGGAGTCCGGGCAGTGTCTCAGTCCCGATGCGGCGGGCCGTGCTCTCACACCCGCTACCCGTCTTCGGCTTGGTGAGCCATTACCTCACCAACTACCTGATAGGAGATTCCCCGCTCCCAAGGCAGCAAGCCTTTGGTGTCACCACATTATCGAGTATTAGTCAGAGTTTCCCTTGATTATCCTCGACCTCGGGGTACGTAGAAATCTATTCCTCGCCCTTTCGCCACTCTACTTGGGATTGCTCCCTTTCGCGTTCGACTTGCATGTTTTAGCCATGCCGCCAGCGTTCAATCTGAGCCAGGATCAAACTCTTCAATTGATATTCGTTGCAGCACACGCACCTTTCGGTGACGCATGCAAAGCTTCGACATGAGAGTTGCCTGGCGACTTCGAATCGAAGTTGCCTTCGACTTGAGGTCGGTCTCGTTGGATCCAGGCACCGGTCCCGAAGGATCGATGACTTCCAACGCCAACAGGTGGCTAGACCTGTCGGTCTTTACGGACACCTCTGCCAGCATGGACGACAAGTCGCCCACACTGCATTGGTACACTGGAATTTAACCAAATGGCATCACAAGGATGTCCGACGGATGGCAGCTGTGAAACTGACACCCGTGAATTGCTTCGACCAACGACTCTTGTGAAGAGCCGCCGTCCGAAGTCACATCCTCGCGGCGTTCCCAACTGTTCACTTGTCAAAGAATGACCCATCCAGCGACGAAAAACGAACCGCTGCCGCTACCTCGGACGCGAGGGCCCAAGGCCTCGGCAGCAGTCATCGCTGACTGGGAGGGGTGAGTATACGGATGCCTTAAGCGGTGTCAAGGGCCTTGCTACGCCCAATCGCAACAGAACCCGCATCTCCCCACCGAACCCGAGGGCAGATGCCCGCGAGGCCCGGTAGACGCACCTTTACGTTGGCCGACCTGTGTCGGTTCGGAGCCATTCCTGGTCGTCGCGTGGGGCCGTTCCAACTGAGGAATTCGGCTCGGCGCAGGCCGCGACGGCCACGATGACTGCCGCTGGATGGGCCCGTCGGAGCTGCCGCACGACTGCGGCGAGCGAGGTGCCGGTTGTCCGGACATCGTCCACCAGCACGACACACCGCCCGTCGAGCCCTCGCCCGCGTTCTCGAGATCGCGATGTCCCGAGCCACTGAGAGATCCGTGCCGCCAATCCGTTCTTCACGCCGAGCCCCGCCCCGCCGAGGCGGCGTCGTTCGCGGCGACTTCGGCCGGTCTGCGGGAGCGGCGCCCCGCTGCGGCAGAGCACCCGGCGACACTCGCAGCCGAGTCGCTCGGCGACTGCCTCGGCAAGCTCACCGGCGTGATCAATGCCGCGATGTTCGCGGCGCCAGAAGGGCATCGGCATCGGGATGACAAGCGGGCCACCGCATCGCCCGAGCGTGCCTGCGGGGATCGCCGCGCGAATCTGCTCGCCAAGAATTGCGCCGAGAGCTCTCCCAAGCTCGCGGTGTCTGGAGTACTTCAGTTGGAGAATCCACTCGCGAAGCGGCCCCTGGTACTCGCCAAGGCGAACGACCGCCTCCCCCAGTCGCGGCTGGCCGCCGCCCGCGCACCGCGCGCACCCGAGCCGCGGATCGACGGCTCCTCGGAGCGTGGCGGCGCATCGCGGGCACCAGGTTCCAAGTCGATCGGGCTGCCAGCCACTCTCGGCGATGAGTGTCACCGCCGTCTGCTGAACCACCCCGAGAAAGCCCGCTTCGAATGTTGCCAGGAGGGTCTGGGCGAGGGCGATCGCCGCAGACGGCGAGAGTCGACGCCGAATCACGGTGGAAATCGCCTTCAACCGCGCGAACCGTGCTGCACTTCGCATCGTCGGTCCTCCTCCGTCCTCTCTGG
>CAYXKH010000039.1:2009-18005 GCA_964465255.1 uncultured Isosphaeraceae bacterium
GGCCGTCCCTCGGCCGTCCCTCGGGCGCAGCGAAGGCGTGTCCGCGCCATGCCTGCGCCGTCCAACGCCGTCCGGGTGCGAACGTCGTCATTCTCGCCCCGATTTCCAGATCACCCCATGCTCTGGAATTTTCACCGTCCGTCTTCGGGTTCGTCGGGGCGTTCGTCGGGGCGTTCGTCGGGGCGTCCGTCGGGGCCGCCGCCGTCGCCTACCGCGGCTCCGCTCCGCGGCCGGGCGTTCCCCTTGCGATGCAGCTCGAATTGCGCAGGCGACCGTGACGCTGGGAGACGCCGATGGGTCGGTCCGCAACAGCGACACGCAACAGCGACAGCGCCGGACAGGCCACGCGGCGCTCCCTCCTCTATACACTCGCCGCGAACATCGTTCGCCGCGCGGCGGCACAGACCCCACGGAGCAACGCAGCCGCATGGCCATCGGGATCCCGATTCACGCAACGATCCGCAACGTTCGGCGCTATCAGCACGTCGTCCGGGTGCTTGTCCGCTACGGCTTCTCGAGCTTCGTCCAGGAGACCGGGCTCGATCGGCTCCTCGAGCGCGGGCTCTCCATCTTCACCGGCGAGCAGACCTCGGCAATCGAGCACCTCTCGGCGCCCGAGCGGGTCCGTCGAGCAATGGAGGAGCTCGGTCCGACCTTCATCAAGCTCGGCCAGATTCTGAGCACTCGGCGCGATCTGGTGCCGGACGAGTGGGCGGCGGAGTTCTCCCGTCTCCAGGACAGCGTCCCTGCGGTCGGGTTCGAGCTCATCAAGGCCCGACTCGATGAAGAATTCGGGGATCGGCTGAGCACGATCTTCAAGCACATCGATCCCAAGCCGCTCGCGGCAGCCTCGATGGCCCAGGTCCACACCGCCGAACTGATGGATGGAACGCGAGTCGTTCTCAAGATCCTGCGGCCGGGAATCGACGACATCGTCGCCTCCGACATGGAGGCGCTCCGAGCCATCGCCGGGCTGGTCGAGGACCGCGTCAAGAACCTCGGAGTCAGCCCGCGAGCCGTCGTCGACGAGTTCTCCAGGCAGCTCGAACGAGAGCTCGATCTGACCCATGAGGGGCGTTCGACGGACCGCCTGCGCCGCGCCTTCGCCGATGATCCGATGGTGGGATTTCCCGCGGTCTTCTGGGAGGGCACCACTGAGAACGTGCTGACGCTTGAGCTGATCGAGCCGGCCACGCTCTCGCGGACGGATCCCGACTCCATTCCCGCCGCGGATCGCACCGCCGCCGTGCAGCACGGGGCTCGCGCGGTGCTGCGGCAGTGCCTCGAGATCGGCTTCTTTCACGCCGATCCCCATCCTGGCAACCTGATCATCCAGCCGGGCGGCCGAGTCGTCTTCATCGACATGGGGATGACCGGCCTGATCGAGTCGGAGACGCGGCGGCTGATCGCCGATCTCGTCTACGGCGCGTCGGTCGGCAACGTCGAGGGAGTCGCCAAGGCCGCGCTCATGCTCGGCGATGTCGATCCGCAGGAAGTCGACGAACGGGCGCTTCGCCGGGATGTGCAGGAGATCGTCGGACTGTTCGACGACGTCCCGCTCGAGCGCTTCAATCTCTCGCAGCTTCTGGAGCTCTTCTTCTCCGCGCTGCGGCGCCATCACGTGCGCGTCCCCGCGGATCTGTCGCTTCTGATCAAGGCCCTCGGCTCGATCGAAGGCGTGGCCCGCTCGCTCGATCCGAGCTTCGACATGGTCTCCTGCGCCCGGCCCTACGTCGAGAAGATCCTGCTGGAGCAGTCGGGGCCCGCTGCAATTGCCCGCCGCGCCCGCGAGGCGGCAATCGCCTACGCGCGATTCGCGGAATCGCTGCCTGATGAGGTCGGCGACCTGCTCGATCGGCTGCGCCGCAATCGACTCACCATCAATCTCGAGCATCAGGGGCTGACCAGCGTCACCACGGTCATCGAGCACGCCAGCCGCAACATCTCCTTCGCCCTGGTGATTGCCGCGCTGGTGGTCGCCTCGTCGATTCTGATCCTGTCGCAGCGCGGTCACCCGGGCTGGATCTGGAGCATCGTCGGGGGCTGCGGCTTCATCCTCGCCGGCTTGATCGGCCTCGTGCTGATGCGAGCAAATCGCTCGTTCACGAAGCGAAATCTTCAACCGCGGAGGTGATCCAGAGGCCGCCGCGCGGCGGATCGACCGACGCGGCATTCAGTCGCCTGCAGTCAGGTCACTTCGAGGCGCGGGCACGTGTCGTGCGTCCGCCGGATCGGGCCGAGGCCTTCGCCGCGGCCGACTTGACCGACTTCTTCGCACCCGGTCGCGCTCCGCTCGGCTTCGCCGACTTGGTCGTCTTCTTCGTCGTGCTCTTGACCGACCTGGCTCGCGAAGGTTCGCTCTTCGCCCCGGCCTTGACCGCGGTCTTGCCCCCCGACTTCGCTCCCGACTTGTCCTTCGATTGGACCTTCGATTGGGCCGCCGGACGCGTCGCCGCAGCCCGGGCCTTCTCTCCCGTACGACGCTTCGCCGGCTCCGAATCGGACCTTCGCGATCCACCGGCGAGCTTCGATTCCGACAATCCCTCCGCGAGTCCGGTGAGCACGCCTCCGCCTGCGCTCATCATGCGGCTCGCGGCGCCGACGGCGAGTCGAACTCCGGCGCCACCGGTCTCGCGGGCGAGTTCCGCAGGATGGCTGCCTGCGGCCCGAAGCACGCGAGTCGCCGCGGGGCGCACCACGCCGCCGCTGCGCCGGGCCTCCTCGACAAGATGCTCGATCTGGCTGCGCATCGCCGCGCCCACGGTGGAAGCGAAGTCGCTCGCAGCTTCCAAGGCCGCGTGGGCAGCGCTGCCCGGCATGGCCTTCATCGCATTGGTCGCGGCGTCGAGGATCTTGCGCCGGCCCTGCTCGGCCGTGTGAATCGTCCGCTGCGACGAATCGACGATGGCCGAGGCCCCTTCCGTGAGCCCGCCGATCACTTCGCGCAGCACGTTTCCGGCCTGCGCCGGCACCGCCTCGTCCATGGCCTCCATCGCTCCGCTCATCATGGTCGAGACCACGTCGCCGATCGAATGCAGCGGCGTGCGCTCGCCGCGCAGCGTGCGCTCGGTCAGTTCGCGAACCTGCTCGCGCACTCGCTCGCCGTGAGCGACGACGCGAGTGGCGGACTGGTGAAGCTTGTGGTGCTCGCGAACGTTCTTCTTCTTGGCCATGATTCTGCTCCCACGATCTCGCGGAGCGGTGCGGCAGTTCTGCAGCGCCGTTCCGATCCCTGAACGCGAGCGCGGCGCGCTCGCTGCTGGATCCGCAGGTTCACGTCAACGGAGGACGTGGTCCCGCAGATCGGTGATGAATCGGACGATCTGCCCCTGCTCCTTGGGCGTCGATGCCACCTCGACTTCGCTCTGCCAGAACCCGAGGAATCTCGCCGCATCCCCGCCATCCATGTCGACATCGCGGTTCGGACGGCGCCCGGCTTCACGATCCCCGTCCCGCTTGATGTCCGCGAGCCGCTCCTCGTCGCTCTTCTTCGACGGCTCGGCCTCGGCCAGCGCCTCGGCGGTCTTGGCCCACTCGACGAGCCAGTCGTCGAGGAAGCGCCGCTTCTCCTCCTCGTCGCGCAGGGCCAGATAGCGACGGGCCCCGTCGGCGAAGATGTCCTTGGCGAGAAGCCGCACGTTCTGACGCAGGGTCTCCCGCGCCGGACCCGAAAGCCCGGCGAGGAATCCCGCAAGCACCGCGGACTCGCTCTGCTTCAATCCTCGGAAGCGCGCGGCGAAGTCGAGGAGGAATCGCATCCGTTCATCGAGGGGAAGCCTGCTGAAGTCGTCGAGAGCGAGATACCCCATGACGTCGTCGACGGGCGTGTCGAAGATGCTCGGTGGCGGCTTCCAGCGGATCACGAACCACCAGACGCAGAGCGCGACCATCAACGCCAGGGCAAGCGCGCCGGCGCCGGCTGCGAACCCGCGTCGCCGGTCGTACGCAAACCAGTCTCGGATCGACTCGATGAAGCTCATGGTTCTGCAGGGGTGACCAGCGACTTGGGAAGGACTCGGGCGCTGCCGTCGATGTAGACGCCGTTGCGCGGAATCCGGGTTCCAATTGGATGACGATCCTGACTGTCGAGGAGAAGCGGCAGTGGCGTATCGCCTTCGTAGAGCGCGGTCACCAGTTGGGCTTCGAGCGTCCTGCGCTGCTTCGGCGGAAGGTCGAATGCGTTGGGTGGGAGCTGGAGCTGAATGCCGGGCGTCAGGATGTAGAGCCCCGGCAGATAGAGGTAGCTGGTACCGGTCTCGAATGACTCCGGATCCGAGTCGGCGGGACAGAGCCAGCTGGTGGACTCGCGCGAGACGTAGGCCTTCAGGACCGCCGGCAGGCCACCGATCGGGCCGTCGACACCGACCGCCGGCAGCGGCTCCGCGTTGGGGAGCAGGGTGTTGTTCGCCTGCCGATAGACCTCGACACCACTGAACAGTTGCTTCAGATTGGCGATGCAGCCGAGCGACTGCGATTCCGACTGGATCTTGCCAATTGCCGGAATGCTGATCCCGACCAGGATGATGATGATCCCGATCACAACCAGCGCTTCAACGAGTGTGAAGGCAGCCCGACGCATCGGACCAGTGTAACGGCGACCACCCACCCCAACCGAGGCCCTGAGGGCCAGAACCCGTCCGGTCCCTCGATTCCGACTCTGGAACCCGCGGAGGACCCCGTCCAGTTCCCGTCCTCGGCGCCTGGCGTCACCCCGCGAACATGGCTTCGACGAACGCGTCCGGGTCGAAGGGCTCGACGTCCTCGGGGCGCTCGCCGACACCCACGAGCTTCACCGGGACATCGAGGGCATCGCGGATGGCAACCACGATTCCACCCTTGGCGGTGCCGTCCAGCTTGGCCAGAAAGATCCCGGTGACATCGATTGCGGCCTTGAAGAGCTCGGCTTGGCGGACCGCGTTCTGTCCACTGGTGGCGTCGAGGACCAGCAGCACCTCGTGCGGTGCCCCGGGAATCTTCCTGGCCACGACGTTGCGGATCTTGGAGAGCTCCCGCATCAGATGCTCCTGGGTGTGCAGCCGACCGGCGGTGTCGATCAGGAGCACATCGACGCCGCGGGCGAGAGCCGCATCGACCGCGTCGAAGACGACTGCCGCGGGGTCGGCCCCCTGATTCCCCCGCACGATGTCGATTCCCAGTCGCTGGGCCCAGATCTCGAGCTGGGCGACGGCGCCGGCGCGGAAGGTGTCCGCCGCGGCGAGGAGGACCGTGCGGCCCGACTCCTTCAGGCTGCGGGCGATCTTGGCCACACTCGTGGTCTTGCCGGCGCCGTTGATTCCGGCGACGAGGATGACCGTGGGCTTGGTCGGGGCCATGCGCAACTCGCGGTCGGCGTCGCTCCAGCGACTCTTCAACTGCTTCTTCAGGAATTCGATGGCGTCCTCGCCGCGGTCGACGCGACCCGATCGAAACTCCTCTCGGAGCGCCGTGATGATCTCGCCCGTGGCCTTCACGCCGACGTCCGCGGCGATCAACCGGGTCTCGATCTCGTCGATCAGCTCGTGACTGAGCTTCCGCCCGTGCAGCAGCGTGCGCATGCCCGTGCCGAAGACCTCGGCGGTCTTCTGAAGACCCCGCTTGACGGCATCGACGGCGGATCGAAAGAAGCGCATGGCTCGGCGGACTCGAATCAGGGGCGAGCGGATTCAGGCGTTCGGAGACGCGGGAAGATCGGCGGACCGATCGGGCTCCGCCGCCAGCTTGTCGCGGAAGAGGCGATCGAGAACGCCGTTGACGAACGCAGGACTCTTTTCGCCACCGAACTCGCGAGCGAGCTCGATCGACTCGTTGATGGAGACCTTGGGAGGAAGGTCGGCGTGCACGACCTCGTAGAAGGCCAGGCGAAGGACGTTCCGATCGACCATCGGCTGGCGATGACTCGGCCACTCGGGAGTCAGCGGAGCAATCGCGGCATCGGCCTCGGAACGAAACTCCCACGCGAGGCAGGCGAGGTCGTAGCCCCGCTCCCGGGCATCGCCGCCCGGGGAAGCCTCGTCACCCACGAGCGAATGCCACATGGTGTCGGGACGTTCGCTGATCCCGGCATCGAACTGATACAGGCACTGCAGGGCGCATCGCCGCGCGTCCCGGTCGGCCTGATGGCTCGCCTGCATCAGCGCTCTCCATCGCCGGCGCCGTCGCTGGCTTCGGCCAGCGCTCGCACCGAGAGGACCGCCGAGAGCGCCGCCAGCATCGCCTCTTCACCCTTGTTTCCGTGAGCGCCGCCGGCGCGGGCCCTGGCCTGCTCGATCGTCGCGACGGTGAGGAGACCGAAACCGACGGGGATGCCGGTTTCCACACTGATGCGCATCAGGCCATCGGCGACCGCCCGACAGAGGTAGTCGTCGTGCCTGGTCTCGCCCGTGACCACGCAGCCGAGCGCGACCACTGCATCGACGTCGCCGTCGTGGGCGAACGCCGCGGCGATCACCGGAAGCTCGAAGGCGCCGGGGGCGTCGATCTGGAACAGGTCGGCCTCCGACCCGCCGCTGGCCCGGAACGCATCGCGGGCGCCGCGGGCGAGAGCGCTGGTGATCTCGCCGTGGTACCGGCTGACGACGATGCCGATTCGCAGACCTTCGGCCTGAACCTTCTGTATCGGTGCACGCATGAGGGGGCGAGTGTAGGTTCTCCAACCGGCTGCGTCGTTTCCATCGTGCCGGCGGTACGCTTGGACCGTGGCTTCCAATTGGGATCCGACTCCGCGGCATCCGAAACCGTTCACGCCGGGCGCTGGACTGCACATTCCCTGCGTCCGCTGTCGAACCGAGCTGCGCTCGATCTCACTCAACGGCACCTGTCCCTCGTGTGGTCTTCCGGTCCGGGCCTCGGTGCGGATCGCCGCCGACGGCGCGGTGAGCGAACCACGGCGAAGCTGCACGAGCTGCGGATACGACCTGCGAGGCCTGGTCGGGGATCGATGTCCCGAATGCGGGACCTCCACGACCACGGAAGCCGCCCCGTCCAGCCCCTCGGTTGTCGACCGTGTGAATGCGTGGCTTCTTGAAGAGGAGGCGGCGCCATCGGGTGCAGCCGACCCGACCGGACGCAATGGCGCGGGCGGCGGCGTCGAGCGCTGTCTCGCCTGCGGCTACGACCTGCGCGGATCGACCCACGTGCGCTGCCCTGAATGCGGCACGGAACACGCACCGCCTCACCGTGAACGCGGGCAACGGCGGCGGGCTCTGGACGATGCGTCGCTCTGCGAGGAACCGCGCACGACCGTGATTGCAATTCGCAATCTGTTCGTCGTCTCCTCCCTTCCGGTTCTGGTGGCGCTTGCCGGAGCCGCGTGTGTCAGTGCCCTGATCACCCCTTCCGGAACTCCCCAGGTCATTTCGAATCTGTGGTGGTACTTCACCCGCATCCTGTTCATTCTGACCGCGCCCCTGGTTCCACCGACATTGACGATGAAGCTCGTGCTGGCGACCCTGGTGGCCACACTTTTCTGGGCCCAGCGCCGACTCACGCGGCCGATTGAGGGAGTGGAAGCCGCACGGCAGGGCCTCGGAGTCACCAGTCGCTGGGGGCGTCTTGCCCGGCGGATGAGTGTGCTCCATCTCCTCTGCCTCGTGGCGATCCTCTTCGCCTTCGTCGCGCCGGCATCCGGGCTCGCCTCGATTCTGCTCCGCGTGACCACGGCACTCTCGATCCTGGCGCTCTTCCCGTTGGTCACACACCTGCGCCGCCATGCCTCGTGGATGCGGGACGAGAGCGCCGACCACGCCCTGCAGATCGCCTCGGTCGGATGTCTGGTCGGCTTCCTCCATCCGTTGCTTGCGTTCATCGCGGGCCAGAACGGGCTCGCCGACTTCTTCCTGGTCCTTCCGACCATCCTCGGAGCACTGGCGCTGTTCATCGGCCTCGCGTACGGGCTTGGTTCGCTCCTGCGTTCCGCGGCATGGTCCGTCCGGCATGCCGCGGAACGCGACGAATCCGCAATCCGCAAGCGCGCCAAGTCCGGGACCTTCGACGAGAAGGTCCGACGCCTCGCGAAGAGCACCGACCCGACCGGCGGTCGGGGACGACCGACGCGAGACCGCTGAAGGACGGGGCCGATCTCACCCGCCGTCGCCCGTACCATCATGGCTTCCATGAAGTCCCAAGCCCTGAAGCTCCTCCGCTGCGGCGTCGTCGGTGTCGGTCGCATGGGTCGACATCACGCCCGCCTCTATACGCAGGTCGAGGGCACCGAACTCGTCGGCGTGGTCGATGCCAGCGCCGAGCGTCGAAGCGCAATCGTCGAGGAGTACGGCGGCGCCGCGTGCGCGACAGTGGACGAGCTTCTGGCCCTGGGCGTCGACGCCGTCACCGTCGCGGTTCCGACCGTGCACCATCGAGCCGTGGCCGAGCCGCTCCTGGCCCGAGGCGTGGCCTGTCTCATCGAGAAGCCGCTGGCGCCGGATGTCACCGAGGCTCGGGCCCTCGCCGACGCTGCGGCCCGGAGCGGCGCGGTGCTGCAGGTCGGACATGTGGTCCGCTACGACCCGGTGATGGTGGCGATTCGGGCCCTGTCCGGACTCACCCCGAGATTCATCGAGATCGACCGCATCAGTCCGATGACCTTCCGCAGCGTCGACGTCGGCGTGGTCCTCGACATGATGATCCACGACATCGATCTCCTGCTGATGCTGGTCGGTCGCGAACCCGACGAGGTGCACGCCAGCGCCGTGAGCGTGCTGAGCGAAGCCGAAGACGTCTGCAACGCCCGCCTGGTGTTCCACGCCGCGCGAGCTCCCGACGGCCGCACGCTTCCCGACTGCGTCGCCAACATCACCGCCAGCCGGCTGGCCCTCAAGACCGAACGGAAGATCCGCGTGATCGGCGAGGACGCCTACGTCTCCGCCGACTTCGTCGCCCGCACCGGAACCGTCGTCCGCAAGCACGCCAACGCCGCTCAGCTCGCCGACGTGCGGGGCCGACTTCAGCGGAACGAGGATCTCTCGTCTCTCAACTTCCTCGAGCTCGTCGACATCGACACCCTCGAAGTCGGCACGGGAGAGCCTCTGCGATTGCAGCTCGAGGACTTCATCAACGCAGTCCGCACCGGAAGTCGGCCGCAGGTCGATGCCGAGGCAGGCTTCGCCGCCGTCCGCACCGCCGAGCGGATCGTCGCCGCGGCCCGCCCCCGCTGAGGCGGACAGGTCGCGCCCGGCACGGTCCGCCGATCCTTGAGTCGCTGCACTACGCTGGCTCCACGGCTCGCGCCGGTCTCCCCTCTCCCTCCTGTCAAACGAGACGACACTCATGGACGGCATCAAGTCAATCGTGGTGGCCACCGACTTCACGCCCTGCTCCGCCGCCGCCCTCCGGCAGGCGATTCGAATCGCGAAGTGGAATCAGGCCTCTGTCCGCGTGGTTCACGTGATCGACACCCTGGTCGCCATCGAGCTCGGACGGGCGCTGTCGCAGTTGCAGCAGACCATCACCGATGGACTCATCTCCGACGCCCGCAAGGCCTGGGAGAGCTTCGCGGCCGCAATCGAGGGAGCCGCCGCGCTTCCCTTCGACGCGTGCGTGAACAACCGGATCGTCGGCATCCTCGCCGCCGCCCGTGACGCCAACGCCGATCTGCTCGTCCTCGGGGCCTACGGCACCCGCCATCCCGACGTTGGAATGGGGACGGTCGCGACCGCATGTGTGCGGAACTCCCCGTCCCGCGTGCTGATCGTGCGCGAAGGCCAGACGGATCCGTTCCGAACCGTGGTGGCGTGCGTGGATCTCTCCGAGACGTCTCGGGATGCCCTTGAGACCGCGGCCCGGATCGCGGGCCAGGACGATGCCCGGCTTCACGTGCTTCACGTCTTCGACGCCCCGTGGCATCAGCTCCACTACCGCGCCCCCACTCCGCAGGCGACTCCGGAGTTCCAGACCCAGTTTCGCACCGGACTCCAGGGCCGAGTCGAAGCCTTCGTGGCCGAGATGGGGCACACCGTCAGCTTCCTCAAGCCGACCATCGCCCTCCACGACGCGCCGCGACATCGATCGGGCATCGTCGATTACGCCGCGATGGTCAGCGCCGATCTGATCGTGCTGGGTACGCGTGGGCGATCCAATCTGCGCGACATGCTGCTGGGCAGCACGGCCGAGCGAGCCTTGAGCGAGTCCGAGTGTTCGGTGCTGGCTGTCAAGCCGCGGGACGTCTCCCATCGGCTCGGCGCGGGATCGGAGACGTGACCTCACCGCGGTCGAGCGGCTGGTTTGCGCGGAACCGGGGACTCTGCCGAACTCTCTCGATCGTGCTGGGACCAGTGTTCGCCCTGCTCGTCTGGTTTTTCCTGCCCCCGGAGTATGTATCCCTCGCCGGGGAAGTTGCGACCTTGAGTGACGCGGGGAGGGCCACCTTCGCGGTCCTCGTCTGGATGGGCTGGTGGTGGCTCACCGAGGCCATCGATGTGCCGGCGACAGCGCTCCTGCCGGTGGCGATCTTCCCGCTTCTGGGCATCTCCAGCTTCGGCGCTGCGGCCGCGCCATATGCCGACTCGATCGTCTTCCTCTTTCTCGGCGGGTTCGTGCTGGCCCAGTCGATGCAGCGCTGGGGGCTTGACCGCCGCATCGCTCTCGCAGTGATCTCCTACACGGGAACGCGTCCCGCGGGGTTGATCTTCGGCGTGATGCTGGCGACCGCGGTTCTGAGCATGTGGGTGTCGAACACCGCGACCGCCGCGATGATGCTTCCGATTGCCGCGAGCCTCGTCGACCTGATGCGTCGTCGTCCGAGGGACGAGTACGAGACCGGATCACCCGATGACGCCCCCGCTCATCTGCGCAACTTCGGCACGGCGATGATGCTGGGCATGGCCTACGCCGCATCGATTGGCGGAATCGGCACCATCATCGGCTCGCCTCCGAATGGAATCGTGGTCGAGTACATGCGCCGCAACTTCGATCGCGAGATCGAGTTCTGGCGCTGGATGGCCATTGGCGTGCCCATCGTGGCCGTCTTCCTGCCGGCCTGCTGGCTCCTGCTCCTGGCCCTCTTCCCCTGCGGAGCAACCCGTCTCGAAGGCGGAGCCGATCTGATCCGCCGAGAGCGGGCCGCACTCGGCCCGATCAACCGGGGCGAGTGGACCACGGCGATCGTCTTCGGGGTGGTCTCGGCCCTCTGGATCGCTCGTCCCTGGCTGACGCAGATCGAGTTCGACGGAATGCAACCGCTGCGCGGACTCACCGACGGCGGGATCGCGCTGCTCGGGGCGCTCTCCCTCTTTCTTCTTCCCGGCGGACGCACGGAAGGGCCTTCGGAAGAGCGCGGCCCGGTGCCACCGACGATGGATTGGAAGACCGCGGAGGGTCTGCCGTGGGGGGTGCTCCTGCTCTTCGGTGGCGGGTTGAGTCTTGCGGCGGCCCTCGAGACCAACGGCGTTGCGGCCTTCCTGGCCGCGAAGTTCTCCGTGCTCAGCGGGGCCCCGACCCTGCTGGTCGTGGTCCTTCTGGCCCTGGCGATCGTGGTTCTGAGCGAGCTGGCCTCGAACACCGCAATCGCGGCGACGATGATGCCGCTCATGGCGGCGCTGGCGCCCGCGCTGGGAATGTCGCCCTACTCGCTGATCTTCACCGCAGGTCTCGCGGCGAGCTGCGGCTTCATGCTTCCCGTGGCCACACCGCCGAATGCAATCGTCTTCGGCAGCGGGCGCGTGCCGCTCTCGTCGATGTACAAGGCAGGGTCGATACTCGACCTGATGGGCGTGGCACTCGTCACCCTCGCCGCCTACACCGTCGTCACCTGGCTGGTGTGACCGCGCACTCCCGCCGCGACGCCACGCCCACCGCGGCCTTGAACATCGCAAGGCCCAGCGGCTCACCGCTGCGGACGTCCTCGCCGAAGCGGGTCCAGAACGGATGCTGAGTGAATCGTGTGAACCGCTCGGGATGCGGCATCAGTCCGAACACGACTCCCGTGGGATCGCAGATTCCGGCGATCTCCCGCATCGATCCGTTGGGGTTGTCATCGGCGGCATAGCGCAGAGCGATCTGCCCCTGGCTCTCAAGGGCGTCGAGGAGCGACGCGTCGGCGATCAATCGACCTTCTCCGTGGGCAATGGGCAGCATCATCAGTTGCGGCGAGGACGCCCGGGATGAGGCCTCGCCGAGGCGATCCGTCGCCGCCAGTCCACGGGTCCAGATGCAGCGGGTGTTGTCCGGAACCTCGACTCGTACCCAGCGATCGGCGAAGCGGGCCGAGGCGTTGTCGGCGAGAGCAACCACCGGAGTCGCCGCCTGCGCGGGCCAGCGTCCTCCATGCATGGGACCCGGAAGCAGGCCGCACTGCACCGCGATCTGGAATCCGTTGCACGGTGTGATGACCGGCGTTCCGCGAGCAATCGCCGCGGCGAGCTGCGGATAGACGCTCTGGCGGATGAGCTGGGCGACGATGCGCCCGGCGGCGATGTCATCGCCATAGCTGAACCCGCCGGGAATGCCGATCAGGTCGAAGCGCTCGACGAGCGCCGGCTCGGCGGCGAGCTGCTTGAGGAGCAGCGACTCGACCTCGGCGCCAGCGAGGCGGAAGGCCTGAACGAGTTCCTGGTCGCAGTTGATTCCAGGCGCGGTGATGACGAGTGCGAGTGGCATGGAGGGGCCGGAGTGGTATCGGTTCAATCGTCCAAGATCAAGATTCACGTGCGTCCGGGCCGCGAGGGAGCACCTCGCCCGGCGCTACCAGTCGAGGGTTCCGCTCCAGAGGTCGCGCAGGGCGTCGATGGCTTCGTCGAGTGCGGCCTGCGGAAGGCGCAGCCGTCTCTCGTCGGTGAAGTGGCCAAGCACCTCGTGCGGCAGCTCGCCGAGCATGCGCTTCACTCGAGGCAGCGCGTGCGGAGCGATCTCCAGCAGGTAGCGACTCGGCTCCTCGTTGAAGAGCACCGTGAAGAGCTCGTTGACGGGGAGCGGTCCGGTCGTTCCCTCAACTGAGAGCCGCACGCCCAGCTCGCCCGAGAAGGCCATCTCGGCCGCCGCAACCAGCAGCCCACCATCGCTCACGTCATGGGCACTGGTGACGAGCCCTTCCTCGATGAGGGCGGCGACTGCTCGCGCCGAGGCCGGGCCTCGGACCAGATCGAGCACCGGAAGGTCGCCGCAATCGGCATCGAACATGCGCCCGGCATGGCTTCCGCGAAGCGAGCCACCGCGCGGACCGACCAGAAGCAGCAGATTGCCGGCCTGCTTGGCGTCCATGGTCACGCACTTCTCAATCGACTCGACGATGCCGAACCCCGAGATGAGCAGAGTCGGAGGAATGCGGATCACCGAACCATCCACGGTGACGAACTGGTTGTTGAGCGAGTCCTTGCCGGAGATGAATGGCGTGCGGAAGGCCTTGGCCCCGTCGTAACAGCCCTCCGCGGCCCGCACCAGCGACCCCAGGTTCTCCGGGTCCTTGCAGCTCGGCCAGGAGAAGTTGTCGAGGATGGCGATGCGCGAAGGATCCGCACCGACGCAGACCAGATTGCGGACGCACTCGTCGATTGCCGCGAGAGCCATCAGATAGGGATCGTCGCGCAGCCCGGTCGAAAGGCCGTTGGCAATCGCCAGCCCTCGGGCAGCCTGCGACCCGGAGGGCGCAACCGGCGTGATCACCGCGGCATCCGAGGGACCGCTCTGGAGGGGCCCCACCAGCGGCTTGACCACCGAGCCGCCCTGCACCTCGTGGTCGTACTGGCGGATGATCCACCGCTTGCTGGCGATGTTGGGATGGGCCAGCAGGCGACGAAGCGCCTCGGCTGACGCAGGTGGATTCCATGTCGTCGGCACCGCACGGTTCGGCGGCGCCGTGAAGGTTGCCTCGCGCGTCGGCGTGGGCAGCGCTTCTTCGAGGAACACCGTCGAGAGACGACCCGCCTCGACGCCGTGCCAGCGCAGGACGAGATCGCGATTGGGTTCGCCGAAGGTGCCGAGATCGCACCACTCCACCTCGTGGGCGTCGCAGATCGCCGCGAGCTGCTCGAGCCTCTCGGCGGGCACGGCCATCACCATCCGCTCCTGGGCTTCCGAGATCCAGACTTCCGTCGGCGTCAATCCCGCGTACTTGAGAGGCGCCCGCTCGAGATCGACGACCGCACCGAGCAGTCGACCCATCTCGCCCACGGCGCTCGAGAATCCACCAGCGCCGCAGTCGGTGATGGCGCTGAAGACGCATCCGTCGGCGTGATCGCGCAGGGCGAGAATCGCATCGAGGGCCTTCTTCTGAGTGATTGCGTTTCCGATCTGCACCGCGTGACTGAACTCGTCGGCATGGGTGTCGGTCAGCTCCGCCGAAGAGAAGGTCGCCCCGTGGATCCCGTCGCGACCGGTGCGTCCACCGAGAGCGATGATGCGATCGCCCGCGCGCACTTCGCCTCGCACCTTGTCCCGCGGCATGACGCCGATGCAGCCGCAGTAGACCAGCGGATTCCCGACGTAGTCGTCGTCGAACCAGACGGCGCCGTTGACGGTCGGGATCCCCATCCGATTGCCGTAGTCGCGCACGCCGGCCACCACCTGACGCAGGATGCGCTGCGGCGAGAGGCAACCGGCGGGCACCTCGACGCGGTCGGGCGGGGCGACGCAGAAGACGTCGGTCGCCGCAATCGGCTTCGCGGCGAGCCCCGTCCCCATGATGTCGCGAATGCAGCCACCGATGCCGGTGGCGGCACCGCCGTAGGGCTCGATTGCGCTCGGGTGGTTGTGGGTCTCGCACTTGAAGCAGACCGCGTGGGTCTCGTCGAAGGCGATCACGCCGGCGTTGTCGACGAAGACCGAGAGGCACCAGTCGATGCCGTCGGCGATCAACTCGTGGGTGGCGGCGGCGACGGTCGACTTCAGAAGATTGCCGATGACAATCGACCCGTCGGCAAGTCGCTCGTGATTGGGACGACCCTCGGCCCGCAGCGCATGGCGAGACTCGCCTGCGCCCGCCCCTGAAGACTCGCGATAGTGCACCGTCGACTTCAGAGTCTTGTGCACGCAGTGCTCGGACCAGGTCTGGGCGATCGTCTCGAGCTCGATCTCGCGGGGATCCCGGCCAAGGGCTCGATAGTGGTCGCGGACGGCTCGCATCTCGTCGAGACTGAGGAAGAGATGGGCATCGCGGGAGAACTTCTCGAGCGAGAGATCCTCGATGGCTCGGAGCGGAACGTCGCGCACCGCCGACTCGTGAGCCGTCGCCGAGCGGAACTCCTCGGGGAAGTAGGCCCCGCGGTGGATGGCATGGATGACCGGATTGGCAAAGACCCGTCGGGCAATCGACTCCGCCGTGTCGAGATCGACTCCGTGCATGTCCCAGCGATTGCCCGTGCGGACCTCGACCGACACCCCGAGCATCGCCCCGATGGCAAGCTGCACGCTCTCTGCGGCGGGGTCCGTGACGCCTGGAAGCGGGTGGACTTCGATGGTGGTCGTCGCACTGCCGGCTGGACCATCGCCGCGACTGGAAACGCTCGCGGCCTGAGTCACGGGGTCGGCGAGGAGTTCGTCGGCGATGCGCTGAAGCTGCTTTCCCGAGAGCGCCCCGGCGATGAAGTAGACGGCGGCGTGATCGATCCGCGTGGGCGCGTCCCCGAGCCCCAGGGACTGCACCTCGCGAAGCGCCGCCTCGCCGCGCGCCCCAGGCAGACCTGGACGCGGCCTGACCTCGATGCGGTGGACGCCGCTGCGGCCCCCTGCGCCCGCGCCAGCCGAACTGGAGTCAGCGGAATTGGAGGCGGAAGTTGAAGCGGCTGACGGCGTGGACGACGGCAACATTGGAACGCGGAGGGTACGCGCCCCCCGTCGGGTGTGACGCCCTCGCGAGCACCAGCGTGCAGGTGCGTGCTCGCCACGCCCGGTGCCTGTTCCGGACCGCACCGCCTCGGACGCGCCGCTCCACGCCTCTGCTCGCTGCGCTCGCGAAGGCGTGACGCAGGTCGCGATCGCGAAGCGCTCAAGCAGCCCTCAGCCCGCCGGGCTTCGCCCGGCGCGGCGTACGAAAGCGAGTGTCGGCCCGGAGGGCCGAACGGAGCGCTC
>CAYXKH010000040.1:0-1551 GCA_964465255.1 uncultured Isosphaeraceae bacterium
GAAGTTGCGCTCGGTCGCGGACAATGGCCCAGTTGGTTGGAGCGCTCCGTTGGGCATTCGGCCGCACGCTCGCTTTCGCCAGAACCGCGCTGACTCCGCTCCGTACCGAACCCCGCGCACGCATCCAGTCGTGCAACCCACTGCTGCTCCCTGCTCCCTGATCCCTGCTCCCTGATCGCCCTTCCCTCCCCCTGTCCCGCTCGGCTCCCATGCCCACTCCGTCCTCCACCCTCGTCGTCATCTTCCTCCGCGGCGCCGCAGACGGACTCTCGCTCGTCCCGCCAATCGGCGACGACGCGTATCACCGGGCCCGCCCGACGCTGCGCGTCCGTCCCGAGGAGACGCTGACGATTCCAGGTGATGGCGATGGCTACTTCGCACTCAATGGCGAGCTTGCGCTGCTTCGACCGCATCTCGCCGAAGGCCGTCTGGCAATCGTGCACGGCGCCGGCTCGCAGGACACCACCCGCTCGCACTTCGAAGCTCAGGACTACATGGAGCACGGCGGACAGCTCGGTGGCGGCTGGCTGGCGCGATATCTGCGGGCGAGTCGACCCTCGGCAAGTGCCCTCGCCGCAGTCGCCGTCGGGGCCACGCAGCCGGAATCGCTCCGCGGCTCGCCGGTTGGTGCCGTCATGCAGACGATCCGCGACTTTGCGGTGGGGGCCGACAATCCGGTCCTGTTGGCGCAGCTCGAGCGGCTCTACTCCGACCTGCCCGGGGCGCTGGGCCTCGCCGGGCGCTCGACACTCGAGGCCATCGAGCGGCTCCGGGCCATGCGGGAACACGATCTTCGCGCGGAAGGTGGCGCGAACTATCCCGCGACGTCGTTCGGTCGCGGGCTGCGCGAGATCGCCAAGCTGGTGAAGGCCGATCTCGGAATGAATGTCGCCACGGTCGACATGGTGGGGGGTGGACTCGGCTGGGACACCCACTTTGTGCAAGGCCAGGCATTCCCGGCGCTCGCACGCGAGCTCGCCGAGGGAGTCGAGGCATTCTGGCGTGATCTCGGCAGCCATCGCGCCCACACCACGGTGGTGGTCATGACCGAATTCGGTCGCCGAGTGCGCGAGAACACCAGCCTCGGCACCGACCACGGGCTCGGCGGAGTGATGATGGTGCTCGGCGAGAACCTTCCGCGGAGCGGGCCGATCGTTCCTGGCGGCATCCACTCCGGATGGCGCTCGTTGAGCGACGAGAGCCTCATCGGCCCCGGCGACGTGCCGGTGACCACGGACTACCGTGCCGTGCTTCGGCCGCTCCTTGCCCAGATGTCGCCGGAGGTTGATCTCGATCGAGTGTTTCCGATGTGAGCGATCGGTTCGGCCCAGAGGGCGGGGAGCGGGAGCAGGGAGCGGGAGCAGGGAGCGAGAGCAGGGAGCAGGGCGAATGGCAGTGGGATGCACGATTCGATGCGTGCGCTGCCTTTGACGCCCTTCGGGGGCCCCTGAGGTGAGGTGGCCTACGAATGACGGCCGTAGGACTTCGGCACTCCGCGCACGCACTCAAGCGTGCAACCCATTGCAATCTTCTCTGCCCCCTGCTCCCTGC
>CAYXKH010000040.1:1651-4281 GCA_964465255.1 uncultured Isosphaeraceae bacterium
CCCTGCCATGCCCCGTCCGAACTCCACTCGCCTCCGCTGGTTCATCGACCACTGGAGGGCGACCGGACTGTTGCTGTTCGTGCTGCTCTGCGCTGGCTACGTCACGTACTCCAGTGCGGTGTCGCAGCGGATCGGGATGACGACGCGTCCTGGTGAAGTGGCCCGGGAGACTCTGACGCACGGTCGCAGCGACGAGTCCCCGGGATGGATCGATGCGATTGTCGCTCCATCGACGCCACGCCCGCGGGCGTGGATCCCAACGAGTCAGCAGGTGATCGGTTCGCCGATTCCGCTCGTTGCGCTGCTCGACTACGACGTCTTCTTCATCGACCAGCCCGCAACTGCGGCGAGGGCCGATGGCGCCGTAGAGGTCGCCCGAGCCCGGTTGCTTCACTCTCGAGTGCCGCTTCTCGATTGGCACTATCACTGGGTCCCGGGGCAGTGGCGCTATGGCGTCCTCATCCCCGACGCCGCCTTCGCAACCAAAGGACGAGCCTCGATGACCGTGGCTCATCCGATGCCGGGGATGTTCTGGCGTCAGGCGATGGTCGTACTGCTGCTGTGCATGTCGGTTGTCTACGGACTCGATCGCGCGGTCGTGACCCGCGAGCGCCGGCGCCGCGCCGCCGGCTGCTGCGCGGCGTGCGGGCATTCGCGACAGGGGATCACGAGCTCGGCGCCCTGCACGGAGTGCGGCGCGGCGGCGAGTCCCGATCGTCCGAGGCCGCCGCTTCGACTCGCACTGCTCGGAGCCGCTGCGGCACTCGTGCTGACCACTTCAGTGCTGTTGGGGCTCTGGACTCTCGGGTGGCCATTCGACCCACCCAGTCGTGAGGACATAGCCAGCCTGAGGCCCTTCGAGATCTCGCGGGAATGGTCCGGATTGGGGCAGGTCGGCTGGCCGACCCCGATGGTTCAGTGGTCGGTCTCGAATCCTCTCGACGCCCCCGAGGATCGCACCTGCGACGGCTACGGGCCGGTCTCCGATCAAACCCAGTACTTCCCAGGCGAATCCTGGTTTCGGCCCGGAGTTCCGTGGGCGCTGCCGCTGCGACCGTGGTTCAACAGCCAGCGCGAAAGTGTCTCGGCATGTGTGTACGTCGATTCAATCGTGCTGCACGGAGCAGGCGCGGTGCTGCTCTGGTGGATCCTGTGCGGCCTCCCGCGAGGGCGCTCGACCGCGGCCCGACCACCCGACCCGCACGCCGACCCGCTCCCGACTCCAATCACTTCCGCTCACCCCGCCCAATCAGAGTAGATTCCCTGCTCCATGACGTCCTTCCTTGCCGAACTTGCGTGGCGCGGGCTTCTCCATCAGACCGCCGGAGAGGCAATCGAAACTCACGTCGCGACCCCGCGCCGCGGGTACGTCGGCTTCGATCCCACCAATGACGCCCTGACGATTGGCAACTGCTTGCCGATCAAGCTGCTGGCGCACTGGCAGCGGGCTGGACACACGCCGATCGTCGTGATGGGTGGCGGCACGGGATTGATCGGCGATCCCTCGGGCAAGAGCGCCGAGCGGCAGTTGCAGACCCGCGCCCAGGTCGAGGCCAACGTCGCCGCCCAGATGCCGACCTTCGAGCGGGTGCTCGACTTCTCGAACTCGCTCTCGAACCGCGCCATCCTCACCAACAACCTGGAGTGGCTCTCCGGAATCGGCTACATCGAGATGCTCCGCGACGTCGGCAAGCACTTCTCGGTGAATCAGATGATCCAGCGCGACTCGGTGGCGGCGCGGCTCAACAGCCGCGAGCAGGGGATCAGCTACACCGAGTTCAGCTACGTGCTGCTGCAGGCCTTCGACTTCCTGCATCTCTTCCGCAGCCAGGGCTGCACGGTGCAGATGGGTGGCAGCGATCAGTACGGCAACATCGTCTCGGGCATGGATCTGATCCGCCGCGCCGAGGGCCAGGAGTCCTTCGGTGCCACCGCGCCGCTGCTCCTCAATCGCGACGGCAGCAAGATCGGAAAGAGCGAGAAGGGGGCGGTCTTTCTCGATGCCCGCAAGACTTCTCCGTACGCCTTCCATCAGTTCTGGCTGAACGTGGCCGACGATGAAGTCGGGCGTTACCTGCGCTGGTTCACGTTCCTCGATCAGGAGACGATCCTCGGGCTCGAGGCGGCCCACGCCGCCGCGCCGCAGGAGCGGGGTGCCCAGCGAGCCCTCGCGGGCCACATGACCGACATGTTCCATGGCGTCGGCGAGCGCACTCGCGCTGAAGCGGCTTCGACAGCGCTCTTCTCCGGCGACGTGCGCGGGCTCGACGACGTCACGCTCCGCGAAGTCTTCAGCGAGGTGCCCCATTCAACGCATGCTCGGAGCGCTCTCGACGTGGAAGAGGGCGTTCCACTTCTCGACCTGCTCCCGCAGACGACGCTGTGCACGTCGAAGCGGGAGGCTCGCGATTTCCTCACCAGTGGCGCCGTCTCGGTCAATGGCATCAAGGTGGATCAGGGCCATCGCCTGACTTCGCGCGACCTGATCCACGGTCGTATGGTCCTCCTCAAGCGAGGCAAGAAGCTGTGGCACGCGACGATCTGGGAGTGAGCGGCGGCGGCGTCTCGATCGCCGCGGTCAATTTGGGAGTCTTGAACTGGCTTGAACTGGCTTGAACTGGCTTGAACTG
>CAYXKH010000040.1:4381-8263 GCA_964465255.1 uncultured Isosphaeraceae bacterium
TTGAACTGGCTTGAACTGGCTTGAACTGGCTTGAACTGTTGTGAACTGGATTGAATTGGGAGAATCGCCATGCGTTGGCAAGGAAGACGACAGAGCGGCAACATCGAAGATCGACGCGGCATGCGTGGAGTGCGAGGCGGCCCCGGCCTTGCGCTTGGCGGCGGCGCGACTCTGATCGTGCTGGTGCTGGCCATGATCATGGGGGTGAACCCCCTGTCGCTTCTCAGCGAACTGGAGGGTGGTGGCGGCGGTGGTGCGATGGTGCAGGTCGACGACGGTGCACCTCCGTCGCCGGAAGAACAGGAGCTGCGCGATTTCGTCGCCGTGGTTCTTGCCGACACCGAGGATGTCTGGACGCAGCTCTTCGCCACGATGGGGCGGACCTATCGCGAGGTGCCCCTGGTCCTCTTCCGCGATGGCGTGCAGTCGGCCTGCGGCACGGCGGATTCCGCGGTGGGACCCTTTTACTGCCCGGCCGACGGCAAGGCGTATCTCGATCTCTCCTTCTTCGACGAGCTCGATCGGCGCTTCGGGGCCGCGGGTGACTTTGCCCAGGCCTACGTCATCGCCCACGAGGTCGGGCATCACGTGCAGAATCTGCTGGGCGTGAGCGACCGTGTGCACGAGATGCGGAGGCGGGTGAGCGAGAAGGAGTACAACGACCTCTCGGTCAGACTCGAGCTCCAGGCCGACTTCTTTGCGGGCGTCTGGGCCCACCACGCCCAGCGGACGAAGAACATCCTCGAGCCCGGCGATCTCGAAGAAGCGCTTCGTGCCGCCTCGGCAATCGGTGATGACACCCTTCAGCGCAGGACCCGCGGTTTCGTCGTGCCCGATTCCTTCACCCACGGCTCGTCGGCGCAGCGGCTCCGTTGGTTCAAGAAGGGCTTCGAGAGCGGCGACATGGCCCAGGGCGATACGTTCGCAACCGACGACCTGTGAGTGCGGCCCACCAGCGGCCCGCCAGTTTCCCACCAGTTTCCCACCAGTTTCCCGCCACGCGGGAGGGAAATCCGTCTTCGTCATCCTGATCCCGACGCTCTGGCCTTCACTCTGACCAGCACGCCGACGCGGCGCGGCAGGGATGAATCGCGCTCCTGTTCGAACTGGTAGTCGGTCTTGCCCGGATCCACGACCCGGACCTCGGGCGGCAACTGCCACAGCGAGATCGGCTTCTCGATCATCCCCTTGTCGAGCGCGGCCCGGTCGAGATCGTCGCTGGTGAGCTGCACGAAGGCCCGCACCTTGAAGCGCCCGTCGCGGATCTGCTCGATGGCCTCGGTCGGTCCGCTCAGGGTCACGCTGCGAACGAAGGCATCGCGATCGTCGATTGCGACGCTCCAGCGATCGAGGTCCTTCGGCGGCAGCGCTATCTGGACTGGAATGCCTGGCGCAGTGCTGGTCACCGGCGCGGCGACGTAGATGGTCGTGCGGGCGGCGAGGGTGAAGGTGATGTCGGCCGTCTGCGGATCGATGCGAGCTCGCGTACCCAGGTCGACCGGGTTCTCCGGGGCGACTCGCAGCGAAGTCTTCTCGGTGTAGCGACGCCCCGTCTCCCGACCCGCGAGCAGTTCGCTGTCGAGCGTGGCTTCGACGCGCAGCCTGCCGGCGCGCTCCAGGAGACGCTTCGAGAGTCGGACGGTGGCTTCGTTGGGTGAGACCACCGGCTCGCCGTCGATTCTCACGCCGGGCAGGACGGGGACGATCTGCACCGTCGTCGCGACCAGCTCCTCGGCGCGGATCAGCGGCACCGAGCCCGACTCGATCTCGGTGATCTGAACGATTGCACCGGCGCTTCGAAGGTAATCCTGAAGCACATCCTGGAGATCGAACGGGGCGTTGTCGGAGAGTCCGTCGGGCACGCCGCCTTGACCGGTCGTGAGTCGCACCTGGGCGAGCAGGTCCTTGGCATCGCGTCGTTCGCCCTCCGAACCGCGGATGGTCACTTTGGTGGCGAAGGGATCGGCCGGCGAGAGCAGCTCGCGCTGGTCGCGGAGCGAATCGGGGAGCGAGACGCGAATCGAGGCGCTGACCCGCTCGCTGTCGGTCGTGCTGCTCGCGGCCCAGGTCCACACCACAACCGTCACCAGAGTGACGAGGAGCCAACGGGCGATGCGGTCTCGGGAGAACATGGGGCGTGGTGCGGAAGCGGCGAGAGGAAGTGGACTCAGGAGAGAGGACGGGCCTTGCTCGGTGCGTCTCGAACGCCAGTTGCGGGGGCCGGTCCGCTGGCGGTCGTCGGCGCCACCAGGCCAGCGGGGGCTTCCGTCGGTGCGGCCGGATCGAGGGCGGCGGCCAGGCGAGCCGGGAACTGGTCGCGGGGAATCGGCGGGGTGAGCGTGCCGCGCTGGGCGAGACGAATCGTTCCGCGCTCCTCGCTGACGACGACGACGATGCAGTCGGTCTCGACCGAAACGCCGACTGCGGCGCGATGCCGCGAGCCGAGCTCGGCGGAGACGACGCCAACGTCGGCCAGCGGCAACTGCACGTTGGCCGCGACCACGCGATCGCCGCGGATCACCACCGCAAGATCGTGGAGCGGGCTGTTGGGATAGAAGATCGATTCGATCAGTCGCGCCGAGATGACCGCATCGATATGGACACCACCCTCGGTGAAGGTGGTGAGGGCGATGTCGCGCTCGAAGACGAGGAGGGCACCGAACTGGTTCTTGCTGAGGAACTGCACCGCCGCGTCGATCTCGTCGACCAGGGCCGAGGTCCGCCGCTTCGACCGCGAGAAGATCTCGCTGAGGCGAACCATGCCCTGACGCAGCTCCGGCTGAAAGACGACGATCAGCACGATCGCGAGCAGTCCGAAGAGCTGCTCGAAGATGAAGCGGACCCGCTCGAAGACCCCGCCGACCGCTTCGGTACCGACCCGCACGCCGACGGCGACGACGATTGCCAGCACCGCGAACCCTCGGAGGACGCCGGTGCCGCGAGTGCCCTCGAGGAAGCGCATCACCAGATAGACGAGACCCCAGATGATCGCCAGCTCGACCGCCACCTCGATGGGCTCGTACGCGCGGAGAAACTGGACCAGCGTGGGGGGCATTCGGCAGGCAGCGTCGTGGGATGAAAGGACCGGAGTGTCGGAGTATACCGGTGGCCTCCTGGCCTCCTTTTGCTCTTCCGCCGCTTCCTGTGAGCCCGATGCAGGCTCGGGCGCAGTCGTCTACGCTGAGCGTCGCTCTCTCGTTCTTCCCGCGTCCGCTCTGGCCGACTCCCACGCAGTGCCATGTCACGACTTTCGATTGGATATGACGTCGGACGATTCACCGGGACCTGTGCCGCGACCGGAGTCGCGCTGCTCCCCGACACGCCCTGCATCGCCACGCTCAGCGAGCCGAGCGACTCGGAGGCGCGGCCCGCGGAGAAGACAGCAGGCTCTGCCGCTGACAACGCCACCGCGGGCGGCTCGGCGAAGCCCGTGGGCTTCGTCCGGCGGGACTATTCGATTGCCGCGTGGGACGCCGGTCATCGACCGGAGAACCTCTTCAGCTACTGGCGGTCGGTCGTTCCCCACCCCGACGCCCCTCGGAAACTCCTGGTCGACGACCAGACCCTGCTCGACATCTTTCTGCGTCTCGATGGCGACGACCGCGACGGCAGGCGCGAGTTCCGCTTCGTGCTGGCCCTGATCCTGCTCCGCCGCCGCATGCTCCGCTCGGTTGGGCGCGGTCGCGACATCCATCGCGATGGGGAGTGCGACGTCTGGTTGCTTCAGCCGCGAGGAGCCGTCGAGGGGGCGCCACCGATTCGCGTGACCGATCCCAACCTGAGCGAGGCTGATCTCGGGACCATCGCCGAGCAGCTCGGCGAAGTCGTCCGAGGCGATGGGTCGTGAACGGGTGGCCCACGCGGTGGCCGGACTCTGGCCGC
>CAYXKH010000040.1:8363-17986 GCA_964465255.1 uncultured Isosphaeraceae bacterium
CTGGCCAAGGTTCTGGGGCAATGACGACCCTTCGACTGCTTCTCGCGGCCGCCCTTCTCGGCGTGGTTGCGGCATGCCAGACGCCGGGAAAGTCCGGTGACGCCGGTCGAGCACTCGACCCCGC
Organism: uncultured Isosphaeraceae bacterium; assembly: GCA_964465255.1. Taxonomy (GTDB): domain Bacteria; phylum Planctomycetota; class Phycisphaerae; order Phycisphaerales; family SM1A02; genus CAYXKH01. Next base: position 8,488 of record CAYXKH010000040.1, read on the forward strand.
CCCTTCCTTCGCGCCCACATGGGTCGAGGTCCGCGCCGCCCAGGAGCGACGACTGGACGCGTTGCTGCCGTTTCATGCGGCAGGGCAGATCGAACTGCGTTGGACCGATCGCGACGGCGCCCACTTCGAGTATTGCCGCGGCGAGGTCTTCGTACGCGCCCCCTCCGATGCGGCGCTGAGCCTCACCAAGGTGGGCGAGCGCTTCCTCTGGCTTGGCGAGAGCGGCAACCGCCGATTCCTCTTTGACCTTCGCACCAAGGCGCCGGTGCTGTGGCTCGTCGGTGGCCTCGAGTCGCGCCCGCGTCGGCCCGCCCGTACCCCAGACTCAGGAGACTCACCAGACTCGAGAGACTCCGCCCCTCTGGTTGCCCAGCAGGCGTCGATCTTCGACCTGCTGGGGCTGATGCCCTTTCCGCCGGCCGAGGATCTCGACGCGGTGCTCGAGGGCGATGCCCGCACCCTTCGCGTCGAGTTCGCCGGAGTCGGCGGGCCGATTCGCGTCACCATCGATGTCCCATCGCTGCTGCCAACACGCATCGAACAGCTCGATGCCCAAGGCGGGCTGCTCCTCACCAGCGTCTTCTCGGAGTACGAGTCGGTCGACCGCGACGAGATGGCGCCGGGGGCCCTGCCGAAGTTCCCCAGCCGCGTGGTGGTCACCACGGCCGCATTCGAGTCGGACGACTCCCCGACCGAGCCCCAACCGATCCCTGCGTCGAAGCGCTCGGGAGCTGATCAGAAGCCGGCGGCCCCGAAGGAGGAGATCAGGCTCTTCCTCGGGCCAACCAAGGACGGCGTGGAGCGGATCAGGGATCGCCTGTTCGATCTCGAGGCCCTGATCGAGACCTTCAAGCCCGTGCGAATCGAGGAACGGTGATGCGCTCGAAGTGCCGTGCATGGATGATGGCGCTCGGGGGGTCGGCGAGTGCGATTTTCGCACTGCTCCCGGTGGCCGAGGCGGCGCTGGTTTCGCCGGCAGCGAGTGCAGCCACGGCGGGGCCTGCACCGATTGCCTCGCCAGCCGCGGCAGCATCGACAACACCGCCACCCCCATCTCCCGCGCTGATCCGCCGCACGCCGCTGGCCGGTGCGTCCTCGGGCGAGCACCTCTGGATTGTCATTCCGCCGACGATCGAACCGCCCGCGGGAGCGCCGGCGACGTGGCGTGTGCTTCATCACCATCCGGGGCTTCCGGCGGGCATCCGAGTCTCGCACGATCTCGACACCCGGCCCGAAGCCATGGCGGCGTGGGACGATCGACTCTGGATCGTCTTCCCGCCCATCGAGCCGCGTGGAGGGCGCGAGGTCTGGAGCGTCCGCGCTGTGCGCAACGCGGCGCTCGAGACCTACTTCACCGAGCCCGCGGGACGAATGTCGCTCTTGCCGAGTCTGCCGCCCGGGGACGCGCTCGACGGCTTCGCCGCAAACGCCGACGGGCCGCTGGCCATGCTGCGCAGCGGGGGAGTTCGGCGTCTGCTGCGGCCCTCGTCGGATGGCTGGACCGAGGCCTCCGAGCTTCCGGCGGGGCTGCGCGATCACTCGACGACAACCGGATCGCAGGGCTCGGCCCTGATCGGCGCCGGCTCCGACGGACGAACGCTTCTCTTCGCGCTCCAGTCCGGCGACTCCATGGTCACGTGGCGTCGTCCACCCGGTGCCAGCACCGTCGACCCCGCGGCCAGTTCGGGTGCGGCGTGGCGCGAGAGCGACCATGTGCCGACCCGCGCCGGGGTGAAGCTTCTTTCGCTCGGGCGTGACGGCGATCTTCCGCTTGCGGTCTTCGCCGATGACTCGGTGGTGCTTCTCGAATACCTCCGCCCGGGCTCGAGTGTCGCCCTTGCGGAGTTCGCCTTCCCGCCCGCTCCCGTCGACCTCGCAGAGAAGGCGCCGGCGTCGATTGCCTGGACCGTGCTGAGCCTCCGCGACGGGCCGCGACTGGTCGAGTTCGACGCCGAGCGAGGCCCGCGGATCCGCCGAATCGACCCGCAGCGCGGTGTCGTCGACGAGGACCTCGTGATCGGGGCGCTGGCACACTCGAGAGCCCGGTGGATGCACCTGCCGATCCTCGGGATGCTCGCCGGCGCGGCTCTCCTGGGACTCCTGCTCTTCCGCTCGGAAGCAATTGCCGCAGCCGTCGCGGCACCAGCGGGGATGATCCACGCGGAACTTGGTCCTCGAGCCGTCGCCGCGATGATCGACTACGCCCCGGCGGCGCTGATGGTCTGGATCGTGATGCGAGGCGATCCGCTCGATCTCGTCCTGTTGCCGATCTGGAGCGCCCCGCTCGAGCGGGCCATTGCCCCGATTGCCGCGATTCTCATCTCGGTGCTCTGCGCCGCGGTCTCGGAAGGTCTCTTCGGCGCCAGTTTCGGCAAGCGACTGCTCGGCCTGCGGGTGGTGCGATTGGACGGCAGCACGCCATCGCTGCCGCTGGCGCTCTTGCGAGGAATCCTCAAGTTCGCAGTCCTGACGATGCCTCTGCTCGGCGTGATCCACCTGTTGAATCCATCGCGACGCGGACTTCCCGAGCTTCTCACCGCAACTGCGGTGGTGCGTCGCGAGACCACCCCGAAGCCGTAGCGGAACCAATTGCGCCTGGCCCACTCAGCCCGGTCACGCCCGATGAACACTCAGCGCACTCAGCGCACTTCGCGCACTTGGCCCGCTCAGCGCACTCAGCGCACTTCGCGCACTTGGCCCGCTCAGCCCGTTCAGCCCGCTCACCCCCATCAGCGCCGCGGATTGCGGCCCTGCGAGGGGCCATCGCGGCGCGGACTGCCGGGCCGATCGACGGCTCGGGGCTGGGCGGTCGCCACCCGCGCCATGCTGGCGACGCTTCCGGGTTCCGGCGGATCGGTCTTGGCGAAGATCATGCGACCCGCGCTGGTCTGCAGCGAATTGGTGACGGTGGCCGAGACGGTCTCGCCGATGCGTTCGGCGCCCTCTTCGATGACCACCATGGTTCCATCGGGGAGATAGCCGACACCCTGACTGGGGTTCTCGCCCACCTTCACGATCTGCACCTCGAGCGCTTCGCCCGGAGCGACGGCGGCCTTCAGAGTGTTGGCGAGATCGTTGACGTTCAGCACCGCGACGCCGTGGATGTGGGCGACCTTCTTCAGGTTGTAGTCGGTGGTCAGGATCCGCAGCTTCTGAGTGCGGGCGAGTTCGATCAGCATCTTGTCGACAGAGAGGCCTTCGACGATGGGATCGTCGATGGTGACGTCGAGGTACGGATTCGACTGGAGCTTCGCGACCATGTCGAGGCCGCGTCGACCGCGAGAGCGCTTGAGGCGATCGCTGCTGTCGGCCAGCGTCTGAAGTTCATCGATCACGAAGCGGGGGACGATGATGGGAGCGTCGAAGAAGCCGGTCTGTCCGAGATCGTTGATGCGCCCGTCGATCAGGGCCGAGGTGTCCACCAGCAGCGGCCGCACCCCGCGGACCTGTTTGGCGAATTCCACATAAGGAATGACCAGCCGGAAATCGTCCTTGGTGGTCAATACCACCGAGACCGAGAGATAGCAGAGGATGATCCCGATCAGCACCTTGGTCAGTCCGAGATAGAGCGCCGCTCTCGAGGGTTCCGCTCGTGATGGCGAGGGCATGGTCATCGGCAGGAGCGGGAGCGAGTCGGCAGGGCTGGCGGCAAGGTCGAAAGGCGTGCTCTCGGCGCCGCCGCTCGACTCCGAGGCGGCGCCCTCGGAAGGCGGCGTCGCATCGCTCGCGGGGGGTTCGATCGCTCGATCGACCGCGGTTGCCGCCCGGCGCAGGGCCTGGGCCTCGCGCTGCATCGCCGAGATGGCAATCAGGAGCTCACTGGAACGCAGCGAGGTGCGGTCGTCGACGGGCCGGGTGTCGACCTCCCACGCGTCGGCGATGACGTCGATCAGGGCCCCGATGGCCACGGCCCCGATCAGGCCGAAGCAGACTCCGATATAGACGCCGACGACCGTGGAGAGCCTCTTGTTCGGCGTCATCGCGTCGATGACCAGCACGATCACGCCCACCGCGGTGGCCGCGACGATCAGTCCGAAGACGGTCGAGAAGCCGAACTCGCTCACGCTGTCGCGCTCGCTGGCGATCGTGAGGACGGTCACCGTCACCAGCAGCACGAAGAAGACCGAGCGCACCACCAGGAGGAGCAGGCGGCTGCTCTGCCGTTCCTTCTCGGCCAGCACCGAGGGCAGGTCGTAGCGAAGCTGGCGACGTGCCGGATCGCCCAACGGGTCGCCGGAGGGGTCGGCCAGGAGGTCAAGTCGTCCGTGCGAATCCGCGCCGGCAGCGGCGGCGCCACCGGAACTCGGGTACGCGCTCTCGTTCGCGGGCTTCTGCGCTTCGTCCATGGGGAGCGATTGTACAGATCGAGGTTCACGCGAATGCGATCGAGGGGGGACCCATCGGCTACCATCTCGGCCTTCGACGTCGTGGGAAGACGGCCGGGTCCGGATGACGGGCGACCCGTGAACCTGGTCAGAGCTTGACCGCAGCAGCCATAAGCGGCGTGGTCCGAGCGTTCGGTCGCCTGGCCGTCCTCCCCGACGTCGAAGCGTGCCCGACTGGTCTGAGCCTTCGTCCTCCTGCAATCGATCTCCTTCTCTCTGCGATGGCCAAACAGCCGCGAGCCAAGTTGAAGGAATCGGCCCAGTCCGGGGAACCTCCCGCGGGCCTCCCCGCGGGCGACCGCACGCCTGCCGCGACTGCAACCGGCGGGGCGCCTGCCCAGGGATACACCGTCCTCGCTCGACGCTACCGCTCGCGCGAGTTCGACGAGTTGATCGGACAGGACGTGGTCATCACCGCACTTCAGAATGCGATCACCCAGAATCGGGTGGCCCACGCCTATCTCTTCACCGGCACCCGTGGGGTCGGCAAGACCTCGACGGCGCGACTTCTCGCCAAGGCGCTCAACGCCACCGACGAACTCACCGAGCGCGATGCCGTCGCAGCGGCGATCCTCCGCGGCGACGACATGGACGTGATCGAGATCGACGCCGCCAGCAACACCGGCGTCGACAACGTCCGCGACCTCATCGCCAGCGCCGGGATCTCGCCGGCACGATCGCCGTACAAGATCTACATCATCGACGAGGTGCACATGCTCTCGAAGAGCGCCTTCAACGCGCTCTTGAAGATCATGGAGGAACCGCCGCGCCACGTGAAGTTCATCCTCTGCACCACCGAGCCGGAGCGGGTGCCCGCGACGATCCAGAGCCGCTGCCAGCGCTTCGACTTCCGCAGTCTGCCCACGCCGCGCATCGCCGAACATCTCCGAAACGTGCTGGTGGGCGAGAGCGTGACCTTCGAAGCCGAAGCGGTCATGCAGATCGCCCGGCTGGCCAACGGATCGGTCCGCGACGCCCTGAGCCTTCTTGATCGCCTGCTCTCCGCGGCTGATGGTCGCATCGACGGGTCGCTTCTCGAGCGCACCCTGGGCCTTCCCGAGACGGCACTTCTGACTGCAATTGTCGATGCCGTGGCCGAGGGTTCGCCGGGAGCCGCCCTCGTGGCCGCCGATCAACTGCTGGAGCGGGGGCACACCGTGGAGCGAGCTCTGGAGGCGCTCATCGACCACGCCCGGGCGCTTCTTCTGGCCTCGGTCTGTGGCAGCGAGAGCGAACTGATCGAGCGCTCCGGCGAGGCCCGAAGCGCCGTGGTCGCGCAGGCCTCGCACTTCGATGCCGCGGGCCTCATGCACATGATCGCGGTGCTCGACGCCGCGGCTCGCGCCGCCCGCTTCTCGGCCTCGGGACGGGCGGTCTTCGATGCCGCCATCGTCCGTCTGGCCCTCGCCGATCAGGTCGCCTCGATTCCCGCGCTCATTGCGGCACTGGCCAGCGGGGGCGGTGCGGCCGCAGAAAAAAAAAAGCCTGAGCCCGGTTTCGAACGGGCCATCCCTCACGCGGTAGTGGCGGCTCGGCCGCCGCGCCGTCTCGAGGAAGCCAGCCCGGGCCCCGGCGAGTTGAGCAGTCGTCCCGCGGCCCCCAGCCTGGCCTCGTCCAGCCTGGCCTCGTCCAGTCCGCCTCGTCCGGTGATGCCGGCGCCGCCGACTTCCGCCGCGCTCGAGTCGCGACCGACGTCTCCGCCGCCGCGACGCTCGGAGCCCGTCTCCGAGGTCTCGATCACCTCGACTCCGGGGCCCACGGTGACTGGACCGGTTGCGGCGACAGGGCTCTCGATGGACGAGGCCTGGGAGCAGATCTGCACCGCCGCCGCCGCGCAGCGCAGCGAGCGAGTGCTGGTCGAGGGGTTCGAACCGGTCTCCTTCGACGGCCGGACGCTTCGCCTCACCAGTCGAAACTCCGGCGGCCAGATGATCCGCCGGGCCCAAGGCCAGCTTGAAGAACTGATTCGGCGAGCGCTCGGACGGAGAATCGAACTGGTGCTCGATGTCGTTGACGCCCCGGCGCCGATGGTCTCCGCCGCAGCGGCGGAATCGGTGAGGTCTCATCCGCTCGTTCGGATGGCCATTGAGATCTTCGACGCGTCGATTGCCGACATTTCAAAGCCGCCATCCTGACTTCACCCACTGGACTTCACCCACTGGACCCCACCCACTGGACCCCACCCACTGGACCCCACCCACTGCGCGAGAGCGAGCATTTCCCATGTTTGAACAGATGAAGAACGCGGCCAAGCTGGCCAGCGTGATGAAGGACCTTCCTCGGCTCAAGGCCCGCATGGAGGAGGTCCGCGCCGATCTCGCCGGGCGCCACGTGGAAGGCCAGAGCGGTGGAGGAGCAGTCGTCGCCGTGGCCACCGGCAAGATGCAGATTCACGAGATCCGACTGAGCCCGGCGCTCATCTCGGGCGCGGCATCTCTGGACACCACCGCCCGCGAGTACGCCGAGCGGCTTGTGGTCGAAGCGGTCAATGCGGCGCTCGAGAAGGCCCAGCAGATGATCGCCGCCGAAATCCACAAGACCGCGGTCGAGATGGACCTGCCAATCCCCGAGGGCGCACTCGCCGGGCTCCTCGGCTCGTCCTGAGACCTTCGCTGCGCCTCCCACCAGAACCCGGCCACTCGGAGTCCCCGTGCCCAGCATCACCGCGTATCCCGAATCGGTCGAGCGCTTGATCGCCCAGTTCGCCACGCTCCCCGGCGTGGGGCGGCGCAGCGCGGAGCGGCTGGCCTTTCACATCCTGAAATCGCCACGTGAGGAGGCTCTGGCGATTGCCCAGGCGATCACCGACGTGAAGGACCGGGTGCGACACTGCTCGATCTGCTTCAACCTCGCCGACAAGGATCCCTGCGCCGTCTGCGCCGATCCGACCCGCGACGCCTCGCTGGTGCTCGTCGTCGAGCAGCCCAAGGACCTGATCATCCTCGAGCAGACCGGGATGTATCGCGGCGCGTATCACGTGCTGCTGGGGCGCATCGCACCGCTCGAGGGTGTCGGTGCGGACAGCCTCACCTTGTCCCAGTTGATCGAGCGGATCGAGAGGCCGGAGCGGAACGCTCGCGGGGCGGCCGTGCGCGAGGTGATCCTCGGCCTCAACCCCGATCTCGAGGGCGACACCACGGCGCTCCATGTGGCTGAACGGGTCGCGTCCCTGGGGGTGAAGGTCACCCGCCTCGCCCGCGGCCTCCCCAGCGGATCGCAGATCGAGTTCGCCAACAAGGCCGTGCTGGCCGACGCCATCGAGGGTCGACGCGAGCTCTGACGGACTTCGACCGAGGGCGCTTGGCGCGTCCTCATTGACGATTCCACCCCCGTTTCCTCGTCGCAGCCACCTCGCTCCGTGCGCCTTTCCGCGGGTTCCCGGGGAATGGGAGGATTGTGCCACTAGACTCCGACGACCTCGGACTCCCCCATGCGACTCGATCTGACCCAACGCGCCCGGCTCAGCCAGCAGATGCGTCTGGCGCCGCGCATGATCCAGTCGATGGAGATCCTGCAGATGTCGACCCTCGCCCTCGAGGAGCGCATCGAGCAGGAGCTCGAGGGAAACGTGGCCCTGGAGCGTGTCGAGCCAGGCGAGGACATGGAGCGGCTCGCGGAAGAGCGCGCCGACGATGCCGCGGAAGAGCGGCTGGCCGAGAAGCCCCTGGTGGTCCGGCAGGACGGCACTGCCAGCGCCGACGATTTCCGCCGTCTGAGCGAGCTGGAGTCGACCTACTCCGAGACCTTCGATCCCGACAACACCTGGGAGCGGCCGGTCGTCCAGGATCGCGGCGAGCGCGATCGCAAGCTCGATGCGATGGCCAACACGCCCTCCCGTGGCGAGAGCCTGATCGAACAGCTTCAGCACCAGTGGTCATTCACCGATCACACCCCCGAGATCGCCGCCGCCGGTCGGATCCTCATCGAGTACATCGATGACGACGGACGGATCGGGGCCGATCTGGACACCATCATCGAGCAGTCCCGCGACCGCGAGGAGATCCTCCCGCCGGGCACCCAGTTGAGCCGCGACCTCCTGGAGCGTGCCCTGGTCGAGATGCAGCACTCGCTGGAGCCGGCGGGAATCGGCGCTCGCGATGTCCGCGAGTGCCTGCTGATCCAGGCCCGACTGCAGGCCATCGATCACGCCGGCGACGAGACCTGGGCCGATGTGGTGCGGCTCATCGAGCGGCACTTCGACGATCTGCTCCAGAACCGGCTCCCCCGCATCGAACGGGAGAGCGGACTGACCATCCATCGGATCGAGGCGGCGCGGGAGCGCATGGCCCGGCTGCGGATGACGCCCGGTCGAGATGTGGTCGACGAGGACGTGCCGCCGATCGTTCCCGATGTGCTGATCGAGTACGACGAAGAGACCGAGCGATACATCGCCAGCATTCCCGACGCCCGTCTGCCGGCGCTGCGGATCTCGCCGCGGTACGAAAAGATGGCCAAGGACCGCCGCGTCGATCGCCCGACGCGCGAGTTCGTCGCCAACGGCGTGCGCAGCGCCGCCTGGCTCATCGACGCCATCGGTCAGCGCCGCGCCACCCTGCTGCGGGTGGTGCAGGTGGTCATCGACAGGCAGCGCGACTACTTCGAACACGGGCCGCTCCATCTTCACCCGCTCCCGATGATCGAGGTGGCGGCCGAGCTTGGCATTCATGTCGGCACGGTCAGCCGGGCGGTGGCGGACAAGTGGATGCAGACGCCGCGCGGATTGGTGCCGCTCCGCCGCTTCTTCTCGGGCGGCGTCGGCAGCCGGACCGGCGAGGACATGAGCTGGGAGGCCGTGAAGGAAGTCGTCCGCGAGATCGTCGATGGCGAGAATCCCTCCAAGCCGCTCAGCGATCAGGCGATCGCCGACAAGCTCCAGGAACGCGGCGTGACCATCGCCCGCCGCACCGTGGTGAAATACCGCGAGCAGCTCGGCATCCAGCCGGCCCGGCGACGAAAAAAGCACGCGGGCTGAGCGTTCGCACCGACCTCGTGCTGGGTGCCACGCAACGCCGTGAACGAATCACGGCCCCCGCGGACCCGAGCCTGGAACTCGCCGAGCTGGGGCTCGGCGAGACGCTGGTTGCCGCAACATCCGTGCTCCATCCTTCCTGCGC
>CAYXKH010000041.1:0-10343 GCA_964465255.1 uncultured Isosphaeraceae bacterium
ACTTGTCGGTGGCGTCCTTGGTCGCCTCAACGGCCTTGTCGGTGGCGTCCTTGGTCGCCTCAACGGCCTTGTCGGTGGCGTCCTTGGTGGCCTCGACGGCCTTGTTGGTGGCGTCCTGGGTCGCCTTGATGGGATCCTTGCTGCCTTCGCAGCCGACGAGGGCGGTGGAGGCGGTCAGGACGAGCGCTGAAAGAAAGAAGTGACGCATGGGTGCAGATCTCCGGAGCATTGAAAGGCGACTGCACTTGAATGGGCAGCCGCTGGGAAGGGGAGAGTGTACGAGACCCGGGCATTCCTCCGCAGATGGGGGGTCGCCCGCCTCTCAGAGACTGCTTCAGAGCTCCCGCGGCGCGGAGGCCGGCGGTCGGCAGCGCGAGTGCTGAAACAGTGTCTCAGCCCCGAAGGAAACCGCGGAGCGAGATGAGCGAGACGTACCCGTTCCAGAGTGCGAAGACCGCGAGCAGGATTTCGGGTGGACCCGCCGAGTATTGCGGATTGGAGAAGTCCCAGACCGCGACGATTGCGAAGGCGATGGCACTCAGCAGACCGACCACACCGGCCACCAGGTCGGATTCGCGCCGCCGCGCCAGCACCAGAACTGCCGCGAGGGCAAAGCCGATCGTGGCGGCGCGAAGCGTCCACTTGAGGAGCACCACCATCGGCAGCAGCGTCCCGTCCAAGGCCCTTTCATGGGCCCACGACGTGAAGAAGCCGAAGTAGCCGAAGAGCAGCACGCTCAGGAGCAGGCCGAAGAGATCCTCGCCCCCGCGCCGGGGCGTCGCCGCTGGGTCAGCGTGGGCGACATGATTGGGATCATCGCGAGTCATGGTGGTCCTGCGGAATCAGCACCGACCGGGGAATCAATGCCGACCGGGGAATCAATGCCGACCGGGGAATCAATGCCGATAGGTGGACTCGAACCACCGACCTGAGGTTTATGAATCCTCCGCTCTAGCCAGCTGAGCTATATCGGCAACTGCCTTCATTTCCCGACCCGTGGCGACGAGTTCTCAGGCGGGGTGCAGCGCTCGGGGGACCGAGTACTTCACCAGCGCCGCAGAGTTCGGCGGACCGGGACGGCGATCCTATGGGGCAGCGCGGGAGCCGACAAGGGCAGGGCAGACCACCTCTGGAACTGGTCCACCATCCTGTACCCCACACCTCCTTCAGGATCACCCGGCGGGAGAGGACCTTGCCCGCGTGCTTCACCAGGAAGGCCAGGAACCTGAACTCCATGGGCGTCCGCCGGGCTTCTCGCCGTCCCGCGCGGTCCTGGACCCCTGTGCGCGAAAGTGGTTCGCTTCAAGCGTGGCCCGGAGGAAGCACCGGATCGGGGCCTCGTCCTCGCTGGTGAGGAGGAGCGGACTGGGCCCGTGAGGTGTGCACGAAAGTGGATCGGGCTCACTCGCAGCAGGAGGCGGGGGTCGAGTCCGCGGGATCGGTCAACTCCGCATCATCCCCGGCCGCGCGCGGGAACCGGGGAGCGCGCGGGAGGTGTGTCGCGGGTGGCGGTCGCAGCGCCGTCGCTCGGTCGCAGCCAGCGCTCGCTGATCTGTTCGCGAGTGAGCTCAGGCTTGGCTCTGGCGATTGCCGCAGCCACGAGGCCCATGAACATCGGCTGGGGGCGCAGGGGTCGGCTGGTGAGCTCGGGATGGAACTGTCCACCGACGAAATAGGGGTGGATGGACTGATCCAACTCGAGGATCTGCATGATCGGGTGGTTGGGATGCCGCCCGGTGAAGCGCATGCCCGCGGCCTGGAGGCGATCGAGGTAGGCGGGTTCGACTTCGTAGCGATGGCGAAAACGCTCGCGGATCAGGTCGCGGTTGTCGTAGAGGAACGCCGCGAGGGTGCCGCGCTCGACGGCCACGTCCTGGGCGCCGAGTCGCATGGTGCCACCGACGAGTCCTTCGAGCCGCTTCTGGTCGGGAAGTTCCGAGATCACCAGATCGGGCGACTTCGAATCGAACTCGGACGAGTTGGCCCTGGGCAGTCCGAGGACATTGCGGGCGAACTCGATCACCGCAACCTGGAACCCGAGACAGATGCCCAGGTAGGGGATGCCGCGGGTGCGGGCGTGCTTCACGCACTCGATCTTGCCTTCGACGCCGCGCTGGCCGAAGCCGCCCGGAACGATCACGCCATGCACGTCGTCGAGATGACGTGCGACGCTCTCCGGATCGAGCGAGGTGGTGTCGATCCAGCGCAGATCGATCGATGCCGAAAGATGCGTGCCGCAGTGTTCGATGGCCTTCTCGATTGAGGCATAGGCGTCGCGGAGGGCTGCGTACTTGCCGGTGATCCCGATGGTCACCTTGTGTCGGCGCGGGGACTGGAGCTTGTTGATGAAGCCCGACCAGATCTGCCGCGACTCGTCCTCGTGGGCGGCGTCGACGCGATCGTGCAGATGGAGGAGCGAGAGGATCTCGCGGTCGAGTCCGGCCTGCCGCATCGAATCGGGAATGACGTAGATCGACTCGCGGTCGTGCATCGAGAAGACCCGCTTCATCGGCACGTTCGAGAACATGGCGATCTTCTCCATCACCTGCCTCGTGACCGGGTTGTGGGCCCGGCAGGCGACGATGTGCGGCTGGATGCCGGCCTCCATCAGACGCTTGATGCCGAGCTGGGCGGCCTTGCTCTTCTGCTCGCCGAGGATCTGCGGCTCGATGATGTAGGTCAGGGCCACGAAGCAGGTCGACTCGGGACCTTCCTCGAAGGCGAGCTCGCGGAGGGCCTCGATGTAAAAACCATTCTCGTAGTCGCCGGCGGTGCCGCCGACTTCCACGAAGACCACGTCGGTGGGCTTCCCGTTCGGGCCCCCGGTCATGGCCAGTTCACGCAGCCGCATCTTCACCGTGCCGGTGACGTGCGGGATCATCTGCACGTCGCGGCCGAGGTAGCCGCCGCGCCGTTCGCGCTCGAGCACTTCCGTGTAGATCTGACCGGCGGTGATGAAGTTGCGGCGAGAGAGATCCTGGTCCAGCACCCGCTCGTAGGTGCCGAGGTCCATGTCGGTCTCCATCCCGTCCTGGAGCACGAAGACTTCGCCGTGGCGGTACGGATTGAGCGTTCCCGAATCGATGTTCAGGTAGCCCTCCATCTTGATCGGGGCGACCGAGAGTCCCTTGTCGGTGATCAGTTTCGCCAGTGACGAGCTGAAGATGCCCTTGCCCAGCCCGCTCATCACCGTGCCGATGACGGCCACGTACTTGGTGCGGCCCTTCACGTAGCCGGGAGGAGCGGGGGAGTGCCACTCGGTGCCCTCCTCGCTCTTGCTGAACTTGGTGAGGAAACCGCGCTCCGAGTCGTTCCCTGGCTCGGCATCGTCGGGGGTGTGTCGTCTATTGGAGGGCATTCCAGAATGTACCGTGCTGGTTCTCGAAAGCGAAATGAGCGGTCGCGCGAGCGCTCGGCGTTTATCGTACGGTCCGCGACCGCATCACCGTCGGACCTCTCCGATCCTCCGGCGTTGCCCGGGCGGAGAACGGCGAGGAGCCTCGAATCAACTCTTCAGCCGGCCACGGTCGGCACTTAGCGCGAAGGAGTCGAACTCATGGTCTGTTGCTCGGATCGGCGCCGCCTTGCGGCCGGACTCTCCCTGCTGGCGATGGCCTGGCTGGTGAGCCAGCTCCGGCCTGCCGCCGCACCGGCGGGCGAAGGGTGCTGCTTCACGGACGGCGCCGCCGCCTGCATGCAGGGGCGACTCGAGGCCGCGGAGGCGATGGTCGAGGGAGGCACGTTCGTCCCCGAGACGGGCCGCGACCATCGCAACTACCCGCCGGATCGCATGGTCGACCACCTGCGGATGGTGCTGGCAATCCGATTCGAATCGCTCGAGTCGCGCAGCTTCACCGCCGACGAACGCCTCGACGTGCAGGCTCTGGGACCCGCGGTCTCGGTGCTGACGCTCGACGCGGTGGGGCTCGAGATCTCGAAGGTCGAGCGCGACGGGCGCTCGACCGACTGGTTTCACGACGGGAAGAAGCTCTCGATTCAACTCGATCCTCCGCTGTCGGGACGCGAGACCTCGAGCCTGCGCATCGTCTACCGATGCTCCGACCCGCCTGCCGGGATGATCTTCTGGCCGGGGACGGAGGAGGTCGAGGGCCTGCTCGGGGCGAAGTCGGGCGGACTCGCCGCGCAGCTTCACACCCAGGGGCAGCCCGAGCAGAACCGACACTGGTTCGCCTGCCACGACTTCCCCAACGAGCGGCTTGCCACCGAGCTGATCGTCGATGTTCCCGCAGGGGTCATGGCCAGCTCGAACGGGCGGCTCGTCTCGCACCAGGAGGCGGATGGCCGGGCGGTCTGGCACTGGCGCCAGGATCGTCCCCACGTCAACTATCTCGTCTCCCTGGTCGTGGGCACCTTCGAGCGCGTCGATCTCGGCACCGCCGGCGAACGTTCGACGCCGATGACCGCCTGGGTTCCACCTGGTCGAGCCGAGGATGCCCGCCAGACCTTCAAGAACACCGGTCGGATGATCGAGTGCTTCGAACGGCGCTTCGGGCTCGCCTATCCGTGGGACCGCTACGACCAGATCGTCGCCCGCAACTTCAGTGCCGGCGGCATGGAGAACACCTCGGTTACCACGCTCTATTCGAGTGCGGTGTTCGACGATGTGGCCCTGCGCGACGACGACCTCGACTCGCTGATCGCTCACGAACTCGGGCACCAGTGGTTCGGCAATCTGCTCACCTGCCGAAGCTGGGCCCACCTCTGGCTCAACGAGGGATTCGCCACCTACTCCTCGGCGCTCTGGTTCGAGGAGCGCGACGGCGAGGATGGGTATCTCGATTCGATCCGCGGGAACTTCAACGTCGCTCGCCGCGATCGGGTCGAGAATCCAATCGGCATGGTCTCCAACGACTACGCCACGCCCGGCGAGAACTTCGGGCGTGCAGCCAATCCCTACGGCAAGGGATCGTCGATCCTGCACATGCTCCGCTCTATGCTCGGCGAAGAGATCTTCTGGCGCGGAGTCCACGACTACACCCGGCGCCATCAGGACTCGGTGGTCGAGACCGACGATTTCCGCCACGCCCTCGAGGCCGTGTCGGGTCGTGACCTCGAGTGGTTCTTCACGCAGTGGTGCGAGCGCCCCGGAACGCCGCGCCTGGCGGTGAAGGTCGAGTACGAGGCGGCGGCACGCGAGGCGGTCGTCACCGTCGAACAGACCCAGGCAATCGACGCCCGAACTCCAGCCTTCCGATTCGTCCTCCCGATTCTCGCCGTCACCGAGACCAGCACCAGGATGGTCGCGATGGAGGTCGCCGAGCGACGGGCCACGCTGCGCATTCCTCTCGACGGATCGCCGAGGCGGATCGAGATCGATCCGCGGCTTCACGTGCTGAAGATCGTCGAGATCGAGGCCCCGCTGGCCCTTCTTCTGGAACAGGCCGAGCGGGGCTCGACCATCGCCGCTCGGCGGGCCGCCCTCGAGGCCCTTGAGACCAGCGATCGTCCCGAGGTGATCGCGGCGCTCGCCCGGATCGCAGCGGACGGCTCGCGGCGATCGACCGAGCGCGTGCAGGCGATCGGACTCATCTCTGCAATGGCCTCACCCGAGGCTGAAGAGGCCAAGCGCGAACTGGTGGAGACGATGACGGGCGGGGCCGTGGCCAGCGCGGCCATGGCCGATCCGAAGGTTCGACTCGCCGTGATCGGGATGGCGGCGAAGCTGAAACGGGATGTGGCCCTCGGAGTCCTCACCGAGGCGGCGAAGTCGGAGTCGAGCTACCGCTGTCGCGAGGCGGCCCTCGACGGACTCGCCACCCTCAAGGCCACCGAAGCCATCGACGCAATCGTCGCCGCGACCGAGGTGCCGAGCCAGCACGATCAGGTGCGCATCGCAGCCATCGAAGCCCTCGCGGAACTCGACGACGCCCGCGGCTTGCAGGTGGCGATCAAGGCCTCGCAGTTCGGCAACTTCGATCGCAACCGCCCGCGTGCCATTCGGGCCGTGCGGCGCCTCGCCCATCACGATCGAGCCGCTGCGGTCGCCCACCTCGCGGCGCTGCTCGACGATCCCGAGTCTCGCAGCGCCCGGGCCGCAGGCGATGCCCTGGCCACGCTCAAGGCCCGGGAGGCGCGACCGCGGATTGCCACGATGGCCGAGAGCGATCGACGCGGGGAATCGATGCGCAACGCGGCGAAGGAGTGGCTGACGCGAATGGACGAAGAGGGAGCGAGTCGAGAGGAGAGCGGAGAGAGCAGAGATCGGTCTACTTCCCCGTAAGAAGCACCACGCCACCGAGGATCATGGCCACGGCGAGGCCCTTTCGCAGGGAGAGTTCCTCGCCCAGGAGAAGCCAGGCGAGAAGGACTGCGGTCGCGGGTGCGAGGGCGAAGGCAATCGGCTTCACTCGACTGATCTCGCCGAGACTGAGTGCGGCGTAGAAGCAGATCATGGCGACGGCGCCGGCGATCAGACCCGAGCCGAGGGTGAGCTTGAGAACGGTCGCCTTCTCGGCAGCGAAGATCGAGGGTTCGGGCTTGAGTCCGAAGAGGCCGCGGTCGCTCGCCAGCCACGCCAGCCAGATCATCGGCAGGGCCACCGTCGAGCGGACGGCGATTGCCGTGAACGGGCCCACCTGATGCGTGTGCAGCACGCTTTTGGTGAAGAGTTCGCCGACGCCCCAGCAGAGGCCGGCGAGCACCGCAAGAAGAAGAGCAGGCATGCGCGGATCGTAACGCGGCGCCGCGTCGGGCCTTGGGGCCCGGCACACGATCAACTTCAGGCCGACTCAGGCCGACTCAGGCCGACTTCTTTTTGGCGATGTCCGCAAGCTTGCGCCCGAAGCGGACGGTGTCGGCATCGATCACGTACTTGACGCTGGCGTTGTCCATCTCCGGGAGGTGGTACATCAGGTCGAGCATGAGCTCGTCGAGCACCGCCCGCAGCGCTCGGGCGCCGGTCTGGCGCGAGAGGGCCTTCCCGGCAATCAGGGTGAGGGCCTCGGGCGTGAACTCGAGGTCGGCGCCCTCCATGCGGAAGAGATGCTGATACTGCTTGATCAGGGCGTTCCGCGGCTCGGTGAGGATCTGCATCATCGCATCGGCGGTGAGCGGCATCAGCGGGCATATCACCGGCAGACGGCCGACGAGCTCGGGGATCATGCCGAACTCGAGCACGTCTTCGGGGAGCACCTGCCCGAGGACTTCGCCGGCCTCGCGCTCGGGAGTCGAGCTCTCACCGGCCATCGAGAATCCGATGCGGCGCTTGCCGAGCCGCTTCTTGATGATCTCGACGATGCCGACGAACGAGCCGCCGCAGATGAACAGGACGTTGGTCGTGTCCATCTGGATGTACTGCTGCTCGGGATGCTTGCGTCCGCCCTGCGGGGGCACGTTGGCGACGGTGCCCTCGAGCATCTTGAGGAGCGACTGCTGCACGCCTTCGCCGCTCACGTCGCGGGTGATCGAGACGTTGTGGTTGGTCTTCCCGATCTTGTCGATCTCGTCGATGTAGATGATGCCGCGCTGCGCGGACTCGAGGTCGTAGTCGGCCGCCTGGAGCAGCTTGAGGAGGAGATTCTCCACGTCTTCGCCGACGTATCCGGCCTCGGTGAGCGTTGTGGCGTCGCCGATTGCGAAGGGCACGTTGAGAATCCGCGCAAGCGTGCGGGCCAGAAGCGTCTTGCCGGTCCCGGTGGGGCCGATCAGCAGCACGTTGCTCTTGTCGAGTTCAATCGGCGAATCCTCGGCGTCGATCTGGGTGAGCCGCTTGTAGTGATTGTGGACCGCGACTGCGAGAGCCCTCTTGGCGTGGTCCTGACCGATCACGTATTGGTCGAGGAATTCCTTGATCTGCCGTGGCGTGGGAATGTTCGAGACGAGCGGCTTGCCCGTCGTGCCGCGCTTCTTGGTCTGTCTGAAGATGTTCTGGCAGAGGTCGGTGCAGTTGCCGCAGATGTAGACGTCGTTGGGTCCTTCGACCATCGGGCCCACTTCGCGCGAGTTCTTGCCGCAGAAGGAGCAGACGTTCACCTTGCGCCCGCGGAAGCCTCCGCCACCTCCGCCACCTCCGCTGCCACCGCCGGAACCTCCGGCGCCGCCGCCACTTCCACCGCCAGCACCGCTGCCAGCATCGCCGCCTTCACCGAAACCGTCGCTGCGCGGCCCGCGGCGACCGCCTCCGGAACCTGCCGCCATCGAGGGCACGGGGAGGGGGAGCGTTCGACGTGAAGAGCGTGAGGACGAATCGTCGTGCATCATGGGAATGGTCCGAGTGTACCGCTGCCTAGTCGCGTTTTCGCTGTTGTTCACCGGTTCCTCCGCGTCGCGACGACCGAGGCGCGGTGCCAGGGCTGGGAACATCTCCGTCGGCCTTGCCTCCGACTCCGCCGCTGCCGCGAGTCAGTGACCGTCGAACTGCCGCGACGATCACCTGTCGGGCCCGCTCGAATTCCTCGTCGGTGATCTTGCCTTGACGGCGCAAGGACCGCAGACCATCGAGGGTGAAGGGCGCATCGCCCGAGTCGGGCTCCCGGAACTGACGGCGGATCAGCATCGCCACCACCCAGCCGAGGATCGTCACCACCACGAGGACGAAGAGCCAGGGAGCAACCTGCTGGAAGAGGTCTCCGGCGCGCTCGCCCGAAGAACCACCGCCGGGGACGACGGCGCCAAGCCCCGGCGAGAACGCCAGCGCTCCTGCTTCACGGGCGATCGTGCTTCCGATCGTGCCCAGCATGGGCGACACTCACTCGCTCTTGGTCGACTTCTTCCTGGGCTTGGCGTCGGACTTCTGCTCGGACTTCTCGTCCGACCTGTCACTGGACTTGTCAGCGGGCTTCTCGCTCGCCTTCGCGCTGGACTTCGCGGGGGTCTTGCCGGCGGCCGCGGGAGCGGCGCCACCCTTGACCTGACGCTCGGCCACCTCGCGATTCCACGCCTCGGCGTCGACGTCGACGATCGTGCACTTCTCGAGAAGCCGATCGGCGGTCTTGTGCTCGCGAATCGAGAGACCGATCTCGTTGAGATGACCCGACTGGGCCATGTCGTTGCGCAGCTTCTCGGGGCGCTCGCCGCGCTGGCGGGCCATGGCCGCGATCCGGCCGTTGACTTCGCCTTCGCTGACATTGATCTCGAACTTCTCGGCGAAGGACGCGAGCACGAAGAAGAGCTTGAGGCGCGACTGGCTCTGGGCCTCGGTGCTGCCGCGCATCTGGGCCAACTCCGTCTCGACCTGCGCCGGTTCGGTCCCGCGGTAGATCAACTCGACCCGCTGCCGCTCGATCAGCCGGGTGAGCTGATTGGCGGACATGTTCTCGGGCAGCGGGAAGTCGACCGCCGCGAGGAGATGCTCGTAGAGCTGCTCGCGCATCGCCGAACGCTGCTCGAGGTCTCGACGCTGTTCGAGGGCCAGCCTGATCTGCTCGCGCAGAACCTCCAGGGTGCCGAGTCCGAAGCGATCGACGAGTTCGTCGGCGGCCGCCGGGGTGATCCGCTCGGCGTCGCGGACGTCGAGTTCGATGGTGAGCTTGGCTCCGCGCACATCCTCGCGCTCGTGAAACTCGGGCCCGGTGGTGTTGACGGTGATCACCTCGCCGACCGACTTCCCAAGAGAGGAGTCCTCGAAGCCGTCGACGATCACGCCGAGCACCTGACCCCTGCCTTCGTCCTCCTTGCCCGGCACGATCACCAGGGTGCGATCGGTCTCGAAGAAGACTCCCTCGAGTCCTTCCTTGCGGACCGTGGCCCGGCAGAGCAGTCGGTCGTAGGCCTGGAACGGACCGGTGATCCGCGCCGGGGTGCCGAAGCGGAACTCCTGTCGCTTGAGTTCGAGATCGATGTGCTGATCACTGACCTCGATGGTCGGCTTGCGGATCTCGACACCCTCGACGCCCGGGAGATCGAAGGTCGGAACGACCTCGACGTCGATCACCACCGTCATCGGCTTGCCGACTTCGAGGGTCGCGGTTCGCGTGGCTTCGTCGAGCTCGGGTTCGCCCACCGGACGGATCTTGTTCTCTTCGAGAGCCTGCGAGTAGGCCATCCCGATGAGCTGGTTCTTGGCTTCGAGCCGGACGCCTTCGCCGAAGCGGCGCTCGAGGAGCGGGCGCGGTGCGCGACCCTTGCGAAACCCTGGAAGCACCGCCTGGGTGGCGAGCGTTCCGAAGCTCTCTTCGATGCGGGCGTCGATGGAAGTCACCGGGATGGTGATCGTCAGCCGCTTCTTGGCGGGGCCGATGTCCTCGACCTTCACGGAAGAGAGAGCGATGGTGGTCGATTCGGCTGGCGCGTCGGTGGAAGCCATGATTGAGCCTGATTGAGCCTGATTGAGCCTGCGGGAGGCTGCGGGAGGCTGCGGAAGGTGTGCGGACAGGGCAGGGAAA
>CAYXKH010000041.1:10443-11646 GCA_964465255.1 uncultured Isosphaeraceae bacterium
GAGCCTGCGGGAGGCTGCGGGAGGCTGCGGAAGGTGTGCGGACAGGGCAGGGAAAGACCGAAGAAGATAGCAGGAACCGCCGGTCGGCGGCGAACCGCGGCGGTTTCGCCCGATCCACCGCCTCGGGGACCCGCTACTGCGCGTCGAGGCCACCCCAGAGACGTCGGAACGCCTCGCGGTAGCGGTCCAGCGTGGCTTCGACGATGGCCGGGGGCAGGGCCGGACCGGGTGGCGACTTGTCCCAGTGCCCCAGTCGGATCCCCTCGAGGAGCCACTCCCGCAGGTACTGCTTGTCGAAACTGGGCTGTTCGCAACCTGGTCTCCAGTCCTCGGCGGGCCAGAAGCGGGAGCTGTCGGGAGTCAGCACCTCGTCAATCAGGAGGAGGCGGTCGGTGACGGCCCCGTCGTCCCCGAGGGCATGACCGAACTCGAATTTGGTGTCGGCGAGGATGATTCCACAGCGCTCCGCATGCTCCGCGGCGGCGCGGTAGATCGAGAGGGTGAGATCCCGGAGCCGGGCGACGAGCTCGTCGCCGATGACCGACGCGGCCTGGGCGGCGCTGAGGTTCTCGTCGTGGCCCATCTCGGCCTTGGTCGCGGGGGTGAAGATCGGCTCCGGGAGTCGATCGCCCTCGCGGAGTCCAGTGGGCAGCGCAATCCCGCAGACCGTTCCCAACTGGCGGTACTCGACCGCGCCGCTTCCAGCGAGATATCCGCGAGCCACGCATTCGATTGGGATCACCCGGGCCGGCCGACAGAGCATCGACCGCCCTTCGAGCATCGCTCGTTCCTGGGCGGAGAGTTCGTCGAGCAGATCGAGGTCGGTCGTGATCAGATGATCATCGACCAGCTTGAGAGAACGGATGAAGTCGAACCATCGGGTGCTGATTGACGTGAGCAGCCGGCCTTTGCCGGTGATGCTCGTCGGCATGACCACGTCGAAGGCGCTGATTCGATCGGTGGCGACGATCAGGACCATCGCCGGACGCGGCGTCCGCCCGGGCAGAACTCGGGGTGGAAGCTGATAGATGTCTCGCACCTTCCCCTGCCGCCGCGTGCCGAGAGGGAGGTGGGTTTCGAAGAGGGCGTCTGCGGCGACGGGCATGAAGTCGAATCCTGAGCGGGGCAGATCGGAAGAAGTGGGGCCGAGACCGATGATCGGACCAATGCTTGAGCGGGGTCGGTCCCTGATCGGACCTGATC
>CAYXKH010000041.1:11746-17435 GCA_964465255.1 uncultured Isosphaeraceae bacterium
GACCTGATCAGACCTGATCAGACTGGATTCAGCCTGATCACGACGGACCGGGAATGAGTTGCTTCCGACCCTCCGAAAGGCTTGTCAGTCCCGAGGCGACCGACACAATACGGGCTTCGCACCCCGAGGTGGCCACCCCGTCCACGGTCCACCCCACACGGTGCCGCGCAACGCCCGCAACGACTCGACCAGCGCCGCAGTCTGCTCCGATTCCTCCCAATGCTTCAGTTCAAGGTCTTCGACGACGACGGCTCGCGGGCGTGCTTCGACTTGAAGGGCGCCCACCTGCTGCTGCGCGATGATGTGGCCATTCGCGGGGAGGTGACCCTGCGCGAGGGTGGTGCTGCGGGCGGGCGACTGATCCGCTGCCGGCGGCGCGGCACCGATCCGGTGGCGCTGGCGATCATTCACGATGCCGGTCGCATGGGTCGGTTGATGCTGCACACGACTCTCCTGCCGGATCGCGAGGAGCCGTACCTGCTGGCCCTCGAGCTGGCCCGTCAGCGCATCAAGCAGTTCATCGCCAAGAGTGAAGAGTGGCAGATGTTCGATCTGTCCCCCGAGCACTCCGCGATGCAGCTCTGGGAGGACGCAAGGCAGCACTTCACCCTCGCCATCAACGATCTCGATTGGGCTTCCGCCGATCGCCACGCCAAGCGCTCGCTCGAAGCCGGAGTCGACGCGTCGGAGCGATTGGCGATGGCCCATGCCGAGATCCTGCTCCATCGCCGCTTCGGCACCCGGGCCGCCTCGTCGACCACACTGGGAATCGGCGTCCACCCGGGTCGCTTCGAGGCTCCGCAGCAGCAACTGGTGGCGAAGGAAGCCGACGTGATCGTCGTGCCCCTCACCTGGCGCGAACTTCAGGTTGCCGAGAAGCGCTACGACTGGGAGCGCACCGATCGGCTGATGGCATGGGCTCATGGACAGAACAAGCCGATCGTGACCGGGCCGCTGCTCGAGTTCACCAGTCGGGCGCTGCCTCCGTGGATCGAAGTCTGGAAGCACGACTTCGACACCTGTCGCGATCTGGTCTACGACCACGTCGCCAAGGTCGTCGAGCGCTATCGCAACGTGGTCGGCATCTGGAATCTGGCGGCGGGATTGAACGTCAATCAGATCTTCCCCTTCACCGCCGACCAGACCATCACACTGCTGCGCACCGCGGGAGTGCTGGTGCGGCAGATGCGGCGCGGTGGCCGGACCATGGTCGAGATCTCGCATCCCTTCGGCGAGCACACCGCGTTCAATCGCGAGTCGATTGCGCCGATTGCGTGGCTCGATCAGGTGATTCAGGAAGGACTGCAACTCGACTGCCTCGGCGTGCGGATTCGCTTCGGCGCCGCCACTCCCGACTTCGCCGCCCGCGACCTCATGCAGGTGAGCGCGATCCTCGATCGAATGCTGCCCTTCGAGACGCCGGTCATGCTGACGGGACTCGCGGTCCCCTCGGCCTCATCGGACGAGCAGTCGAGCTGGTGGCATTCCGGATGGTCCGACCGCACCCAGGCCCGGTGGATCTCGAAGCTCATTTCGATCGCCCTCTCGAAGCCCTTCGTCGAAGCGGTCTTCTGGGGTGATCTGATCGATCGGCCGGAGCTCGAGATCCCGTCCTGCGGGCTCATCACCGAGTCCGGCGACCCCAAGGCGGCGCTGGCGGCGCTGGTCACCGCCCGACGCCGGTTGCGGAAGCCGATAGGCCTTCTCAAGGTGGCATCCCGCTCGTCGCTTCTGGGCGAAGAGGAGTGAGTATCGACGCCCTGCGCCGCGGTGTGCGTGCGGCAAGTCGCCTTCTGGGAGGCGTGATTCGATCGCCGAGCCCGCCACTTCACTCGTCGTCCAGTGCTGCGCGAGCGACGCCGCGCAGCCGGTTGATGGTGCCGGGGCCGATGCCCGGCACCCGGTCGAGGTCGGCGAGCGTCGCGTACCTGCCGCGGGCGTCGCGATCCTCGAGAATGCGCCGCGCTCGGGTCATTCCGATTCCGGGAAGCCCGGCAAGTTCGCGAAGCGTCGCCGTGTTGAGATCGACCGGTCGTGGCTGTTCGAAGAGTGCGGCGAGCGTCGCGCGTCCAGATTCGCCACCAGCGCCGCCGCTGCCACTGCCACCGTCTCCGCGCAGCGCCGGCCGAGCCGAAAGAAGGACCAGAGATGCGCCCAGGAGCAGCGCGTTGAAAAGCACGACGCAGTGCGTCGTCGCCGCGACCTCGCGCATGGGTTCCCCCGAACTCACGCCGCAGCGTAGCCCGGGCGGGGATCAGGTCTGGTTGGGATCGAGGACTCGAGAGTCGTGAACCATGCGCGGGAGTCGAGGAGTTCATGGGCTCGCCAGCCGACTATCCTCGCCGCGTTGGACTGGTTCGCTTCCATCCAGAACCACCGGGCGATCAAGTCGCTGGTGGAATTCTCCGAGGCCGGTGGTTCGGCTTCGGTCCAGGGCGCCGTCGGGTCGAGCACGACGATCGTCGCGGGAGCTGCTGCGCGCCTGCTGAAACGACCGGTGCTGCTGGTCGTCGCCCACCTCGACGATGCCGACGAGGCCGCGGACGAACTGAACGGCCTGGGGATCGAGGCCGTGCGGCTCCCGGCCCTCGAGGCGCTTCCCGGGCAATCCGACTTCAGTCTGGATCTCCTGGCCGGCCGACTGGCCCTCGCCCAGCGACTCATCGACGGTCGTCCGCCGACCATGATGATCGCGGCCATGCCCGCGCTGATGCAGGGCCTGCCGGAGACGGCGCGGATGGCGTCACTTCTTCGCACCGTTCGGGTCGGGGAGCGGGTCGATCTTCGAGAACTCGCGGGCTGGCTGGAGCAGGGGGGATACGCCCGGCGCGAGAGTGTCGAGGGTCCGGGAGAGTTCGCGGTGCGCGGCGGAATTCTCGATGTCTTCCCACCTGGTGGCGAACGAGCGGTCCGGCTCGATCTCTTTGGAGACGAGATCGAGCGGATGTTCGAGATCGATCTCGTCACCATGGCCAGCGATCGACGCCTCGAGAGCGTCGAGTTCGTCGGCGCCAGCGTCGAGGCGGTCATGGGCGACGACTCCTCGGTCCACTTCACCTCGCTGCTGCCGCGGTCCACGGTGGCGATCCTGGCGGAGACCGCCGAGATCATCGAACAGGGGCGGGGCTACTACGAACGCGTCCGCGATGCCCGCAGCATCATCGGTCCCCCGCGGGTGATGGCCGAGATTGCCAGGCTGCACGCGGTGGTCGATGTCAACGCCTTCTCCTCGGGCGCCAATCCGAGTCGTCGCGTCGAGCTCTCGCTGGCGGCGCTGCCGACGTTTGCCGACGACGTCTCCGAGGCGATCCGCGAACTGGCCGAGCTCGCCCGATCGCACCGGGTGGTGGGGCTCTGCGACACCTCCGGTGAAGCGGATCGGACCCGGGACCTGCTGCGCGAGTTCGGTGGCGGAGCCTCGGTCGTCGTCGAGGAGCGGCACCTCCACCGCGGATTCATCTTCGACGCCGGCGAGCGGTCGGCGCTGGCGCTCGTGCCCCAGCATGAGCTGCTCCACCGCTATGGCGTTCGTCGCCGCACTCGCGGGATCGGGACGGGCAAGGCGCGGGACGCGTTCCTCTCCTTCGAGCCCGGCGACTATGTGGTCCACCGCGATCACGGCATCGCCAGGTTCCTCGGGCTTGGGACCATTCCCCGCGATGCCAGCCGCGAGGATCTCGGCGACGACGAGGTCCTCACGCTCGAGTTCGACGGCAGCTCGCGGCTGCACGTGCCCATCGCCCGGATCGACCTGGTGCAGCGATACATCGGCGCCGGCAATGCCCGGCCGACCCTCTCCACCATCGGCGGGAAGCGCTGGAAGCGGGCCAAGGAAGAGGCCGAGACCGCAGTGCGCGATCTTGCGGCCGAGATGCTGCGGGTGCATGCGGCGCGGGAGGCGACCCGCGGCATCCGCTATCCCAACGACACCATCTGGCAGCAGGAATTCGAGGCGGAGTTCCCCTACGACGAGACCGAGGACCAGCTCACCGCAATCGCCGCCGCGAAGCGGGACATGACCAGTCCGCGCCCGATGGATCGCCTGGTCTGCGGCGACGTCGGCTTCGGCAAGACCGAGGTGGCGATGCGGGCCGCCTTCAAGGTGGTCGAGTTCCAGAAGCAGGTGGCGGTGCTGGTGCCGACGACGGTTTTGGCCGAGCAGCACGAACAGACCTTCCGTTCTCGCTTTCGCGCCTATCCGTTTCGGATCGAGAGCCTCAGTCGTTTCAAGACCGACGCCGAGCAGCGCGTGGTGCTGCGGGATCTGGCCCACGGCAAGGTCGACGTGGTGATCGGAACCCATCGCCTGCTCAGCAAGGACGTGCAGTTCAGCGATCTCGGGCTGGTGGTCGTGGACGAGGAGCAGCGCTTCGGGGTCGAGCACAAGCAGCGACTGCTCGAGTTTCGGGTGACCGCCGACGTTCTCACGCTCTCGGCGACGCCGATTCCACGGACCCTGCACATGGCCATGCTCGGGCTCCGCGACATCTCCTCGCTCACCACCCCGCCGCTCGATCGCCGGGCCATCGTCACCGAGGTCTTTCCCTTCAATCCGAATCGCATCAAGCAGGCGATCGAGCGGGAACTTGCCCGCGAGGGCCAGATCTTCTTCGTGCACAACCGCGTGCACAACATCCAGTCGATCGCCGACGACGTGCGCCGACTGGTGCCCGAAGCCAGGATCATCGTCGGCCACGGCCAGATGCCGCCGAAGGAGCTCGAGGACGTGATGCTCCGCTTCATGCGTCACCAGGCCGACGTCCTGGTCTGCACCACGATCATCGAGAGCGGCATCGACATTCCCACCGCGAACACCATGGTGATCAACAACGCCCACATGTTCGGCCTGGCGGAGCTGCACCAGCTCCGCGGCCGCGTCGGGCGGTCCAAGCACCGCGCGTACTGCTATCTGCTGACGCCTACGGACCGGACCATCACCGAGGATGCGATGAAGCGACTACGGGCCATCGAGGACTACTCGATGCTCGGCGCCGGCTTTCGCATCGCCATGCGCGATCTCGAGATCCGCGGCGCGGGAAATCTGCTCGGGGCGGAGCAGTCGGGCCACATCGCCGCAGTCGGATACGACCTCTACTGCCGATTGCTCGAGCAGGCGGTCGCGGAGCTGAAGTCGGAGGTGCCGGGGCGCGCCCCGCCGCCGTCGATCGTGGAGATCGGCCTCAAGGGATCGATTCCGCGGGGCTTCATTCCCTCGGAATCGAGGCGGATGGAGGCGTATCGCCGGGTCGCCGAGGCGACGACGGTCGAGAGCCTCGCCAAGGTCGAGGCAGCCATGGTGAGCGCGTACGGCGAGCTTCCCAAGGCCACCAAGCTTCTGCTCGAACTGGCCACGCTCCGCTCGCAGGCGGCATTGCTCGGGGTGCAGTCGATCACCCGGGTGGAGCAGGATGTGGTCTTCAAGACCACGCGGCCGAAGGAACTGGAGGCCGCGATGGCGGGGGCGCAGGGCACGCTTCGAGTGATCGGCGGCGTGCAGGGCGAGGGTCTCGCCGAGGTCTTCTTCCGACCGCCGAAGGCGTTCCTGGAGCCGCCGACGTTGTTGGCGGTACTGCGGAAGCGGTTGGGGGCGAGGAGGGAGTAGAGAGGAGAGAGGAGGGAGGAGAGAGGAGAGAGGAGTACAGAAAGAGTCAGTCAGGTGAAAATTCCGTGATTGGGGGAGTGAGCGATC
>CAYXKH010000042.1:0-1295 GCA_964465255.1 uncultured Isosphaeraceae bacterium
GCGAGGCTTCACCCCGCCGGGCAAGGTCGATTCGGTGCGATTCGCGGATTCCCGGGCCATGACAGACTCTTGTTGCCGCGCTGTGACTCGAGAGCGATGTGGAGTGTCTCATCATCATTGGCACGGAGGGAGTGGTGCCCCCCGTGCGTGTCCAGTGGTGCCCCCCGTGTCCAGTGGTGCCCCCTTCAACGGCGACGGGGTCGTCAACGGCGCCGACCTCGGCATCCTCCTCGGGGCGTGGACCGGTTGAACAAGAGAAGCGGCCGGAGTGAGCGGGGCGAGTGACCACCCCCGTTCGTGGCGCGAGGCCGCTCCATGGCGCAATCGCGCTCAGTCCGGACTTGCAGGACCACGTCGCTCAAGGCGCCCCGAACGTGCGAGGCCCGATCGACCCACCAGATCGACCCCTCCTCCCAGGAGATGCCACGCCCATCATCCCCCCGCGGCACCCAGCGCCTGCGCCTTGCCGAGCCACCCCTTCCGCTTCTCCTCGCTCGCACCCTTCACCTGATCGAAGACCGTGACGCGCACCGGGCGCACGCCGCAGAACTTCAGGATGGGTCCGGCCATCGTCCGCCGCGATGTCGATCGGTTCACGATCGTGTCCCACCACCACGGCGCATCCATCGTCACGATCAGCCGCGCTGACCGCCCCGCCAGCAGCCGATCCCACCGCATCGAGTTCTCCCGATACTTGAACGCGAACCCGGGCAGGAACGTCCGATCGATCAACCCCTTCAACAGCGCCGGCATCGAACCCCACCACGTCGGATACACAAACACCAGATGCTCGGCCCAGAGAATCGCCTCCTGTGCGGCCACCAGACTCGGCTCCAGCTCCGTCCGAGAGTGATACCCGCCGTGGAGAATGGGGTCGAACGTCAGCTCGTGCAGCACAAGCGTGCGGCACACATGCCCCCCCGCCGCCGACCCGGCGCCATACGCCCGGGCGATCGCCTCGCACAAACTCCCGGGCGTCGGATGCCCACACACGACAAGGATGCGGCGCGATGCTGGCATGCCTGCAAGGTAGTCAACGTGCTTCGGAAGCAGGGCCCTGGGCATCGACGCGACGCAGATGAGGGAAATGTGCTCGGGGTGCAGGTTGCGGCTGGCTCCCTGCGACTCGACACAACCTGCGACGTGCAGTCGATGACTCAGGCAGTCGACTTCGATGACGTCCGGCTCCATGCCGACCCTGCGGTCCTGTTCGGCGACCTCGATGGCGACGGAGTGGTCAACGGACCAGATCTTGGGCCCAGATCTTGGACCCAGATCTTGGGCCCAGATCTTGG
>CAYXKH010000042.1:1395-2999 GCA_964465255.1 uncultured Isosphaeraceae bacterium
CCCAGATCTTGGGCCCAGATCTTGGACCCAGATCTTGGGATCCTCCCCAGCGCGTGGGGCACGTCTCTCGTCGATCTCGACGGCGACGGCACGGCCGATGGGGCGGATCTGGGATTGCTGCTGAGTGGTTGGGGGTAAACCGGCGGGGGAATGAGAACCTCCAACGCCAGCCGGGTGGCTGATTCCATGAACGGTCCGCTCGTGAGACGCAGCGCGCGTCGAGCGTCCGGAGACATCTCGCGGGTCGATCCGGGATTGCTTCGGCTCCTGCCGCACAGCGCGAGCAGAGGCGATCCGTCCCTTTGCACTTTCGCACTACGCCCAGCGCGCTCCCGTTTCATCAGTCGTTGCGGATGGTGGTCACACCCGGGACACTGGTGCACGAGACGCGGAGGGGATTCACCACGGTCCGCTGCTCCCTCGGCGCCGCCTACTCCTCTCGCGAGTCCTCGTTCTGCGCGGCGCGGAGGCGGGCGATCGTCGTCGCGGCGGTTGATCGCACCACGTGGTCTCGACCTGCGTCGACTGCGATCTGCTCGAGCTTCTGAATGAGCGCGGTCCGCTGCGGAGGCGGACACGTGTTTGCGGCGACGATGATCGCGTTGCGCTGGAGCATCGGGAGAAGGAGTCGTTCGAGCGCCGAGTCGTCGACCAGGGCCTTCCGATCCGCCTCGCTGAAGTCGAGAATCTGCAGCACGTCGAGCCCATCGCGGATGGGGGCATACTCGGGACGCGACGTCGCACGACGGGCTCGGCGCGTCGGCGCGGAGTGCGGACAGACCTCCTGGCAGACGTCGCACCCGGCGAGCCAGTCGCCGAGTGCGGCGTGGTAGCCCGGGTCAATCGCTCCGCGATGTTCCAGCGTCAGGTACGAGATGCAGGCGCTGGCGTCGACCGACCAGGGCGTGATGCACTTCGTCGGACAGGCGTCGATGCAGCGCGTGCAGGCTCCGCAAGGATCAACGCCGTCGGTCGTCCCCGCCCCGCGCGCGGCCCCTGCTCCCTCCTCGCCCCATTGCGGAAGTGCGCCTCCTCCGACACCCGGCAGCGTCGCCGCCGCAGGCGCTCGAGTCGCCTCGAGCGGCATGGTGGTGACGATCGCCCCGAGCACCACCCAGCTCCCAAGGCCCGGAATCAGAAGCAGGGTGTGCTTGCCGATGGCGCCGATGCCGGCGCGGGCCGCGTGTTCCCGCTCGAGAACTGGAGCGGTGTCGACGCAGGCGCGGAAGCGATGCTCGGGCCAGCGGTTGCGACACTCGTCGCGCACGATCTCCAGCCGCTCGCGGAGCACGCGGTGGTAGTCCTGTCCCCGCGCGTAGCGGGCGACGCGGCCGAAGAGAGGTCGTCCCAGACGATCGCGGCGCCCGTCGCAATAGCGATCGGCAACCACGACCAGCGACCGGGCGCCGGGGACGAATGCCCCGGGGTCGAGGCGCTGTTCGAGATTCTCGGCGAGATACGACATCTCCCCGTGTCGCCCCGCGCTCAGCCAGGCGTGGACGTGACGGCGATGCGAACTCGCGGCGGCGGCGCAGACGCCCGAGGCGAAGAAGCCGACCTCCGCACAACGAACGAGGATGGCGTCGGTCGGGCTCACCATGAGG
>CAYXKH010000042.1:3099-12574 GCA_964465255.1 uncultured Isosphaeraceae bacterium
GAAGCCGACCTCCGCACAACGAACGAGGATGGCGTCGGTCGGGCTCACCATGAGGTCAACGCGAGGGGGTCAACGCGAGAGTCCAAGGAACTGCGCCAACCCGGCCGTCGGCAGGTCGGGCACGCTCATCGGGCTCTTCGCAATCGCCTCGGCGGCGGCGTACCCGCTTCGGACCGCGCCCTC
This sequence comes from uncultured Isosphaeraceae bacterium, assembly GCA_964465255.1. GTDB lineage: Bacteria > Planctomycetota > Phycisphaerae > Phycisphaerales > SM1A02 > CAYXKH01. The sequence goes on from CAYXKH010000042.1 coordinate 3,283, forward strand.
CATCGTCGCGGGCCAGCCGGTGTCGCACCAATCGCCGGCGAGAAACAGATTGCGCACGCCGCCTCCACCGACACGACCGCCACCAGGATGACCTCCGATGGTTCCGCTCGCGGCCCGCGGCCGGATCGCGTCAAGCGACGGCAGCGCCGCGAACGTGGCCCGCTTCTCCTTCACGCTTCTTGATTCCACCGGATGCAGTCCGCGAGACTTCGGCAGCACCGCATGAATGTCCGCCGTGACTCGCTTCACGATCTCGCCTTCGTCGAGGTCCATCCACTGATCGGCGGCGCTGATCACCGCATGCACATGCTGCCGCCCCGCGTCATCGGTGCCCTTGTTGAAGAGCCACTGCGTGCCGCGCCCGGGAAGAATCAGATGGGGAACGTCGAGCACCTCGCACTCGAAGCGGAGATGCACGCCGAGGATCGGGCTGTAGGTGAACTCGCCCAGCCGCTTGAGGCGCGCATCGGCGGCTCGGAGCGGCGAGGAGATGAGCTTGTCGAGCCGATCCGGCGGCACGGTCGAGATGATGCTGCTTCCCACGACGAAGCCTTCGTCGGTGACCACGCCGCTCACCAGGGTGCCATCGAAGGCGAGCGCCTTGGCCGACACGCCCAGTCGCACTCCGCCTCCGGCCGCGGCGAGGAGCGCCTCCGCGGGGTCGTAGAGCTCGACCAGCGGCACTGCCGCGAGACCGAGGGCCGACGCGAAGCGATTGCCGAGGAAGCCATCCTGAAACACATGCATGGCGTACGCCGCCCCGACCCGGGCGCAGGGCATGTTGCAGGCGCTGACCACAATCGGCTCCCAGAACTTCTCGACCGCACCGGCGGGCTGGCGACATTCGGCGAGGAAGTCGAGGAAGGGCCGATCGCGCCACGTGACTCGACCGGCGGCGCCGAGACGAATGAGTCGCCACATCGCCCGTCCCACGGCCACCTTCTCGCCGACCGAGAGCAGCCGCATCCGCAGGAACGAACCGGTGAAGTGTCCGGGGCAGGGACACCAGCCCGGCGTGATCCGATCGGGTCGACGATCGGGCACCGCCCAGTAGGTCGACTTCGACCAGACGATGCGATCGAGCACGCCGAGCCGTTGGTAGAGATCGAGCAGCGCCGTGCAGCAGCCCATCACCACGTGCTGGCAGTTGTCGAGGGTCTCGCCGGAGCGCGGATCGACGAAGCTGGTCGCCCGTCCACCGAGCTTTCGTCGGGTCTCGAGAATCAGCGGTCGGTAGCCGGCGTCCGCGAGCCGGATTGCGCTGGCAATTCCCGCCAGCCCGCCGCCGACGATGGCCACGTTGCGATTCACGGCGCTCCCGGTGGGGTGTCGGCAACCGCAATCGCGGCCCGCGGGGCGTGATCCTCGGCGGCAGATGCGGCGAGGCGCCTGGCGCGGAAAGCGATGATCACCTTGGCGAGGGAGCTCAGTCGGATGCGCTTGGGGCCGGCGACTCGGGACGGGTCCTGCGCGATCTTCTGAAGCAGCCCGTGATAGATCGTGGTCATGGCCCAGAGCGTCGGTCGGCAGCTCGGCGTGATCATCTCGTCAAGAGCGGCGCTGCGGCGGTAGAAGCTCTCGACCCGTGCCGCCTGTTCCGCAACGAAGGCCCGGCAGCGCCCCGGATCCTCCCAGCGGCTGAGCCGGGCGGCGTCGAGACCGTGCCTCTCGAAGTCTTCGAGCGGGAGGTAGACGCGGCCGCGATCGAGGTCTTCGCGGAAGTCGCGGAGGATGTTGGTGAGCTGGAAGGCGATCCCGCGATCGATGGCGAGCTCGCGAGCCTTCGGATCCTCGTGGCCCCAGATTGCAATTGAGATCAGTCCGACCGTGGACGCGACCCGATAGCAGAAGCCGCGGAGCTCTTCGAAGGTGTGGTACTCGCGGTGCCCGATGTCCTCGAGCTGTCCATCGAGCATCGCGTGAAACGGTTCGGCCGAGAGGCGGTATCTGGAGACGACATGGGACATCGCCAGCCAGACGGGATCGTCGAGGGTCGGGCTCGCGGCACCGCGACCACGCCCTGGTCCATCACGCTCGGTCTCGCCGAAGAGGATCTCGATCCGCTCCCGCAACCGTTCGATTCGAGCCCGACGCTCGGCATCGCCCAACCCGGCTGCGTCGGCGAGGTCGTCGGCCTCGCGCATCCAGGCGTAGACCGCGTACATCGCCTGCCGCCGCGGAGGCGGGGTGAGCTTGAGTCCGTAATAGAAGTTGCGGGCGCGGCGCCGCGTGACCTCTTCGCAGTGGACGAACGCCGCGTCGAGAGCGCCGCCGCCGCCAGCAATCGACGCGTGCCGTTTGGTCCCGAGTTCGAGACTCATGCGGCACTCCTTCGCGCCGCGGCGCGCCCCACGCGCCAGGCCTGCAGCATGGCCCTGGTCACCAGCCAGAGCTTGACCGGAGCCGTCACCCGCGGTCGATGCAGCACGGTCTCGAAGTTCCATGCGGCGATCTGCGAGAGGACGTGTTCGCCTCCGGCGATGAAGAGCTCGATCACCGGCCGACTGGTCGGGGCCACCTCTTCGAGAAGTTCGCGTCCCTCGTCGAAGAGCGGCCAGGTGCGCTCGACCAGGGCCCGCACCAGATGGCGGGTCTCTTCGAGGAATCGATGGTCGCAGCCGAAGCCCTGCCGAGCGGAGACTTCGAGACGCCGCTCGAAGTCGTCGATGGCAATCAGCTCCTGGGGGATGTAGATCCGATTGCGCTCGAGGCGATCGCGGCGGATGTCCTGCCAGTGGTTGGTGAGTTGCAGCGCCGTGCACACCGCATCGCTGAGGCGGAAGATCGACTCGTCGCGGCGCTCGCCGAGCAGCATGAGAACGAGGCGTCCCACGGGGTCGGCGCTCAGTCGGCAGTAGCCCAGAAGCTGCGACCAGGTCTGGCAGCGAGTGATCGTCTGGTCGAGCTCGAAGGCCCGGATGAGGTCGTCGAAGGGTCCAATCGGTAGCTGGTGCCGCACGATCACCGGCGCGAGGGCCACGAAGACGGGATGGGCGGGTGCACCGGCGAAGCAGCCCTGGAGCTCTCGTCGCCACCACCCCAGGAGCTCGGCGCCGCGCTGCGGGGAACCGCTCTCGTCACCGAGATCGTCGGCGCAGCGACAGAAGGCGTAGACCGCGGCGAAGTCGGGCTCGAGTCCGCGCGGCACCAGGCGCGAGAGCACGCTGAAGTTCTCGTAGTGGCCTCCGGCGAGACGCCGGCACCACACTCGAGCCTCCGCCTCGGTGACCGCTTCGGAGCGATCCGGCCCCCAGCGATCGAGCTGGTGAAGGATGAACGGAACTGCAACCATTGAGGATCGAGCGGAATGTAACGGATCGCCGCAGCATGCGCCCGCCCCGGGCGGTCGCGGCGGCGGCCGCAGCAAGAGACAACGGGCGCTGGAGTGCTAGGATCGCCGCCTGATGAAGCTGATCCTCGCCAATCCCCGCGGTTTTTGCGCCGGAGTCTTCATGGCCATCGACGTGGTCGATCAGCTGCTGGAGATCTGCCCGGGCGAAACCATCTACGTCTACCACGAGATCGTCCACAACAAGCACGTCGTGGCCCGCTTCCAGGATCGCGGCGTCTCCTTCGTCGACTCCCTCGACGAGGTCCCCGAGGGCTCGATTGTCGTCTTTTCCGCCCACGGCGTGAGCCCGGCCCTCCGCCAGGAGGCCAGGCTCCGCCGACTGACCGCCGTGGATGCCACCTGCCCACTGGTGACCAAGGTGCATGCCGAGGCCATCCGCTACGCCCGCAAGGGCTACCAGATCCTCCTGATCGGACACGCCGATCACCAGGAAGTCGTCGGCACCCGTGGTGAAGCGCCGGATGCGATCCAGGTGGTGGAGAGTCCCAGCGACATCCCCAGGCTCGTCGTCACCAACCCCGACATGCTCGTCTATCTGACGCAGACGACGCTCTCGACCGACGACGCCGGGGTGATCATCGCCGCCCTCAAGAAGGCCTTTCCGAACATCAAGGAGCCGCCGAGCGAGGACATCTGCTACGCCACGACCAATCGGCAGATGGCGGTGCGGGCGATCGCTCCGGACGTCGATCTGGTGGTGGTCGTGGGCAGCAAGAACAGTTCGAACTCGCAGCGGCTCACCGAGATCGCCGAGAACGTCGGCACCCGTGCGGTCCTGGTCGATGACCGAAGCGAGCTCCAGTCGCAGTGGTTCGACGGTGTCGAGACGGTGCTGATCACGGCCGGCGCCAGCGCCCCCGAGGACCTCGTGCGCGACATTCTGCTGCACCTCGTCGACCAGTACGGTGGCGAGATCGAGCAGCGCGACGTCTATCACGAGAAGGTCGAATTCGGCCTTCCGGGCACGCTCAAGGAACTCATGCGCTCGCGCGGAGTCGACCCCGCCGGTCGGCGGATCAGCATGGACATCGGGGCCCGCACCACCGAGTGGCTGGTCGAGCGCGGTATCCCCCATCGAACCGTCGATCTGACGATCTCGGTTCGCTGATCGTCCCTCGACCCCCATGTCCTCGCGCCCCCACTTCTTCTCGCTCGACCCCGAGTCCTTCGGCGAGTTCGCCGCCCGTCACAGGCTGCCGACGTTTCTTCCCAAGCAGGTGCTGCGCTGGGTCTACGAGCGCGGTGTGATCGACCCCGCCGCAATGAGCGATCTCTCGAAGTCCGCGCGCGAGCTTCTGGCCCGTGAACTGGTCTTCGAACGCGGCACGGTGCGTGCCCATCAGGACGCCAGCGACGGAACCCAGAAGCTGCTGCTGGGATGGGATGTCGAGGAGCCGAGCGAAAGTTCGGGCGAGAGTTGGGGCGAAAGTTCGGGCGAGAGCTCGACCGAAACCGTCACCGAAGCTCCCGCCGAACTCCGCAGCGAGCCCCCCGCCGAGACATCGCTCCCAATCCTCGGAACCTCGCCGCAGTCCGAGGATCGCGGCCTGTCCGAGCGTCGCACCGAGTGCGTGATGATCCCCACCGAGAGCCGGCGCACCGCCTGCGTCTCCTCGCAGGTGGGCTGCCCCGTCGGCTGCACGTTCTGCGCCTCGGGAATCGGCGGGCTCGAAGGCAACCTCGAGCGCGGCCAGATCGTCGAACAGGTCTGGAAGCTCGGCCGCCTGCCCGAGGTCGGGCGCATCAGCCACGTGGTCTTCATGGGCATGGGCGAACCGCTGGCGAATCTCGCGAACGTGATCGCGGCGATCCGCACGCTCAATGCACCGTGGGGACTGGGCATCTCGGCGCGGCGGATCACGGTCTCGACCGTCGGGCTGCCGGCGGCGATCCGCAAGCTCTGCGAGTTCGAGCTCCCGGTGACGCTGGCGCTGAGTCTCCATGCTCCCAACGACGAGCTGCGCCGACAGATCATCCCGTGGGCCGAATACGCCTCGATCGGCGAGATTCTCACCGCCTGCGACGACTGGTTCCAGCGGACCGGGCGGGAGATCACCCTCGAGTACATCCTGCTCGGCGGGTTCAACGATCGACCCGAGCACGCCCGCGAGCTTGCCGGTCTGGCCCGACGCCTGCGGGCCAACATCAATCTCATCCGCTACAACGAAGTCGCCGGCATGCCCTATTCGCGGCCGAGCACCGAGGATGTGCTGCGCTTCCAGGACGTGCTCCGCGACGCCCACGTCAACACCCACATCCGCAAGAGCCGCGGACGGGACATCGCTGCGGCCTGCGGTCAGCTTCGGCACGAGCGGGCGCGAGACTCGGAACTCACGCGGCGCAACCGCTTGCGGCGCGGCTGATCGATGCGGCATCGGTAAAGCAGCTCGGCAGTCGGAACCGAATTAGGCCTATTCCTCCTGCTCGATCCGCTCGCGCAGGGCGTTGACCGGCACGCCTCGAAGGCGGTTCTCGCCGGCCTGCTCCTGCAATCGTCGGAACACCGAGACCCAGTGTCGGTATTGCAGGGCGGCGCCGTCGGCGGCTCGTTCCACCAGGTCGACGACGTAGTCGCGCATGTCGCGCTCGGCGCGAGTCTGGCGAAGCGGCTTGGGAATGAGCGGGCCGGCGATTGCGATCATGCGGGCGGGCCAGTCGCTGGTTCGGAAGTCCACCCGCACCCGCCAGCCGAAGGCCAGCAGATCGAGGCGATTGAGATAGCGGCGATTGAGTTGATCACCGCGGGCCACGCGCACGCCGAGCCGCTCGCGGGTGCGGCGACGATGGTCGAGGCTGGTCGCCATGACGCCCAGATAGACGAGATCGCGCGGCAGAAGCGCATCGGCCAGCGGAACGATGATCAATCGCGAGAGCTCTCGTCCGGCATCGCCCCGATCGGCTTCATACACCCGGCGGACAAGCTGGGCGTAGCGCCGGGCGTGCTCGACTCCGCCCCAGGCGAGACAGCGCCGCAGGGCGAGGATCAGATCGCGCCGGGCGTCGCGGCCTGCGGAGGTCTCCGCCAGCCCCGGGACGGCCTCGAGCGTCTGTCGCAGAAGGTCCAGAAAGAGTCGTGCCTCGACGGCGCGACGCGGTCGACGAGCCCGCAGGTCGAGCTCGATGCGACGGATCAGACGCTCGACCGTCTCCGGGGCACCGTCGCCGCGGCGCATCACGGCCACCTGCTCTCCTTCCAGATGTCGCCCGAACTGGAACGCCTCGAGCGCTCGGCCCACGCCTCGATCCTCGGCCCGCCTGACCGCCTGCTCGATGGCCTCGACCGAGGCCGGAATCAGCCCCCGTTGAAAGGCGGCGCCGAGCAGCACGAGATCGACCAGGCGATCGGTGAGAAACTCGCTGCGACACGTTCCGGCAACGTCGCGCACGACCGCTCGTCCGGGGATCGAGACCAGAGGCGCAAGCTCCGCAAGCCGGGCCAGGGCCGCGGCGCAGTCGAGGTCGAGCTGGTCTTCAAGGGCCCCGCCGTTGATCACGCACGCCGATCGATCCGGCGCCGCCACCCGCAGGGCCGGATCGCTGCCGAGGGCGCGGAGCGTCTCCAAGGGATCGATGCCCAGCACCAGATCCGCCTCGCCGTATGGGATCTGGGCCGTGAGCGGCGGCGCGGATTCTCCCGGTCGAGGGCGGGTGAAGAGCACCTGGGCCCATGCCCCGCGTCCCGCGCCGACGATCGTCGGATCGTGGATGCAGCGCACGTGAAAATTCATCGCCCGACCCGCGTCAGCCAGAATCTCGGCCGCGAAACCCGGCGACGGACCGCGCATGCCCGCGAGATGGGCACGCCACGAGCCGCGACCAGCGTGTTCCGGTCGCGGCGGCGTCAGTCGTGGCAAGGGCGCCCCGCGTCCCGCCGTCGGCGGACGAGTGCGAATCACTTCGAGCTGTTCAAGGAGCGGGCGCAGGCGAAGTCGGAAGAGGCGGGTGTGCGCGGCGTTGATCCCGCCGCTCAGCCGCTCCACGCGAAGCTGGTGCTCGAGTGGCGCGGGCACCCGGGCCCGCACCTCTGCGGAGAGCCGCGGCATCGAAGGGCGCAGATCGCAGGCCAGTTCCGCCGCCCAGACCAGTCGCTGCACCGGTTGAAATCCCTGGCGGTCGATCTCCGCGAGCGAGGCTTCGCTTCCCGTCGACTCGACCGCGGTGCGGATCACCAGCACGGTGACGCCCTCGCGGGCAATGGCCTCTCGCAACAGGTCGCGGAGGCCGGTGCGATTGGCCAGCGACCCCGCAACGATGGTCACCCGATCGCCGCGCTCGCTCGGCGCCGCGGCCCGCGCCAGGCGCTCGGGATCGACCTCGTCTTCGCCGTCGTCGAGCACCAGAAGCAGGCGCGGTCGGCGCTCGCGGGCGGCCTGTCGGACGGCGCCGATTCCCTCGACGGCGAATCGCCGCTTCGTCCATCGCTCGACGGTGACCATCCGCGGGAGCCGTTCCGTCGGCTCGATGCCATCGAGTGCGAGGGCGGTGGGCTCGAGTTCCTCGTCGTCCTCGAGAGAGCGCTGTCTGGCCCAGCGGTCGAGATCCGCCAGCAGTGCGCCGATGGCCTCGATCTTTCCGGCCGCGATTCCGCTCGCCGGTCGCTCGGATGTGGCCGTCTCGCTCTGGTCCAACGAGACGGTCGCGAGTCGCGAGGCAACCTGCAGCCCGGGACGAAGCTCGTGAAGCAGATTCAGTCCCTTGCGGGCGATGACCGACGGACGGAGGGCGTCGCCGGGAGCCATCGATTCACCAGGTCCCGCAGCCGAAGGCGGGAACTGATCCCACCAGAGCAGTCCGCGCTCGACGCCGCGTCGACGGAGTCGTTCGGAGACCGCCGCGAGCCCTGGCCCAAGCGAGCCTGGCCGCGATTCGAGGACCATCACATCGCGGCAGCGACTCAGCAGTCGCTCGATCACCGCCTCGTCGAGCGGGCTCACCGAACCGAGATGAAGCAGAGGAACCCGTCCCTCGAGCTTGAGCTCGGCAAGAACATGCTGCATCGCCATCCGCGCCGCTCCCACCGCGATCACGCCCAGCGGAGCCTCCTCGCCGGGATTCGGCATGGCCTCGGCGACGTTCAGTTCGAGCCGTCGCACCATCCGAAGCGGATCCAGGACCTCTCCGGGGCGCGGACCGCGGCGCTGGTGGCGCAGGGCCGCGGCGACATCGAGCGTGCCGACCACTCGATTCGGGCGAGATTCGAGGGTGTCGATCGTGCGCAGCAGCGAGACATGGGCGATCACCACCGCAGGACGTTCGGCGGCGCGGCTCAGACGCAGCGCATGTTCGATGCCGTCGCGCAGCTCCTCGAGATTCGCAGGTTCGATGGCCGGGAGTTCGAGCCGACGAACGGCCACCCGCGGGCAGGCCGCCGGAGCCCGCTCGGCGTCATCTTCGATGAAGAGACACAGGGCGGCGTCGGGAGGCAGCCGCGACTCGACCGCCGCGGCGAGCGAGGGCATGGCCTGATCGAGTTCGTCGTTGGCGAGCAGCGAGACCGCACGCCGTCCGGAGCGGGCCATCTGCAGCGCCAGCTCGAGGCTCCGCACGCCATCGGAGGCGCTGATCACCTCGACGCCGTGATCCACCAGAACTGATGCGGTGCGCTCCAGAGCCACGAGATCGGCGAGGGCCGCAAGAGGACCGCGGCGCACCAGACAGAGGCGGTGCACCGGCACTTCCGATTCGAAGACGCCCTTGAGAAAGGCTTCTGCGGCGGTGTAGAGATCGAATCCATCCGCACGAGTGAGGTTCGCGCCTCGGGCCAGGTCGTTGGGCCGAGCGTGGAGGGTCGTTCGCGGAGCGGTCGGCACGCGGCGATTGTAAAGACTGCGGCCCGATCGGATCGCTCGGCCCGACCAGCTCGATCGGTCCGAAGGTCGCTCGGCCCGAAGGTCGCTCGGGCCAATCAGGTCAGCGCACCGTGGCGTGGACCCGCCAGGC
>CAYXKH010000042.1:12674-15795 GCA_964465255.1 uncultured Isosphaeraceae bacterium
CCGAAGGTCGCTCGGGCCAATCAGGTCAGCGCACCGTGGCGTGGACCCGCCAGGCGCCCGAGAGCACCTGGCCAATCGCGTGGGCCACACCATCGTCGGCGTGGTGACCGGTGACTCGCGTTGCCGCGGCTCGGGCTTCGGGTCCGGCGTTGGCCATGCTGACCCCAAGGGCCGCGTTCTGAAGCATCTCGACGTCGTTCAGGCCATCTCCGATGGCCATCACTCGACGCGGGTCGAAGCCCTCGCGACGACAGAGCTCCTCGACCATCGTCCACTTGTTCACCGTGGGGTCGAAGATCTCCAGCAGATGAGTCTGCGATCCGGTCGCCTCCATCGCCGTCACTGCCGACCAGTGCTGGAGGAAGACCCGATCACCGATGTCGCGGCGGATCTCCTCGACCGCGGTGGCCAGCGCCGTGCCCGTGGCCACGACACCGACTCGAACCGTGTCGCCCGGATGCGGATCGTCGAGCCGCGCCGCCACTCGCCGGTAGCGGATCTTGAAGTGCTGGAACCACCACTCGGTCGCCGGGTCCAGCGGTCCCTCGCCGATCACCACATAGTCGTCGTGCTCGGGCGGGGTGTCCTTGAGCAGGAGCGCGGGATGGCGATGCCCGAGAAGCGAGTCGACGACATCGGCGACCACATCGACGGGCATGGCCCGACGGACCAGGGTTGAGCCGAGGGCGCCATCCGCCAGAATCGCGCCACCCGCGGCGATCATCGGACGTCGGTAGCCAATCGGCTGCAGCACCTGTCGCGACTCCGACCAGGAGCGGCCGGACGCGACCACCACGGCGATGCCTGCGTCCTCGGCGCGGCGAATGGCCGCGGCATTTCCAGGCGAGACCGTCCCCCGAGGATCGAGAAGCGTTCCATCGAGGTCGAGGACGATGAGGTCGAAGGGGCGATCGGGGCGGGACGGCGGGGACACGGGGCGGCAGGGTACGCGGCACGATCTCCGACGATCTTCCACGATCTGGAAGGACGCGCCGGTTCCGAAGCGCCCGATCGTTGAGCCTTGATCGTTGAGTCGGTGCGGTGAACTCGATAGTCTTGCGGATGATGCAGCACCACCCCCGTCTCTCCCGGGAAGGAGTCAGGTGACCGACCCTGACGCAGGCGAGATTGCCTTTCCGACCGTGGGAAGCGCACTCGGGGGAGGCGGACTCGGCAACCGAGGGCTTGTCGAGAGTCTGGCCACGTCGCTGATCGAAACCTGCGACGGACAGCTCGGCGAATTGCGCTGGTTCCGCACCGACTGGCAGCGCGGCGGCGCGGCCACCGCTCGGGCGAAGTGGTCGGCCCATTGCAGCGATTGCGACTCTGACTCTTCGGGCTCTTCCACGAAGGCGAGCGCGGCACCGCGGGACGTCGAGAACGTCGTCGTCAAGCTCCCAGTGAACACCCGCGAGCTCAACTGGATGCGCCGCCTGCAGCGCAGCGATCGACTGCCGGTCATCCCGAGGCTCCTCGCCTCGGGCGATGCGCTGGCCCAGTACGACCTCGGCTGGGTGGTCATCGAGCAACTTCCCTTTGGCCCGCTCGGAGGACATTGGCATGAGTCGCACGTCGATCGCATCGCCGAGGCGATTGCCCAGTTCTCACTTGACGCGAAGCCCTTCCCGGTGGACCGCGCCGCCCGTCACGAGGATTGGGAGCGACTGCTCTCCTCGGCCCGCGAGGCGGTGAAGGTGAACCGCGTTCCCAATCGGCAGCGCTGGACCGCGGCGCTGCGGACCGCGGCGCATCGCTGGCATCAGCTCGTGGCGATTTGGGAGGCCCGAGCGCCGCTCGAGTGGATTCACGGCGACCTGCACCTGGCCAACGCGATGAGCCGAGTCGGTCACGCTCACGGTGACGTCTGCCTGATCGATCTCGCCGAGGTGCGCCCCGGACACTGGCTGGAGGATGCCATCTACCTGGAGCGCCAGCTCTGGGCCCGACCCGAGCGACTGCGCGGCCACCAGCCGGCTCGGGCGATCGCCGACGCAAGGCGGGCCCGCGGGCTCGAGAACGGCGATGACGTCGCCCACCTCGCCCAGGTCCGGCGGACGCTGCTGGCGGCGACGTCGCTGGCGTTTCTGAAGTCGGAGGGCGCTCCAAGCTACCTCGGGGCGTGCCTCGATCGGCTGGAGTCGGGCCTCGGGTCGCTGTAGGGCTGTGGCCACCGCCGCGCCGGTGCTACCCTGCCCGTCCCATGGCCGAGCTCCCCGACAAGACCGACCGCCAGCGCCTCCAGCAGATTCAGCAGTCCGATCTGACCGACAGCCGCGTCAATCAGGACTTCCTCTACTGGCTCAAGACCAAGGGGATGAACTGGCTGCTGGTGATCCTTCTGGTGCTCTGCGCCCTGATGGGGTTCAACGTCTATCGCGACCGCTCCCAGCGGGCTCGGGACAAGGCCTGGGCCGACCTGAGCAACGCCACGCTTCCCGTGGCCTTGATCGATGTGGCAACGACCGGCAAGGGAGTCGACGCCGTGCAGTGCGTCGCCTTGGTGCGGGCCGCGGATCAGTATCTGAATTCGGTGCAGTCGGGCACCCGCTTCGACCGCGAGCCGGAGGCCGCGGACTTCCGACTGACCCCGGAGTCGCGCGAAGAGTTTCTCAGCGAAGCCGACCGCCTCTACAGCGATCTCGGCACGGCCGCGGGCGCTTCGAATGCCGACTCTCCCCGCGCGGGCTTCGCCCTGGCGGCGCTCTTTGGTCGCGCTGCCGTAGCCGAAAGCCGGGGCCAGATGGACGCCGCCAAGGCACTCCTCGATGAAGCCGCTGCCCTCGCGGGCACCCGCTACGAGGCGATTGCGAAGCTCGCGATCCAGCGGCGCGACTCGCTCTCGCTCCTTGCGGCTGCCCCGTACCTGCCCCCAAGAGCGTCGCTTCCTGCGGCCCCTGCAGGGCTCCCGGCAACGCCGATCGTCGACGATCAGTTCATCCGCGATCTCCTCACCGCTCCGAGCGAGGCTCCGGCGAATGCAAACGTCGATCCGGCACTGACCACGGCGCCGACCGCGCCGCCGTCCCGACCGCAGGCACCTCCGGTGGCCAGGCCCGAAGCGACGCCGCCGACGACAGCGCCTCCGACAGCGCCTCCGACAGCGCCTCCGACAGCGCCTCCG
>CAYXKH010000042.1:15895-17172 GCA_964465255.1 uncultured Isosphaeraceae bacterium
GCACGACGCCGCCGAAGAACGGCTGAGTCGCAGGGGCCGGGTGAGATTGCAATCTCCGGATTCCCTCGCCGCTGCGCGACTCTCTGCACGGCGGGGCGCGGCAGCGCCCGGGCTCGCGGCGGCACGCTCTGCCGGTGATGGCTTGCAAATGGCGCCCGCAGCGAAGGTGCGGGGCGAGACGCGACTCGTCGAGAACGCTGCCGGCCGCGGAACCGACTGATGCCCGACGACGACACCACTCCCGAACTGCTCGACGCCGCCGGCAAAGTCGACCGCGATGCCCTCTTCGAGCTCTATGAGAAGCAGGGCGAAACCGACCAGGAGAAGCCGGTTGCGGTCACCTTCAGACTCCTGCGCGATCTGGAGAAGCGGCTCGACCGCTACCTCGTCGATCGCATTCCGTTTCTCTCGAGGACGGCGCTGCAGCGGCTGATCGACGAAGGCGTGGTCACCGTCAACGGGCGGGTTCCGAAGGCCTCGACCAAGCTTCGACTGGGCGACGTCATCGTCGCGGTGCTCCCCCCGCCGCCGAGCAACGAGATTCCGGCCGAAGACATTCCGCTCAGGGTGCTCTTCGAAGACGACGACATCATCGTCCTCGACAAGCAGGATGACATCATCGTGCACCCCGCGCGGGGCAACAAGACGGGGACGCTGATCAACGCCCTGGCCTGGCACTTCCAGCATCGCAGCGGTGGCCGTCTCAGTTCGGTCGGCGAGGATCTCGCCCGGCCAGGCGTGGTCCATCGACTGGATCGCCACACCACCGGGGTGATGGTCGCCGCCAAGAGCGACACCGCCCACTGGCGCCTCGGCAAGCAGTTCGAGCAGCGCCGCACGCAGAAGCGCTACCTCGCCATCGTGCACGGGCGGATGGATCTCGCCGCCGATGTCATCGATCTCCCCCTTGGCAAGCACCCGACGGTGCGCGAGAAGTACGCGGTGCGCTGGGACGAGACCGGCAAGGCGAGCGTCACCTTCTATCGAGTGCGCGAGCGCTACGACAACTTCACCCTCGTCGAACTCGATCTCAAGACCGGCCGCACGCACCAGATCCGCGTGCACCTCTCGCACCTGGGCTATCCAATCGTGGGTGACGACATGTACGGCGGCAGACCGGTGACGATGGCCGACATTCTCGCCCCGCCGGCGGCGCCCGCAGCGCGGAGTGGCTCTGGCGGAACTCCGGGGTCAGCGAGCTCGGCGAACTCGGCGAACCGGGCCAACTCGGCGAACCGGGCCAACCGAGAAACACGAGTCCGGCCGCACGATCGCAT
>CAYXKH010000043.1:0-17099 GCA_964465255.1 uncultured Isosphaeraceae bacterium
CCCTGCGCCCTGCGCCCTGCGCCCTGCGCCCTGCGCCCGCGCGAGTCTGTCGCGGGTGATTCGGATCGCCTGGGCGGAGGAGTCGATGCCGATGGCGGACCGACCCAGGGCGCGGGCTGCGTGCAGAGTCGTGCCACTGCCGCAGAACGGATCGAGCACCGTCCCGCCCACCGGGCAGCAGGCGCCGACGAGAAGCGAAAGAAGCTGCAGCGGCTTCTGGGTGGGGTACCCGGTCCGCTCGCAGGCCATGTTGTTGATCGACGGAATGTCGAGCACGTCAGTGGCCTTCTTCTGCATGCCCCGCATGCGAACGCTCGTTGCAGCCACCCGCGGCGGTTCGAACCAGTACGACGCCGACCGACCGTAAAAGAGGATGTCGTCGTGCTTGCGAGCAAAGCGGCGAGGCGATGAGCCGCCGAGTCCGTAGCTCCAGATCAGATGATTCACGAACTGCTCCGGGCCGAACACCTCGTCGAGAAGGAGTCGCACATGGTGCGAGGTGCGCCAATCGACGTGCAGCAGAATCGAACCGGTGGGCTTCAGCAGACGATGGATCTCGACCACCCGTTCTCTCAGGAATGCGATGTACTCCAAAACGGTCGGCCACGAGTCGCAGTACACGAGAGGCTCCGACTCGCTCGAATCTCCGAGACGCGATCCGCCCTCGCCGCGCTGCGTGCGGCCGGTGTTGAACGGCGGGTCCGCGTAGACGAGGTCAATCGACTCCGTCGCCATCTTGCGCATCGCACTCAGACAGTCCGCCTCGAGAATGACGCAGCCCTCGGGTGATGAGGCGGGCACGTGCGCCGGGGCAGTGGACTGATTCGGTGGCACCGCCGGAGGGTACGGTGATCCGGGGACTGCCGCGGCCCGTCAGGACGCGGCGAGTCTGCTACGCGGCGTTGGTCCGGGCGCAGATCGCTTCGACTCGCGCAATCGTCGACGGCTCCGCGTTCAGCAGATTGACGTGGCCGAGCTTTCGTCCTGCTCGGGGCTCCTTCCCATACAGGTGCACCCGCGCCCCGGGAACGCCGAGCAGCTCCTCGAGGTCCGGGCGACCGCCGATCAGGTTGAACATCGTCGCGGGGCCGAGCGCCTCCACCGCCCCGAGGGGAAGACCGGTGATGGCCCGAAGATGATTCTCGAACTGGCAGGTCGCCGCCCCGTTCATGGTCCAGTGTCCGCTGTTGTGGACCCGCGGCGCCATCTCGTTGGCAATGAGCGAGCCGTCGCGGATGAAGAACTCAATCGCCAGCACGCCGACGTGGCCGAGCCCGGTCATCACCCGATCGATGGCCCGCTGGGCGGCGCGGATGATCGCGTCATCCTCGGCGACCACATCCGAACGCCAGAGAATCCCCTTGCGGTGAACGTTGCGGGTGACCGGCCAGCAGCGGATGGCGCCGTCGCGCCCCCGCACGGCGACGATCGAGACTTCGCGCTCGAATGGCACGAAGGCCTCGAGGATGCAGGGCGGCCGTCCCATCGACTGCCACGCAGGGTCGATCTCCAGCGCCGAGTCGACTCGGCACTGTCCCTTGCCGTCGTAGCCGAAACGGCGGCTCTTGAGCATCGCCGGAAAGCCGACCGTGTCCGCGGCGATGGCCACGTCCTCGGGTCGCGAGAGATCGGCAAAGGCCTGCACGCCGATCTGGTGCTCTTGGAAGAACTGCTTCTCGAGAAGTCGGTCCTGGGCGACCTCAAGCGATCGAGACGATGGCGAGAGCGGCACGCCGGCCGCGGGACCATTCGACTCCAGCCAGGCCGCGGCCCGCGCGGGGACGTTCTCGAACTCGTAGGTCACTGCCGCGGCGCCGTCGATCAGTCGCCGAAGCGCAGTCGGATCGTCGTACCCGCCCACCACGAGCTCGCCGATCTGTCCGGCGCACGCCCAGGGATCGGGATCGAGAAAGCGGAAACGAAACCCCAGCGAGTGTCCCGCGACTGCGAGCATCCGCCCAAGCTGGCCGCCCCCGAGCACCGCAATGAGAGTCATGCCGTTCGACCGTTGGCAGGCGACCCCGTTCGCGGATCGGGATTGGCAAGCACGTTCTCCGTCTGCGCTCCTCGCCATGCGGCGAGATTGGCCCGCAGCAGCGGTCTGCTCTGGGAGACGATCGAGGTCGCCAGCAGCGCCGCATTGATTGCCCCGCTGCGCCCGATCGACAGCGTGCCGACCGGAACGCCACTTGGCATCTGCACGATCGAAAGGAGCGAGTCCATCCCGTGCAGGACCTTGGACTCGATTGGGACACCCAGCACCGGAAGGAGTGACTTGCTCGCGGCCATGCCGGGCAGGTGGGCGGCGCCGCCGGCGCCGGCGATGATCACTTCCAGCCCGCGCTGCTCGGCGGAGCCGGCGTACTCGAAGAGCAGGTCGGGCGTGCGGTGGGCCGAGACGACCCGCACCTCGTGCGGAACGCCCAGCGTCTCCAGCGTGATCGCCGCGTGCTGCATCGTCTCCCAGTCCGACGACGACCCCATGATGATGCCGACGAGTGCCTTCATGTGGCCCGCACGATACCGCAAGAGCGGTCAGGGCTGGTGCGGTCGGGCCTTCGGAGACGGCAGCCAGAGCTCGAGGAAGAGCAGGAGAAGCGCGAGGCAGAAGGCCAGATTGAAGATCGCTCCCCCGGCGACGATTGCGTAGACGAAGGCCTCGAACTTCCGCGCCAGCCACCAGCCCGAGATGTCCGCGAGCAGGCCGACCCCGAGGAAGAAGCCGATCCACCCCTGGGTGGTGCAGCCGAAACGGGTGAAGGCCAGCAGCAGAATCAGCAGTGCCGCCAGCGCGGCGAGAGTGAGTGCGTGGGCGTGGGTCGAGATGATGAGAATCGAGATCGGCGGCGGATTGATCTCCTTCCCGAAGGCCACCTTCTTCACCGACTCCCACGAGTCGAGCGTGAGATTGCCGCCCTTGGCCGCCGCGTCGGCGCGACCGTGACAGGTGAGGCAGTTCGACGCAATCAGCTCCGACGGCGCCAGATCGCCGAGGTCCAGATTGTCGTAGTCGCGGCTGATGGCGGCGTCGTCGCGCCCGAGCCACTCCAGAAGGGCCGTGCGGGTCGCCGGCGGCAGCGGCTCGGCCAGTGGCGCCGGGTGATTCGCCTCGAGGGCCATGCGGAGCGGCGAGGGCACGCTCACGCCGTGATAGGTGCCGCGCAGATCGGTCATCGAGACGCCCGGTTCGCCATCCTTGTTCTGGTGGTGATCGTGGATGTAGGCGACCGAGGCGGCAAGACCGATGGCAAAGACCAGAAGCAGCGCCGTCAGCCCGATGCGGACGCCGAACGAGGTCGAGCGCAATCGAAACGATCTCGCCGAAGGCGAAGAATCGAAGGACGTCGTCACGCGACCCCCAGCGTCGCCGCATCGATGGTCACGGCCTCGCCGCGCACCACGGACTGGTTGGCGAGGATGCCGGCGATGGTCGACTTGGCGCCCTCAACGGCATCGCAACCGACCGGCTTCTTCTCGACGATCGCCCGGATGAAGTCCTCGAGGGCGTAGTAGAGCGAGGGATTCGGCAGCCCGACGCCATCCTTGAGCTTGCCCTGCGACGCGAGCTTGGTGGCGTCGGCGATGAGGGTGATGCCCTCGTCGCTGTGGAACTGCTGCTTGTTGGCGTAGACCTCCCATCCCTGGGTGGGGGCGTCGGCCTCCTTGAACATCCAGCCGTGGCTCCAGGCGAGCTTCACCGTCGCGTTCTCGCCGTGGAGGATCTCGTTGCGGCTCTCGAAGCTCGTGGCCAGCGATCCCAGCCACTGCATCTGCACCGCCTTGCCCAGCCCGATGACAAGCTGCACGGTGTCGGCGATGGTGCGCCCGTCCTCCCAGAGACGCACGCTGCCAAAGCCGTGGATCGAGGTCGGATCGAGGCTGGTGTACCAGCGGATCACGTCGATCTGGTGCGCCGCAAGTTCGCCGGCGAGACCGATTGAGACCTCGGGATCGAGTCGCCAGTTCACCGCCCTTTCGCGGGCCGCGTCGCTGGTCGGGAAGCGCCACGAGGTCTTCTGCACGTGCTGTGATCGGACCGCAATCAGCGTGCGCACCGAGTCGGAGCGATAAAAGGTTCGGGCGAGGCGGTAGACCGGATTGGAGCGTCCTTCAAAGCCGGCGGCGAAGAGGCTGCTGCTCCCGGCCGCGGCGGCGGCGATCGCCCTGGTGTCATCGATGGTGTGAGCCAGAGGCGCCTCGCAGTAGACGTGCTTGCCCGCAGCCATGGCATCGACGGCGATGGCCCGATGCTCGTGCGTGGGTGTGGCAATCACCACCGCCTGCACATCCCTGCGTTCGAGCGCCGTGCGATAGTCATCGACGCCCTCGGCACCGGCGGCTCGCCCGAGCCCGGAACGCAGTCGCCCGGCGTCGTTGTCGCAGAGCACCAGCACCTTCGCGGCAGTGAGCTTCTGAAGCTCGCCCATGATCGCCCGCCCCTGGCGGCCGGCGCCGATCACGGCGACGCCGATTGGATCGGCCGAGCGCGGCGCGGCGGCCAGCACCTCGGGCATGAGTGCGATGGCGGCGAGGCCCGTTGACGTGTGGATGAAGTCGCGGCGATTCATGGGTGGCAGAGAGTCGAGAGCGTGGAGCGAGGAGAGCGAGGAGCTACGCCCAGAGGGCGATTGGGAGTTCGTCGAGGGACGTGCGGCCCTGGTGGACGATGAAGGCGCTGGCGCCAGGGGGCAGATGCGCGGGACGCCGGGATTCCAGCAGAGCGGGCTTGGTCCAGGCGTCGGCGGAGGCTGCGGGAAGCGCCGCGGGATCGTCTGCGAGGGGAATGTGGATGGCGACCACGTCGGCGGCGTCGACTGCGGGCGCGCTGCGTCGCGGGTCGATGACGTGCGGCCGACCATCGACCATGCGGCCGTGCGGGGCGCTCACGGCCAGGGCCGCATCGCGGAGGAGGAGTCGTCGATTGCCCACGGGTGAAGCGATGGCAATCGACCATCCGCCGGCTGCTTGGCCTCCCGCTTCGCCTTGCGCATTCGGCGGACTCCCGATGGCGATGATCGAACTGGTTCCGCCGTGAATGAGAGCGCTTCGAATGCCGTGTTCGCGCAGGATCAGCGCCGCTCGATCGAGGGCGAAGCCCTTGGCGACACCGCCAAGGTCGAGCTCGAGCGGCCGCGGGAAGCGCACCGCGCAGGCGACCGGATCAAACTCGATCGCGTCGCAACTGGTTGTGGTCCTGGTGGTGACACCGGCCGTGAATCCGGCTGAACAGTTCGCGTGCTCGAGTCCGACGACGCCATGGTCGTCCGGCCCCCCGTCGCGCGAGCCGTGAAACCCATGCGTCCGCATGAGTGAACCGAGCGTGACATCGAAGAGCCCGTCCGAAAGGCGACACACCTGGGCGCAGAGCGAGAGCAGGGCGAAGAGCTCGCAATCGATCCTCGTCCATCCGCCCGGCGCCGTCCGCTCCAGATGTCGCACGACTCCGTCGCGGCGGAACCGACTCAGCGTCTCGCCGAGCCCGACGATCTCGGCCAGCGCCGCTTCGCCGACTGCGCGCAGCGCCGCCGCACCGCGCCCGTCGTCTGGCAGAACCAGTTCGAATCTCGTCCGCATCGCCTCGCACGCCAGAAGCAGAACCGGTTCGGGCGCACCGACCGCACACGTCGTCGCGGACGCGTCGTCGATTGCTGCCGCTGGACTGTCGCCGCCGCGGGCGATCACGCCTTCCACGCCGTCATCGTCTTGGGATCGAAGCGATACGCGCCGCCCTCCCAGAACGAGCGGGTCGCCAGATCGACGACGACCATCACCTTGGCGCCCTGCTCGACATCGCTGTCGGGCTTCTCGCGGGTGCGGACGCACTTGAAGAAGTTGAGCCGATGGACGTCCTGATCGTTGCCGATGTCCTCGCACTCGATGCGCTTCTCTTCGAGACCCTCGTCCACGAAGATCCGCTCGGGGCGGAACTGGCAGTGCCGACCGCCGAGATACAGCGTGCCCTTGTGGCCGCGGATCATCGTCTCGAGGCCGACCTCGTTGCAGGTGCTGCCGGCCACGATCATGGTGTGCTCACCGCCGAAGTCGACGTTGATGTTGATCTGGTCGGGATTGTCCATCTTCTTGTCGACGTAGTGGCCACCGGTGGCGACGACCCGCGTCGGCCAGCCCATGTCGATGGCCAGCATCATCGGGGTCATCACGTGCACCAGAAGGTCGCCGATGATGCCGGTCGAGAACTTGCTGTAGCGGCGCCAGCGGGCGTACACCGCGGGATCCCACGCCTGCTTGCCGAGCGGTCCGCACCAGTTGTCCCAGTCGAGATTCTCGCCGGGCTTCCACGCCGGATCGATGCCGTAGTACTGCCACTCGCCGTCCTTGCTGTTGCGGCAGTAACTGGTCTGGCTCCAGACCGGCTTGCCGATCAGACCGTCCTTGATCGCCTGCCGCGCCGCGGGGTACTTCGGAAGACGGGTCATCTGCGTGCCGACCTGCACGATCGTGTTCGGATTGGCCTGCTGCACGCTGCGGAGCATGAGCGCATCGGGGAGGTCGAGAGTCATCGGCTTCTCGAGATAGACGTCCTTGCCGGCGAGGATGGCATCGGCAGCCTGCTTGGCGTGCCAGTGCTCGGGCGATGCAATCAGCACCGCGTGGATGTCGTCGCGTTCCAGAAGCTTGGTGTAGTCGCGATAGACCTCGACGGTCCGGCCATCCTGGCCGGCCTCGCAGATCGCCTTCGCGGCATCGAGTCGCGGCTGACAGACGTCGGAGAGGGCGACGATGTCGACCTTCTCCTTGCCCTGTCCGACGAGACTCAGGATCGCCTGGCAGTGGCCCGTGCCCATGCCGCCGGTTCCGATCACGCCGAGGCGGATCGCTTCACCCTCCTTGGGGGTCTTCGCGGCTCGGCCCTGCGGCGCGGGAGTCTTCGGAGGCGACGCCACCGGCTGGTCGGCGCTGGTGGCGCCGATCAGGGCCGCGCCCGCAGTGACCGCGGCACCCGCGGCGATGAATCGCCGGCGCGAGAACCCCGGGTCGCCGGCATGAGGATGAGCGGCGCTGTCGTTGACGGAGTCCGGACGATCGTGGTTGGACATCGGGGGCCTCGAGAGGGTCGGGTGCGAGCGATCGGGACGAAGTGGAGCAGGGCGAGGATAACGGAGCGGTCTGCAAAAACGAAGCGCCGCCTGTCGAAGTCACCTGAAGTGCGACTCGGCCATCGACTCGAGGAGCGCCGCCACGCTCCAGGCCTGGGCCACGCAGCCGCCGGGACCGTGGGGCGGATCGCCGTCGAACACCTCGCTCACGCTGCCCAGCCCGGCATCCTCGAGATGCAGGACAAGCGGCAGGAGAAACTCGCGAATCCGCTGCGCGGCAGGGGCCTCTTCGGCGGGTCGACGAGTGCTTCGCCATGCGGCGATGAAGGGCCCGAGAAGCCAGGGCCAGACGGTTCCGCGGTGATACGAGGCGTCGCGGGTCTTCTGATCGCCGGCGTATCGACCGAGGTACGCCGGATCGCGGGGAGAGAGGGTCCGCAGGCCGTGCGAGGTGAGAAGCTCGCGCTCGAGGCAGTCGACCACGGCGCGGCGCTGTTCAGCGGTCAGCGGTTGATGCGGCTGGCGACCCGCACCGCTCACGCCGCCCGCACCGCTGGGGCGCACGAGCATGGCGGCGACGGCCTGATTGGCGCGGACGCTGGCGTCGACGCCGTCGCGCACGCTCTCGTGCGGGGCCGCGTCGATCACGTCGTAGAGACACCGTTCACTCGGATTCCAGAAGCGCGCGAAGGAGCGCGCCGCTCGGTCGGCCACGGTCTCGTATGCCGATGGGTCGCCACCTCCACGCCGCGTGAACTCCGCAATGGAGTCGAGCGCCGCGATCCAGAGGGCGTTGATCTCGACGCACTTTCCGGTGCGCGGGGTGACCACCCAGTCGCCGATCCTGGCGTCCATCCAGGTGAGCTGCACGCCATGCTCGCCGGAGCGAAGCAGCCCGTCGGTCTCGTCCACCCTGATCCCGTGACGAGTGCCGCGGCGATGCCAGTCGATGATCGAGTGGAGCGCCGGGAGCAGTTCGCGGACGAGTTCCTCGTCACCCGTGGCACGGAAGGTGAGGTCGACGGCGCGGACGAACCAGAGGGTGGCGTCGACGGTGTGGTACTCGGTCGCTCCGCCTTCATCGGGGAAGCGGTTCGGGAGCATGCCGCGATCGAGGCTTGCCGCGAACGTGCGGAGGATCTCCTTGGCGACATCTCCTCGACCCGTTGTCAGACAGAGTCCCGGCAGAGCGATCATGGTGTCGCGGCCCCAGTCCTCGAACCAGGGATATCCCGCGACGATCGTGCTTCCGGTGCGACCATCGGGCCCGCGGCGCCGCACGATGAACTGGTCTGCGGCGAGTGCGAGAACTGCACGAGCGTCGCTCATCCGCCGCGCGGGCGATCCGTCGGTCGTTGCACTCGCGGCAGGCTGCATCGCCGCGGCGCGGGCCACGGTCAGGGCGTCGTGCTGGCGCTGTTCCGCCAGCCAGCGTTCGACCTCCAGAGGCTCGAACTCCGGCGTGCGCCGATCGGTCGCGGTGGCCACGACCGTCACCGACTCTCCTTCGGCGAGAAGCAGGTCGAGTGTCGCCGCATGGTGGTGGCTGTCCCGGGCCGCGTAACCCCGCGCGGCCTCGACGGAGAGCTGGAAGTCGCGGTAGATCGCACCCGAGGCGGCGTGGACGTGCCCGCGATCGCTTCGCAGAAGAAGCCCCGTCGACGCGTCGCCTTCACTGACGAGCACACCACCCGCGACCAACTCGATCCGCCGCTCCACATGCGGCTCGGGTCTCACCGCATGGTGCGAGCGATGCGTCGTCAGGGCGCGGAGCGAGAGGGCCACCGGACCGCCACGGATCAGCCGCCAGCGCACGCAGGTGGTGTTGCTTCCGCGGCGCATCCAGATCGAACGCTCGAGCAGGACGCTGTCCAGGCGATAGGTCCAGATCGGAACGGACCCGTCGAGTTCGAATCGTTCGAGGTGGATGTCGCCGTGGGGCGAGACCACGTCGCCGCACCAGCGATGCGTTGCCAGCGAGGTCGTGATCCCGTCGATTGCGACCTCGGCGTCGAGCGCCGTCAGCAGCAGCACCCGCTTGCCCGGTGGCTGGGTCGCGGCGATCAGCAGCCCGTGATACTTGCGGGTGAGTTCACCGGCGACCGTGCCACAGGCGTACCCGCCGATTGCGTTGGTCACCAGCCACTCGCGACGGGTCGCGGCCGGACGATCGTTGCAGATTGCACGGCCGAAGTGGAGCATCGCGAGGTCGCGTGAGTCGCTCACGGTGTATCCGCAGTCGTCGTCACCGGCGGCGCGACCTCAGGCGGGGCGGTCTCGACCGGCGGCGCACCCGCAGGTGCATCTGGCGGCGCATCTGCGGCACTGGCGGGCGGACCGGGCTGCTCCTTTGCGGGCTCGCCCTTGCCGAGGTGGGTGATGAGATAGTCCTCGTACTTGCGATAGCGGTTCACGGTCTTCACGTCGCCACCGAGACCGTGTCCGCCGGTGGGATCGATGAAGAGATCGACGAGCGCTTCCTTGCCCGCCTTGAGCAGCTCGCGATAGACCCGCATGGTGTCCTGATAGAGCACGTTGTCGTCCTCGACACCGTGCACCAGCAGCAGTCGTCCCTTCAGGTTCTTCGCCAGCGGCAGCAGCGAGAACTTCGCCAGATCGGTCTGACCGGGCCGGCTCGGGCCGATGGTTCCGGTCGAGTACCAGGCGTTGTAGTTCTCCCATTCGGTCGGACCGGCCCCGGCGATCCCGAGGGCGAAGACGTCGGGCTCGGTGTACATGCACATCTGGGTCTGGAACCCGCCGAAGCTCCAGCCGTGGATCCCGACGCGCTTCG
Source organism: uncultured Isosphaeraceae bacterium (assembly GCA_964465255.1). Lineage (GTDB taxonomy): Bacteria > Planctomycetota > Phycisphaerae > Phycisphaerales > SM1A02 > CAYXKH01. The sequence continues at coordinate 9,853 of CAYXKH010000043.1, forward strand.
GATCGACGCCCTGCCCGTCGATGAACCACTTCACGCCGTCGACGAGATCCTCGACCTGGGGCTTGCCGACCTGTTCGTAGTTGCTCTTCTCGAAGAGCCCCCCGTAGCCGCTGGCGCCGCGCGGATCGATGGTGCAGGTGACGTAGCCGTGGACCTTGGCCATGTACCAGGCGAAGAAGTAGCTCGGAGCGTCGAAGGCGCCGCGGGTGGCCATCTTGCGCGAGCCCAGCGGTCCGCCGTAGACGTAGACGAGCAGCGGTCGCGTGTCGCTCGGGGTCCAGTCGGCCGGTCGGAAGAGATGACCGTGGATCGACTGGCCGTGGCGGTTCTGATAGGTGAAGTACTCCGGGGCCATATGGGTCAGGGCCCGGGCCTCGTCGGGATGGCTGTCGGTGAGGGAGCGCTCGGTTCCGGCCACGACGTCGATTGCGAAAAGCTCGTTGAGCGAGCCGAAGTCGACCACCGACGTCAGCACGCGAGTGCCGTCGTCGCTCACTGCGGCAGCCGCATGGGTCCCCTCGCGGCGCGAGAGCTTGACGAACTCGCGGGTCTCGAGATCGATCCGATAGACGTGCTGCTGGGCCGGATCATCCTTGGTGGCCAGCACGAAGAGTCGACGGTGATCGCGAGAGATCGAGATGGGATAGACCTCGAAGCGGCCGCTGGTGATCTGCTCGAGCTGCTCGTAGAGCGGATCGAGGATGTGGAGCTGGCGGAATCCGCTCAGTTCGGTCAGGAAGACCATGCGGCGACTGTCGGCGAGATAGTGCGGATCGATGAGGGAAGGAGTGTTCGGGCCGCCGTTGTGCAGGAAGCGGTAGACCGCGCGGGCGTCGCGGATCTCGAACACGGGCTTGGGATCGGGCGCGGGTTCGGGCAGGGTCGCAGCGGCCTTGTCCTCCTTCCTGGCGTCTGTCGTTGTTTCGGCACCGTCGCCCTTCATGTCAGCGTCGCCTTCCTTCTTCTCCGACGCCCCCGAGGTCCCGTCCGCATTCGCCACCGGCTTCGCCGCGTCGCCACCCGGCGCCGCTGGTTCCGGAGGCACCGGCGCGAACATCGCCTCCATGATCTCGACCCGGCCCGACGACTGCTCGAAGACCGAGAAGGCGACCCGGGTCGAGTCGGGCGACCAGCGCGGCGTCCGCAGCACGTCGCGCGGGCCGCTCTGCTTGCGGGTGAAGACCTGCTTGAGCAGTCCACGTTCAGCGAGCTTGTCGCCGACGTCATAGAGGTAGACGCTCTGCTCGGTCTCGCCGACCGGATCGTCGGAGACGGTTCGAGGCACCGCCCGCACCTGGGCGAAGCGATCGCGATAGCTGACGATGTTGACCTCGCGGGATTGGACGCGTCGCCCCTTGGTGGCGATGAAGACCAGCCGATTGCCGTCCTGGCTCAGCCGATAGCCGGTCATGGTCTCGCCATCGGGAAGCCGGGGATTGATCTGCTCGATTGCGTCGCTGCCAAAGACGATCCGCAGCAGATCGCCCTCGCGCATGAAGGTGAAGCCTCTGCCGTCCGGCAGCCACTGCACGTCGCGCTCGTCGACCCGCGAGCGGGTGAGGCGGGTGATCACATCCTGCGCCGGATCCGGCGCCACCACGCAGCGGTAGATCTCGCCCGCCGACATGAAGATCAGCTCGTTCGAAACCGGCGACCACTCCAGGCTCTGAATGCCGCCGTAGCGCGGAGCCTTCTCGTCGAGAGCGTCCTTCGCGTCGACCAGGTCGCTCATGTCGCGGGCGGTGCGCCGCACGATCTCCGCGAGGCGCTCGTCGTCGGGCTTCGCCGGTGCCTCGGCGGCGGCGATCAGTCCCGGGTCGGCCGCCTCGCGACTGCCCTCCACCTTGAGAACGACCTCGACGCCCTCGATTGCAATCGTGCCCGACGCCTTCTCGCCGGAGAGAGTGATCTCGGCGCGGGCCACGGTGGCGAGCGACTCGATGCGCAGCGTGAACGAGAGTGTGCCGCTCGCGGGATCGAACTTCCCTTCGGAGATCGGCGCTTCGAAGACGCTGCTGCGGAGCACGCCGGAGACGCTGTTGTCCTCGGCCCGGCGCAGCTCGATGGTCACTTCGACCCCGGCAGGTGGCAGGAAGTCGGCGCCCTCGCCGGTCACCCGACCGCGCCAGGTGCCGCTCACGGGGTCCGGGCCGGCGAGCGCATCGGTCCTGGTCGACTCGAGCTTCGTCTCGCCCTCGGTCTTCTGCTCGGTCTTCTGCTCGGTCTGGGTGGTCTTCATCTCGGCGCCCTTCGCCTCACCCGCCGTGCGCGGCGTCCTCGCGCCGCCCTCCTTCTTCGCTCGCTCCTTCTCCTTCTTCACGCGGTCGTCGCGCACCTTCCGTGTGTCCTCCTGGAAGCGCGACATCACCGAGACCATCGTCACCCGACGGGTCGCGCCAGTGGTGAAGTCGTGGATCCAGAGGTCATCGCCGTGACGCCTTTCGAACCACGGCCTCCAGAGAAACGCGCCATAGCGCCCGTCATAGGAGAAGTCGGCACGATTGGCCGAGGGCCCGAAGAAGCTCTTCTCCGGAAAGAGTCGCTCGAGCGTGATCTTCTCTGGCTTCTCGGGCTTTTCAGGCTTTTCAGGCTTTTCAGGCTTGGCAGGCATCTTTGCCGCGTCGGCCCTGGTCGCATCGTCGGCCGGGTCCTCGGCGGGCCCGAGCCGCGCCGACTCGACCGGCGCGCTCTCCGCCTGATGCGAAACCGAGGAACCCACCGATCCGCGTGCGGCGAGTGCTGTCGACATCGAGAGGGCGATCAACAGCGACGAGACACCCGTGGCGAGCGAGGCGCGAATGAACATGGCGGGAGGGTACACGCGGTGGCGGCGGCCTCGAGGGCATCGCCCAACCGCCGCCCGATCACTCGGCCGCATGCTCATGCCCGGTCTCGGGCTCGGGGATCACCAGCGAGGCGATGATCCCAATGGCGAGGATGCCGCCGATGATCAGGAGCGCGATCCAGGTGGCGATGTGGAAGTGATGGCTCAGGATCATCTTCACCCCGACGAACGCCAGCACGAAGACCAGACTGGTCTTCAGGAATCGGAACTTCTCGAGCATGCCCGCGAGCGCGAAGTAGAGCGAACGGAGGCCGAGGATCGCAAAGACGTTGCTGGTGAACACGAGGAAGGGATCGCTGGTCACCGCGAAGATCGCGGGGATCGAATCGACTGCGAAGATCACATCGCTGGTCTCGACCAGGATCAGGGCCAGGAACATCGGAGTCATGGCCCGACGCCCGTCGGCCACGCGGGTGAAGAAGCGATCGCCATCGAGGGTGGGGCTGATCGGGTAGAGACGTCGGGCGATCTTGAAGAGCAGGTTGCGCTCCGGATGCACCTCGCCTTCCTTCGCAACCAGGAGCTTCGCCGCCGTGACGATCAGAAACGCGCCGAAGACGTAGACGACCCACGTGAAGGACTGAATCAGAACGGCGCCGAGGGCGATCATGATCCCCCGCAGCACGAGGGCCCCGAGGATGCCCCACAAGAGCACACGGTGCTGGTTGATCGCGGGAATGCGATAGAAGCCGAAGATGATGGCGATCACCATCATGTTGTCGACCGAGAGGGACTGCTCGAGCAGATACCCGGCGAAGAACTGGGCCGCCGCGTCGCCGCCCGCAAGACTGTGACCGCTGACCTCCTTCCAGTCGAACCAATCGTGTCCGTAAAGAAAGTAGATGAAGACGTTGAAGCCGAGCGCGAGGCTCACCCAGCCGGAGGTCCGCAGCAGGGCCTCGCGGGTGCCGATGACATGGGCGCTGCGGGTGAGCACGCCCAGGTCGAGCAGCACCAGAACCAGGACCAGCACCACGAAACCGCCATAGATCGCAAACGGCATTGCGAGAGGCTATCGCAGGTGACGCAGCGCCGCCTTGCTCGGCACTGGCGGAGCCGTGCTGGAGATATCTCGTCGCTACGCTGCCAGACATGATCGCCATCCCGCTGCTTGCGCTGCTTTCCGAGGTCGCTCCGACCGCCGCCGCCGATGTCCCTCACCTCTTCTCGGTGGCCAGCCTGATGGCCCTCTTCACCCTCACGATCATGGAGATCGTGCTGGGGATCGACAACATCGTCTTCATCGCCATCCTCAGTTCGAAGCTGCCTCCGGAGAAGCGGCAGGCCGCCCGGCGGCTCGGACTGCTGGTCGCGATGGCCATGCGGATCCTGCTGCTTCTGGTGATCGGATGGCTCGCGGGACTTCAGGAGAAGTGGCTGGTGATCGAGCTGCTCGACTTCAAGCTGGCCTTCTCGTGGCGCGATCTGGTGCTCCTGCTTGGCGGCCTCTTCCTTCTTTACAAGGCCACCCACGAGATCCACACCAAGCTCGAGGGCGATCAGCAGGTCTCGGCGACAGGTGCCGCGATCGCGACGATGGGCGGGGTCATCGCCCAGATCATGGTGATGGACCTGATCTTTTCGATCGACTCGGTGATCACCGCAATCGGCATGGCCCAGCACGTGCCGGTGATGATCGCCGCCGTGGTGATCTCGATCGCCGTGATGATGATCTTCGCCCGCCCGATCTCGGAGTTCGTCGAACGGCACCCGACGGTCAAGATGCTGGCCCTGTCGTTTCTCCTGCTCATCGGCGTGATGCTCGTGGCCGAGAGCTTCGGCGCCCACGTCAGCAAGGGCTACATCTACTTCGCGATGGGCTTCTCCCTCTTCGTCGAATTCCTCAACGTGCGCATGCGCCGCAAGAGGGTGGCGCCGGTTTCGCTGCATCAGCCGAAGATGCCGGTGGGCGGATGAGCCGGCTCGCTTCGCTCGCTGAAGGGAGCAGGGAGCCGCAGTGGGTTGCACGATTGAGTGCGTGCGCGGCGTCGTTGGGCAGTGCATGGCGGCGCCACTCGGCGCACGCATCCAATCGTGCAACCCACTGCTGCTCCCTTCCGGCGAACGAAGCGAGCCGCCTGCCCCCTGCCGCCTGCCCCTAATGTCCTCCCATGGCCACTCTCCGCGCACTCCTTCTCACTCTGATGGTCGCGTCTGTTGCCTCTGCCGAGATTCGGACCGAGGTCATCGAGTACGAAACCGGTGGCATCACCTTTCAGGGTCACGTGTATTGGGATGACGCGAAGCCCGGGAAGCGTCCCGGAGTGCTGGTCGTCCATGAATGGTGGGGATGCAACGACTACGCCAGGCGTCGGGCCTCCGATCTGGCGGCGCTGGGGTATGTGGGATTCGCCTGCGACATGTACGGGGCGGGCACCGTGACGACCGATCCGGCCGCGGCGGGCACGCTCGCGGGCGCAGTGAAGAAGGATCTGCCGCTGCTTCGGGCGCGGGCGATGGCCGGGCTTCAGCAGCTCGCAGGGTTCCGCTTCACCGACGGTGAGAAGCTCGGGGCCATCGGCTTCTGCTTCGGCGGCAGCGTGGTGCTCGAGTTGGCCAGGGCCGGGGCCGACATTGACGCAGTCGCCAGTTTCCACGGCGGGCTGGCCACGACGATGCCCGCGCAGCAAGGCACCATCAAGGCCGAGGTGCTGGTCCTGAACGGGGCCGAAGACCCGATGGTCTCCGACGCCGAGCGAACCGGGTTCATGAAGGAGATGCGCACCGCCAAGGCCCGCTGGAGCTTCGTCGAACTCGGCGGCGCGGTGCACTCCTTCACCAATCCGGCCGCGAATGCCATGAACAACCCCGCCGTGAAGCACGACCAGCGGGCAGAAGACCAGTCCTGGGGCATGATGCGCGACCTCTTCACGAGAGCGTTCACGTGAACCCGATCCCGAATCTGCGTTGGGTGGTCGAGTGCCGATGACTTCCATGGCCGCGACCTCGATCCTCGTCGTCGGTCCGCATCCGGACGATCAGGAGCTCGGCATGGGTGGGTCGATTGCGAAGTTCGTCGCGGCCGGCCACAACGTTCTCCTGCTCGACATGACCAACGGCGAGCCCACGCCGCACGGCTCGCCGGAGATTCGCGCTCGCGAGGCTGCCGAGGCGGCCCGCATCCTCGGCGTCAGACGCGAATCCCTCGGCCTTCCCAATCGATTCGTCGAGCACTCGATCGAGGCCCGACACAAGGTCGCGGGAGTCATCCGCCGCCATCGCGCCCAGATCGTCTTCGTTCCGCACTTCGAGGATGCCCACCCGGATCACCTGGCGACGACTCGCATCGTCGAGGACGCCCGCTTCGACGCCAAGCTCACCAGGATCGATCTCCCCGGTGAGCCGATCCATCCCAAGTGGCTCTTCTACTACTACGCGACCCACCTGCGGCGCGTGGCCGATCCCAACTTTCTGCTCGACATCACCGGCTTCGAATCGAAGAAGCGCGAGGCGATCCTCGCCTACCACAGTCAGTTCGTGCTTCCCGAGAAGAACCGCGCGGTCGTCGAATGGGTCGACGCGGCGGAGCGCTACTTCGGAAGCCGCATCGGCACGCCGCGCGCCGAACCGTTCTTCACGCGGGAACCGCTCGGCCTCGATGGCCTCGCCGGTCTGGTCTGACCCGGTATGCTCTCGACCTCCGGTTTGGAAACTCCCATGCATCGACGACTCTCCACGATCGCCTCGCTCGTTCTTCTCGCCCTCGCCTCCACCGCCTGCACTTCACAGCGGATGTCGCAGGTGGTCAGCGAGAATCTCAATGTGCTTCGTGCATTCGACGCGGCGAGCGTCATCCCGCCCGAGACCATGGCCGCGGCCAAGGCGGTCGCGGTGCTGCGCGAGACCGAAGGTGCCATGATCGTCGGGGCCTCGGGTGGCGAGGGCGTCCTGGTGCGACGGATCGAGGGCGGCTGGTCGCCCCCGCTGGCAATTGCAATGTCCACCGGCTCGATCGGTCTTCAGATCGGCGGACAGACCCGCGAGATCGTCCTCGTCTTCACCGCCCAGAGCGCCGTCGATCGCATGCTGGCCACCGGCATCTACTCGATCGGGCGGATCGAGGGCGTCGCCGGAACCGCACAGGGCCGCACCGCGCCCGACTCGCCCGAGGCCGAGGTACTCCCCTTCGTCCGCTCAGGCGGGCTGTTCGGTGGCGTCTCTCTCAACGGACTGGGGTTCGGTCCGAGCCATCGGGTCAACACCACCGCATACGGATCCGGCTGGACCGTGGGGCAGGTGCTGAACGGCGAGCTCTCGCCTCCGCCGGGATCGATGAGTCTCTGGATGATGCTCGATCAGATGAGTCGCGTGGGGGGGTAGTTCTTGAGCGCTGTTTGTTTGAGCGCTCCGTTCGGCCCTCCGGGCCGACACTCGCTTTGGTGGGCTGAGCCGGGCAGAGGAT
>CAYXKH010000044.1:0-13121 GCA_964465255.1 uncultured Isosphaeraceae bacterium
TGCTAGGCGTGCTGGTTCTCAGCCATCGCACCCGCGACTTTCTTCCAGGCGCTTATGTGCAGTTCCTCCAAGTCGACGGCACCGAACTGGCGGATCCGATCATCGACGACAGTGACATCGATGGTCCGATCGCCGATGTCATCCGCGGTCTCGACCAGAAGATCGAATCGCACAATCGAACGTCCGTGGAGTTTCACACCAGCACCCTGGAGCAGCGTCGATCGACGTATCCAATGGCGGCGATCCAGCAACTCGTCCGGAACGCCATCATGCACAGGACGTATGAGGCATCGAACGCGCCGGTTCGCGTCACGTGGTACCGCGATCGCCTCGAGATCACCAGTCCGGGTGGCCCATTTGGAGCGGTCACTTCGCAGAACTTCGGCAAGCCCGGGGTCACCGATTATCGAAATCCGGCTCTTGCGGAGTCCCTGAAGGTGCTGGGATTCGTGCAGAAGTTCGGCGCCGGAATCGCCACTGCGCGGCGGCTGCTTGAGGAGAACGGCAACCCGCCGCCGATCTTCATCGTGGACGAATCGAACGTCCACGTCACGATCGGAGCGGCACGGTGAAGACGATTGCCTTCTTCAACAACAAGGGTGGTGTCGGGAAGACCTCGCTCGTCTACCACCTCGCCTGGATGTATGCGGAGATGGGCCTTCGGGTGGTGGCAGCCGACCTTGATCCGCAGTCGAACCTCTCAGCGATGCTGGTTCGCGAGGAGCGCCTCGAAGAACTCTGGGAGACGGAGAACGGATCACGGACGATCTATGGAGCGATGGGCCCCCTCCTCGAAGGTGTGGGCGATCTCGGTCCGGTGCACGTGGAGCCGGTGGGCGATGCCGACCTGGCGGGATCGCTCGGGCTTCTGGTCGGCGATCTCGGGCTCTCGCTCGCCGAGAGCGAGCTCAATACGCAATGGGACAAGTGTCTCACCGAGGACTCCCGGCGGGCCTTCCGTGTGATCTCGCTGCCGTGGAGAGCCATTGAGTCGGCGGCACAACAGATGGACGCGGCAGTCGTGCTGATTGACGTGGGCCCGAATCTCGGAGCGATCAACCGCGCGGCACTCCTCGCCGCAGAGCAGGTGGTGATACCTCTGGCCCCTGATCTGTATTCGCTTCAGGGTCTGCGTAATCTTGGCCCCACGCTCCGCAGATGGCGGGTGGACTGGCGCGATCGGGTATTGAGACGCCAAAGGGCGGGGAGGCCTGTCGACATTTCGCTTCCCGCAGGGCAGTTCGCTCCGGCCGGCTACATCGTCATGCAGCACGCGGAGCGGATGCGGTATCCCGTGCGTGCCTCCCAGCGCTGGATCGAGCAGATTCCGACCGTCTACCGCGAAAAGATCCTCGATGAGGATTCCAGCGAAGCCCCCGACGTGCGGAGCGATGCGGAGTGTCTTGCGTTGCTGAAGCAGTACCGCAGCCTCATGCCCCTGGCACAACAGGCGAGGAAGCCCATGTTCAAGCTCAACGCCGCGGACGGTGCGCTCGGCGGTCATGCCACTGCAGTGCGGAATTGCTACGCCGACTTCGAACGACTGGCAAGGCGCGTTGCGCAGAAGTGCGGTGTGGTGATCGATCCGTGAGCATGTCGCTGCCGCGGATCGCACGGGGCAGTTCGACGGCGGCTATGCATGGGCCAGCGTTGCAAGCCGCCGCACCACCTCTTCCACATTCGCCCGACTGTTGAAGGCGGAGATCCGGAAGAAGCCTTCGCCGCAGCGGCCGAATCCGGCGCCGGGGGTGATGACCACGTTGGCCTGGGTGAGCATGCGGTCGAAGAGAGCCCAACTGTCGAGGCCCTTCGGGCACTCCACCCAGACGTAGGGAGCGTTGACGCCACCCCAGGTGCGGAGCCCGAGCTTGCTCACGCCTTCGCGGAGCACGCGGGCGTTGCCGAGGTAGAAGTCGACGAGCCCCTGCACCTGACTCCTGCCCTCGGGCGAGTAGAGGGCTTCGGCGCCGCGCTGCACGGGATAGCTGACGCCGTTGCTCTTGGTGCTCCAGCGCCGCGACCAGAGTGCGTGCAGCGAGGTGGTGCGACCGCTGCTGCCGTCGGCGCGGCCCATCAGACTCTTGGGGCAGACCGTGTATCCGCAGCGCACGCCGGTGAAGCCTCCGTTCTTGGAGAAGCTTCGGAACTCGATGGCGCACTCGCGGGCCCCGGGGATCTCGTAGATCGATCGAGGCAGGGCGGGATCGGTGATGTACGCCTCGTACGCGGCGTCGTAGAGGATGATCGCTTCCTCGGCGAGTGCGTAGTCGACCCACGCGGTGAGGCGGGCGCGATCGATCACCGCTCCGGTGGGGTTGTTCGGGAAACAGAGAAAGATGACATCGACATGCTGCCGCGGCGTCTCCGGGACGAAATCATTCTCCGGCGTGCTTTGGAGATGGACGAGGCCGTCGTAACCGCCGCCCGCCGCGGCGCTCCGGGGATCGCCGGTGTTTCCAACCATCACGTTGGTGTCGACGTAGACCGGGTAGACCGGATCCGGGATTGCGGTGACGTTGCGGTTGGTTGCCCCAGAAGATGTCCCTCCAGAGGCAAGGATGTCGAGGATCGCCCCGCAATCTCCCTTGCTGCCGTCGCTCAGGAAGATCTCATCATCGGCGATGGCGATTCCGCGCCCGCGATAGTCGTGCTCGGCGATGGTCTTCCGCACCGAGTCGTAGCCGAAGGGCGGACCGTATCCCTTGAACGTGGCGCGATCGCCGAGTTCGTCGATGGCAGCGTGCATCGCCTGCCGCGCGGCCAGCGGAAGCGGCTCGGTCACATCGCCGATACCGCAGCGGATGATCCGACCCGCCATCGTCGGATTGGCCTCCGCGAACTGCGTGACCCGTCGGGCAATTTCCGGGAAGAGGTAGCCAGCCTGAAGCTTGAGGTAGTTCGCGTTGACGAAGGCCATGCGTGGTGGAGGAGAAGAGTGGGGAGAGTCGAACCCGACCGGAGCGGCCGAAGGCGGAGGCTCAGGTCACGAAATGATGCAGAGAAACGAGTGCCGGCGACGAGCGTGCCATCGATGGCTATCGGGCCGCGTCGGTGGGGGCGGCGTCGCGGGGTGCGCGCAGCCGCACGGCCAGCGCCGGCGGCACGTTGGCCAGCACCAGCTCGCGGTCGCCGCTGTGGCGTCGGCTGAGCGAGCGCTCGAAGGTCGAGATGGCCTTGAGTCGACGGCGGCCGCGAGGGCCGACCAGCGGTCCCTTCATCGCCCTGACTCCGGCGTACTCGAAATAGACCAGTTCGCCTCCGGGCGAGAGCAGCCCGAGCATCTGGCGGAAGATCTGCCTCACCAGCGGGGACGGGAAGTTGTTGAAGGGGAGGCCGCAGACGATGTAGTCGAAGGTCCCGGGAAGCGGTGCCTGCTCGATGGCGGCGCAGTGCAGTTCGACGTGGATGTCGCGATGGGTGTGTCGGAACGGTCGAAGCAGACGCCGATCGAGGTCCTCGCAGAACTTCGCATTCAACTCGACGATGTGAAACTCGTCGCCGGGGCGCAGCGCTCGCAGCACCTGCTTGGTGAAGGGCCCAGTGCCCGGCCCGACCTCGAGCAGCCGCTTCGGGCCCTTGGCCTGACGAAGCGAGCGGGTCATCACCTGCGCAAGGCGCGGCGATGAGGGCAGCACCGCTCCGGTATTGCGGATGTCTCGGACGGCTTGGCGCACAAACGACAGCATGAGGTGCAGAGGGTAGCGCAGTGGGGGGGAGGCGCCGTGGGCGTGTTCCACGGGGCGAGGTGGGCGACGCGCCACGCCGCGGGAGTTCAGGTCGAGCAGAGGGACTCGAAGAAGCGCTCGCCCTCGGCAATTGAGAGACAGAACCCGGCGAAGAGATCGGCGATCCGGTCCAGATCCTGGAGGCTGGTCATCTCCACCGTGGTGTGCATGTAGCGGATCGGCAGGCTGACGAGCCCGCAGGCGATGCCGCCGTTTCGGAGGAAGATCGCGTCGGTGTCGGTGCCGGTCTTGCCCGGCAGGGCCCCGCGCTGAAGGGGGATCTGCAGCTCGCCGGCGACCGACTGGAGCCGGGAGACGACCCCCTTCTGGAGGGCCCCACCAAGGCCGATCCGCGGGCCCGCGCCGAGCTTCACCAGCCCATGCTGGGCCGGGGAGATGCCCGGCGAATCGGTGGCGTGGCCGACATCGCAGACCAGGGCGACATCCGGGCGAAGGCTCTCGGCGATCATGGACGCGCCGTGCAGCCCGACTTCCTCCTGGACGGTCGAGACCGCCACCACCCGACACCGAAGCTGCGAGCGCTTCTCGGCGACTCGGCGCAGGGCTTCGGCGGCGATCCAGGTGCCGATGCGATTGTCGAGTCCTCGGGCGATCACCAGATCGTCGGTGAGGTGCTCGAGCGATTCGGCGAAGACGGCGGGATCGCCGATTGCAACGCGGGACTCGGCGGCGGCTCGATCCGCGGCGCCGTTGTCGATGAAGAGCTCGTGGATCTTTCGAACCTTGGCCTCGCCGCCCTTCTCCTGAAGATGGATGGCCGTGGCCCCGATCACGCCCAGCACCGGGGCGGTGACGCCCGGCACCGAGGAGCGGAAGCGGAGGCGCTTGCCGACGATCGAGCCGGTGTCGATGCCCCCGATTGCGCGGCAGTAGACGAAGCCCTTCTCGTCGATGTGATTGACCATCAGGTCGATCTCGTCGGAGTGGCCGCAGATGGCGACGGTGATTGCGTCGGCGACGTGATCGAGCGGACGGATCTCGGCGAAGCAGTTGCCGTACAGATCGTCCCAGCGACGGTCGGCGGCGCTGCGCACGTGGTCGAGCCAGAGTCGCTGTCCCTCGTGCTCGAAACCGGACGGACTGGGGGTATCAAGGAGGCGACGGAGAAAGTCGTACGAGTCGGGGTGCATGTCGAGGGCGGATGGTACTGAGGTCGCCCTCGTCACCCCGTGTCCCCGAATGTGCAGACCCGCCGATTGAGAGCGCAACGTGTGCCGCCGAGTCACTCAGCCGGCTCGGCGTTCGTCGCTGCGCTCGATTCGAGTGGCCTTCATCCGCGCCGGGCCCGGACTCGCCGGCACCGGCACGATGGCTTCGATTCCCAGGCGTCGGCGACGGGCGTCGTCGATGGAGCGCTCCATCACCTTCAACAGGGAGCGGGTGCGGTGCAGGCGATCGTTCATGGCTTCCATCTCTCTCCTCCACAGCTCGAACTCAGGTCCGTTCCGACCCACTGGAGTCGGTTCGAAAAATGGGCGGTGGGAGCGGACGGCGAGTGGTCCGTGATGAGGGTGACTCGAGTCACTCCCGACGGTCGGACGCCGCCGCGCCCACCTGCCCGGTGATCTCCAAGGCCGCCTGCCCGCAAAGGCTCGGCGGTCGGTTCCTCGACCGCTCAGCCGGTCCGAGCGGGGTCGGACCGGGATCGGTGCGGGCCGGCAGAAGCGCGGCGCCGCGGGAACTACCTATCTCTCCGAAGGAACGCCGTTTGCGGTTGCAGCACAGGCTGTGCCCCGGGACCACTTCCGCGCTTTTTCGGAGCCCGATCTTCGGGCCTCCGACCCCGCCCCGGACCGTGCCATCGACGCGGCCCGCGGCACGGTCGGCCGTTACCATCGCAACCATGAGTCTCCTCCGCCTCTCCGCCGGACTGATCGCCCTCGCTCTCGCCCTCCCGAGCGCCGCCGACATCGTCGATCTGCCCCGCTTCCCCTCGGTCAGTCCGGACGGCCGCGAGGTGGTCTTTTCCTGGCGCGGGGATCTCTGGAAGGTGTCGTCGCAGGGTGGCGCCGCCACTCGATTGACCAGCCACCCGCAGGACGAGCTCGCCTCGGCCTGGAGCCCCGACGGCATCTCCATCGGTTTCGAATCGGAACGGGATGGGTTCCGCAACCTCTTCGTGATGAGCACCGACGGCACCGGACTGAGGCAGGTGACCTCGCTTGATCGCGACGCAGCTCTCGCGGGATTCGGACGCCGCGTCGACGGATCGCCGGTGCTCACCTTCACCGGAACGCTGCAGTTCGATCTCTATCGATCGGGACGACCGTACATGGTCTCGATCGACGGTGGCGATGCCGAGCTGGTGCACGGGGCCTTCGGCTCGGCCCCGATGGTCTCGCCTGACGGCACGCGGGTGCTCTTCGAGCGTGGCGGATCGGCCTGGTTCCGTCGGCACTACCGCGGTCCCGACCAGCGTGATCTGTGGCTCTTCGATCGCCGCGACAACTCCTTCCGCCCGCTGACGACCTGGAATGGCAACGACGGTCAGCCGCGCTGGGGGGGGAATGACACCGTCTTCTTCCTCTCCGATCGCGTCGCCGACACCGTGAATGTCTTCCGGATGGACCTTGCCGGCGGCGAGTCGACGGTGTCGCAGATCACGCAGTTCACCGACGCCGACGTCATCGGCTTCGATCTCTCGGCCGACGGCAGCATCCTCGTGGCCCATCAGTGGGACTCCCTCTACCGCTGGGATCTCGCCAGTGGCGCTGCGGGCGGAGCGGGCCAGAAGCTGGCAATCACCGCAGCAGCGGACGCCGGCGACGCCATCGAGCTGCGTGACGTGGCCCGCAACGTCTCCGAGTCGGTGCTGAACCCCGATGGCAAGTCGATGGCGATGATCGCCTTCGGCGATGTCTACGTGCGCTCGATCGACGACAAGAGCCCGACCCGGGCCATCACCCGCAGCGAGTCGCGGGAGCGCGATCTGGCGTGGTCGCCGGACGGCCTGACGCTCTATTTCGTCTCCGATGAATCGGGGCGCGAAGAGATCCGCGCCGCCAAGGTCAGCTCGACTCGAAGCGAGCTGCGCGAGGTGGCCCGCAAGGCGGCCTCGGGCGAAGAGCCGCTGGCCGAGCCCGCTGCTGTGGCGGTGGCCCGAGGCGGCGATGGTGGCGATGCCGGCGAGTCGGATGGCACCGCGGCGGCCGATCCGCCGGCACACCCGGCTCCGCTCGCACCAGGCGGCGCCGACGCCCCGGCCAAGTCCGACACGGCCAGCAAGTCGACCACCGAGGAGAAGTCTGATCCGAAGCTCAATCCCGGGCGCTGGAGCGAGGCGGTGCAGTTCGAGGTGCAGACGGTCGTGAGCGATGCGAGTCGCCTTCGTCGTCCCTCGCCGTCGCCCGATGGCACCTCTTTGGCCTTCCGGCGCGGACTCGGCGACCTCGTGATCCGCTCGCTCGGCGGCGAGGGAACCGCCGCCGAAGAGCGCGTCCTGGTGCCCGGCTGGGATACCTCGATCGAGTGGCAGTGGAGCCCCGACAGCCGCTGGATTGCCTTCGCCCAGCACGATCGCAACTTCAACAGCGACATCTTCATCATCCCTGCCGACGGTTCGGCGGCCCCGATCAACGTGACGCGTCATCCCGACAATGACGGTCGCCCTCGCTGGAGTGCGGACGGAAAGGTGCTCGCCTTCCTCTCGGAGCGGAACGACAACTCCGCTGACGTCTGGATGGTCTATCTCGACAAGAGCATGGAATCGCTGACTCCGCTCGAGCTCGAGAAGTACTACAAGGACGCCGCCGAGGAGTCGAAGAAGCGGAAGCCGCTGAAGCCGGTTGGGCAGACGGCCTCCGCGCCCGCTGCCGCTGCCGCTGCCGCCGCTGCCGCCTCCCCCGCCTCCCCCCCCTCCTCCGACGAAGCGAAGGCGGCGCCCGAGGCCACGAACGAAGGCGAAGGCGAGGACGCGAAGAAGCCGGCGAAGGCGGCGACCAAGCCCGAGCCGCTCGATCCGGCGCATCTTGCCGATACCTATCTGCGACTGCGGCGGGTGACCAATTCGCCCGGCGCAGAGGGTAATCTCGAGATCACTCCCGGCGGTGATCGGTACATCTTCACCGCCGCCGAAGAGGGTGGTGGGCTCTTCTCGCTGAAGTGGGACGGCACCGATCGCAAGAAGCTCGGACCTGTGGGAAGCGTCGAGCACGTCAGTCTCACCGGCGACAAGGTGGTGGTGGTCTCGGCCGGGCGGGCCGCGCACGTGAAGCCCGAGGGCGGCGAGCTGAAGTTCGTCGACATCGACGCCACGATCGTCATCGATCGCGCCGCTCTCGCCACTCGGAAGTTCCAGGAGCTGGCCCGCACGCTCGGCGCGGAGTTCTATCACCCGACCATGAAGGGACTCGACTGGGACGCGCTCACCCAGCGCTACCTGGCCCTCGCCCGGGCCAGTCGGACGCCCGACGAATTCAACTGGATCTCGAGCCGCTTCCTCGGTGAGCTCAACGCGTCGCACCTGGGAGTGACCTCCCCCGATCCGTCGTCGCCACTCCGTCAGTTGCAGGGACGCATCGGAACGGCGCACACTCGGACGGCCGAGGGCGTGCGCGTCGACCAGGTGCTCAAGGACAGTCCCGCGGCCCTGGCCTCGCCTGCGATTCTTCCGGGCGATCTGATCGTGGCAGTGGAGTTCGTCGGCTTCGGAGCGACCGACACGCTGGAGTCGGCGCTGCGCGGGCGGACCGGTCGCGAGACCGCCTTCACGGTCCGTCGACAGACTGCGGATTCGCCGCGCGAGTTCACCGTGCTGCTGACGCCGATCTCCCCCGAGGCCCACCGCCGGCTGGCGTACAACGACTGGCAGAATCAGACCCGCGAGCAGGTCGCGGCATGGAGCGATGGCCGCATCGGCTACATCCACATCGAGGCGATGGATCAGCCGCAGCTCGACTCCTTCGAGCGCGATCTCTTCGCGGCGGCCGAGGGGAGGTCGGGATTGATCGTCGACGTCCGCAACAACGGTGGGGGATGGACGGCCGACCGGCTGCTGGCGTCCATCATGGTGCAGCCGCACGCCTACACCGTGCCGCGCGGCATGGTCGATGCCCCGACCGACGGCTATCCCCAGGATCGACTCTTCATCCAGCGCTACAGCCTGCCGATGAACATGCTCTGCAACGAGAAGAGCTTCTCGAACGCGGAGATCACCGCCCACGCCTTCAGAACGCTCAAGCGCGGCACGCTGGTGGGCCAGCAGACCTACGGCGGCGTGATCTCGACCGACGCATTCCGACTCGTCGACGGCACCACCGTGCGCCTGCCCTTCCGTGGCTGGTACCTCTCCGACGGCACCGACATGGAGAACAACGGCGCGGTCCCCGACCTCATCGTTCCGATGACCCCGCAGGCCGAGTCGCAGAACAGCGACGAGCAGTTGAAGGCCGCGGTGGAGGAACTGCGCCGCCGCATGGGCTGAGCCGAGAGGTCACTCCGAGGCGGTGTCCCCGGCCGGGCATCAGGTCATGAGGCTGACAGGCCGCTGAGCCGCTGGCAGAGGGTGGCCGCATCGATTGGCTTCTTCAGGACATGGGCGGCGCCCGCCCGGGTCAGAGCCTCGGCCACCTCGGTGCGGATCGAGCTGCCGAGCACCACGACCCTCGACTCGGCCAGTTCGGGCGCCGACTTCACCCGCTGCAGCACGTGGGCTGGATCGAGGTGAGGCATGTCGGCATCGGCGATGATGATGTGCGGCACATACTGCTCGGTGATCGCTCCCGCTTCGAAGGGATTGCTCGCCAGGTGGAACTCGAGTGACGACCCTTCGCCGGCGGCGCGACTCAGACGCTCGGCCAGATCAGCCTCGGCCGAGACCACCAGCACCCGTCGGTGGACGCCGTTGAGGGCATTGACGGGAATGTCGTTGAGCCGCATGAACCGAATCAGTTCGGCCCGCGGAATCCGTCGAAACCTCGAGCCGGGAACCCGAAAGCCCTGAAGGCGACCGCTGTCGAAGCAGCGGATGATGGTCTGCTGCGAGACGCTGCACACCTCTGCCGCCTGCCCGGTCGTGAAGACCTCCACCCCGTTCCATCTGTCGCTTTTCTTGATTCCCATCTCAATCCTCCGCGGGCGTTGCGCAGGAGGGTCTCGAGGTTCGTGCGACCTTCGCCTCATGCCGGATACTGGTGGATGACCCCCACGCGCGAACACTGCGCAGGCCACCTGTGTTCACCATGTCCCCGAGTTCACGAGAGGCCACTCGGAAGCGTGCAGATTTGCACGAATCCCGTCCTGAGTTCGGTTGAGGCGGATTCGGCGGCCGCTCCTCAGGCCCCGTAACGGGCCTTCCAGAGCGTGACCGCTTCGGGCTCGCGGGCGTAGAGCGGCAACAGTTCGGAGGGCGTGACGGTGTGCCCCTCGGCCAGCAGCATCTCGCCGACCAGCAGGCAATCCCGTGCGGTGAGGCGAAGCGGGCGGCACGGACGACCGGCGGCGGCGCAGCGATCCGTCCACTCGGGAGATGGCTCCGGATCGAAGACAAAGCAGTCCGCGTCGGCGGGTTGAAGGAGGTCTGGGGGGTTTGAGCTCGGAGGCGCGGCGATGGTCCTGACCCGCGCTGGACCCTCGGGGCGCCACCGAGTGTCGCCGGGTTCGCGGCGAAACCGCTCGACCCACGCCGTGACCGCATCACCGCAGCGCTTGAGTGCGAGAAGCGTGCACAGCGAGCGGAACTCGAGCGGGAGGTCCTCCGCCGAGCGGGCGGCCACCAGCGCCGAGCGCACCCCGACGAGGGCCGCGGCGGTGGTGAGTCCCAAGGTCTTGACCACCGCAAGCGAAACCCGCAGCCCGGTGAATCCCCCGGGGCCCGTGGAGACGGCGACGACTCGCAACTCCTGCGGTGCGACTCCGTGACGTCGACACAGCCGATCGATTGCGGGAACGAGATCCTCTCCGACTCCCGCCTGACCGACGGACTCGAGATGGATGACGTCGCGCTCCGGGGAGGCGAGCGGCAATCGCAGCGCGACACTGGCGTCGCGCTGCGAGGCCTCGATTGCCAGAACGGGACCGGCCGTCGGCGGATGGACGGGCATCACCGGGTCGGTTCCGAGTCGGCGACCGAGGAGAGGGGGAGGGCGTCGTAGAAGGCCGCTTCGGCGCTCGGAATCGCCGAGAGATCGATGGGAACCACCGCTCCGCGCTCGTGGTCGCTGTTGAGGACCAGGGTTCGCGGCGAGACCAGTTCGACACCGGTCTCCGCGTGCTGGTGCCCGAGGCAGAAGAGAGTGACGCCCCACTCGGCGGCGAGCCGATCGAGATGCTCGGGCGTCAGTCCGCGACCCCAGGTCATCAGATACGCCGCTCCCGAGGGGCCGAGAAAGTCCTCGTCGGTCAGCGGGCGATCGAGCACGTCAAGGTCCATGAAGGGGAGCGTCGCCGGACCCGGGAGCGAGTGGGCGCAGAAGACCGAGCCGCCGGCGGCGTCGGGTTCGCTGCGAAGGGCCAGCGGCATGGCCCGCACGAATCGACCGATGGCTTCCGCGACGTCGCTCCAGGCGTCGTTGAAGACATACTCGAGGCCATCGTTGAAGAGTTCGACGCTGTTGCCCGCACCCTTGCTGACGCCGCGCCCGGTGACCTGGGCGATCTCGTGATTGGCCAGCAGCGGATGGACCTGCCCGGGATGCTGCATCACGAGTTCGGCGGTGCGCAGCAGCATGCGATGACTCAGATCGACTCCGTCGATCAGACGCTCGCCGTGAATGAGTTCGTGCAGCACGACGTGGCGGTCGGGATCGCGTTCGAGCGCCGCGACCCGCAGGAGCCGCCGAAGGTGCACGGGATTGTCGTGGAGATCGCCCGTGGCCAGCAGCCTGCCGCGGGCGGGGACCCGCACGCTCGAGCCGTGGCGCAGCGGCGAGTCGAGAAGCAGCCGCGCCGAAGCGTCGAGCCCTTCGATGACGGCTGACGGGTCGGCGAAGTTCACGGGTGGCGGGGGGATTCGGAGAATCCGAGTGGTGACGGGCCCTCGCGGGAACACGAAAGCGGGAGCGTCGACTGCGACTGTCGACTGCGGGTGGGATCAGGTTACGGCTCGACGCTGGCGACCACCGCGATGTCGGAGGTGCCGGTTGGACTCGCCACCCGCAGGGTCGCGTAGAGCATCCCGGTGAACCCTTCGGCCGGAGTGAAGTCAAAGCTCACCATGGCTTCCTCTTCGCCCCGAGGAGTGCAGCCGGTGAACTTCACGGTCGCGTCCTTGGTCAGCGAGGTCACCCCGGTGATCTGCTTGAATGCCGGGCTGTAGGCCCCGGGCTTGTTGGGACCGGCCTTGGGTTCGCTGTTCTCGCTCTCGGCGTGGAGCTTGACGGTCTTCCCAGCCTTGATGCGCCCGGCGTTGACGATCTGCTCCTTGAACATCCACTTGCGGCTGAAGCGACCCGCATCGGCCTTGGAGCCGGTGCAGTCGTGGCGGATGCGGCAGGGGAGGATCGGGCAATCCTTGCGATCGGTCTCGACGATCCACCAGAGTCGCATGCCCTCGCAGGGCATCCCCGCGACCGACCAGTTCAGCGTGTAACTGCTTCGGGCTTCGTCCTTCGACGGATCGAAGCCGACGAACGAAGGGGCGGCGCCGTTGCTCGAGAGGATCTTGAATGGCGTGCCATCACGGCTCTCGACGGTGAGCACGCCGCTGGTGACGCCCTTCAGCGCGTCGACGTACTCCTCGACGGCCTTGATGGGCAGCAGCACTTCGCACCGCATCGCCGGAACCGTCGGCTTCGAGAAGCCCTCGAAGACGATGTTGATCTTGGCGTCCTTGACGCCAGGCGTCTCCGGTGCCTGCATCTCCGCGCTCATCTCGAAGGTGCCGCCGGGGGCGATCACCGTGCCGGCGTACGTCGCCATCGTGGTGCACTTGCAGCTTGGGAGCGTGGTGGCGATGCGAAGGGGTGTCGTTCCGCGGTTATGGAGCTTGAACACCGCAGGCAGCTTGGCGCCGGGTTCGACGATGCCGAAGTCCTTGAGTGGCGGATCGATGGCAATCGGCGCGGCCACCGCGGCGTTGCCCCCACCCGGCACGCCCGGTCGCGCTCCGGCCGGCGGTGGACCAGCCGGCCCCGCAGGACGTGTCGGGGGGCTGGCCTGGGCGCAGACCGAACCCGCGCAGAGAAGCCACGTGGCAGCAGCGAGTGCAAACGATTGAGCGAAGGAGCAAGGCATGGGGGGAAGGTAGGGGGGAGGCTGCGTCGGCTTCGCCGACTGGGGTCTGAGGTGCACCGCGAAGGGCGGGCGTCGGCTGGAGCCGACGGAGAATTGAGGTGTGCCGCTGACGCGGCGCGGATTTCAAGGCCGGCCACGACGCCGCGATGAGGCACAGGGACGTCGTGTGCCAGGTGAGCGCGCCGTCCTGTCCGGCAGGCTTGT
>CAYXKH010000044.1:13221-17042 GCA_964465255.1 uncultured Isosphaeraceae bacterium
GGCAGGCTTGTTGGGCAGGCTTGTTGGGGAAGTGTGCTGGTTGGGTCTTGCTTCGCGGATCTCAACATGGAGACTGTGCCGACGAATCCGCATTCCTGAAACCACGTCGGGGAGTGGATTCTTCCATCGTTTCCCCGCGCGGGTGTCCTCTCGACCGACTGCGCTTGATGAAGACCCCCTCGACCCAACGGACTTCTTCCCCCGACGAATTTCTCTCCAACCAGCCCGCCGGACAGGACGCCGCTCCCAAGCACTCTCCGTTCGACCAACTTTGATGCGGCGTCGTGGCCGGCCTCGAACTCCGTGCCGCGTCAGCGGCACACCTCAGACCCCCGTCGGCGAAGCCGACCCCTCCTCCCATGCCCACTCCTTCCCTTGCTGCGATCCTCCTGCTTTCCTCCGCCACGGGCCTTTCCGGCTGGACCAATCTCGGGGGCAATCCCGGGCGAAACGGGCTCTCTTCGGCGGTCGGCCCGACTGCCCCGGAACTTCGCTGGAGCGGCGGGCCGACGTCGCTCATCGCGTGGCATCCGTCGATCGAGGGCGAGCGCATCTTTCTTGTGCGCCAGACGGGATTCATCCCGAATGGGACCCCCAACGAGTCCAAGGTGTACTGCCTGAGTCTGGTCGACGGCGGCGTGCTCTGGCAGAAGTCGATCCCGTTCCAGAGCGGCGACTGGACCACCAACGTCTATGGCGTCAGCAACGGTCGGGTCTTCACCGGTCGCGGCGGCAACGGCAGCAGTTCCTTTGCGCCGGTCCACTGCCTTGATGCAGTCACGGGAAACACCCTCTGGATCTCCGCCGACGAGGTCGGGACCGGCGCCTACGACGGCGTGGTCTTTGCCGCGAACGGCGATCCGATCTTCGCGACCCATCTCAATGTTCGGCGCCTCGACGCGGTGACCGGCGAGACCGTGTGGAGTACGCCGCGAAGCTGTTCGGTGAGCGGCGACTGCGGGCCGGCAATCGCCGGTGACGCGCTCTACGTCGACGAGGTCGCACCCGGCGGGCAGGTGGTCACGCGCTTCGATCTCGCCAGCGGCGCCAAGCTCTACAGCACGCCGGTGATGCCCGGATTTCTAAGCCAGAACACACCGCTGGCCGATGGCGACGGCGGCGTCTACTACCCGCGCACGCAGAACAACGCCCTGGTCGATTTCTTCTACGCCTTCACCGACACCGGCACCGAGTTCACGCCGCGTTGGAACGTGCCGTGCAAGGCCGGCGCCGGCTCGCAGCATGGCATCGGCCCCGACGGCAGCGTGTACTTCCTCGGCATCACCGATCAGATCGAACGACGCGATCCGCTCACCGGTGCGCTCGTCGATCAGAGCGACATCAGCGTGGCCGTCACCATCACCCAGTCCCACTTCGCTCTCGACGCCGAGGGCACCGTCTTCTACGGAAATGGCGGCTTTCCGGGAACGATCTTCTCCTTCACGCCCGACCTCGACTTGAACTGGTCGGTCACCGTGCCGAATCTCAATCAGGGTGGTCCCTCGCTGGCCGACGACGGCACCTTGGTCGTCTGTGGCAACAGCACCGTGGTCCGGGCCTATCGCACCGCCCCGACCTGCGCCCCGGCCGACCTCGATTGCGATGGCGACGTCGACGGCGCCGACCTGGGCATTCTGCTTTCCGCCTGGGGCACCCCCGGCCCCGGTGACCTCGACCGCAGCGGCCTCGTCGACGGCGGAGACCTGGGACTGCTGTTGGCGGAGTGGGGGTGAGAAGGGCAGGGGGCAGGGAGCAGGGAAAGATGGCAGTGGGTTGCCCGATTCGAGGCGTGCGCGGGGTCGGGGCCCTCACGTTCGCAACTCGAGCCTTGCACAAAAGCGACGATGAGCCGGCCCCTGGGGGCCGGCTCGTCGTATCAATCTCGTTCGCGATGTGCTGACTCAGTTCCAAGCAACCGACAATCGTCGCTTACAGGGGCATCGCCGTCGAAGGCGCTTTCGGGCTGACCACTCCGCGCACGCATTCAAACGTGCAACCCACTGCGATCTTTCCCTGCCCCCTTCCGTCACCTCCTCAGCACTCTCCCCAACTCGCCAGCAGGAATCCGAGGTCGGCGCCGTCGACGGTGTTGTCGTTGTTGAGGTCGGCGGAACCGTTGGTGTCCCACTGGCTCAGAAGTTCGCCGAGGTCGGCGCCGTTGACGACTCCGTCGCCGGTCAGGTCGGCGAAGCAACTGCAGGTGATCTCGAGAACGCCGATGCCCTGGTCGCCCTGGTAGCCACCGACTCGGACGAAGAAGCACTGCCCCGCGGCGGCGGGGACCGAGACGATCGAACCGAAGTCGCAGCCGAAGGTGTCGTCGTTGCAGGCCAGCGGACTGTTCGACGCCAGCGAGCACGCGAAGAGCGGCTGGGCGCCGTAGGCGCAGCCGGGGTACACCGCGACGATGGTGTCGAAGTTCGCCGTGCCGCAGGTGCTGAAGATCACGTTGCCGGTGCAGGTCGCGGTGTAGCGGTACCAGACGTCGGCCGCCATGTCGTCGAGGCAAAAGCCCGTTCCCGCCGTCCCGCTGGCGCCGATGTTGGTGATCGGATTGGCGCCGTCCGAGAGCACATCGACGGTGAGCAGCGTGCAACTGTTGTTGCCGAGGGTGGTGCGATTGATGTAGGCCCGGCCCGACTCCGAAGGACCATCGGGGAAGTTGTCGCTGCCGCGGCCGCCGGCGATGAAGTCGCCCCGCCCATCGCCGTTGGCATCGCCCACGCCGGCGACGGCGCCGCCGAAGAACTGATTGGCGCCGAGGTCGTCGGGCGAGTCGAAGTTGACCAGGATGCCGTAGTCGCCGGTCCCCTTCACCACGTAGACGTGGTAGCCAGGCCAACCCGGCGCGCCGATGAGCAGTTCGCCGAGACCGTCGCCGTTGCGGTCGGTCATGCCGTCGACGGCCCAGCCGAAGAGGTTCTCGCTGTTGAGTTCGTCGTCGGGAGCCCGGTAGCTGTGGGCCAGGTTGCCGCTGGTTCCCGAGAAGAGGTGGGCACGTCCGCCGTCTTCGTAGTCGGTGCCACCGACTGACACTTCCTCATACGGGGCACCGACGATGACATCGCCGAAGCCGTTGCCGCCGGCATCCGGTCCGCCGCCGACCGACCACCCGAAGCGACCGCCCGAATCCGGCGTGGGAGAGGCCAGGCTGTGGAGGAGGGCGCCGTTCATGCCGTTGTAGACGTAGGCACGTCCCGAGTCGGTGAGGGCTCCGCCCGGATCCTCGTAGGGAGCGCCGACGATGTAGTCGCCGCGATTGTCGTTGTTGACGTCGGGGATGCCGGCGACCGAGTGGCCGAACTCGCCTCCGATTTCGGAGTTGGGCGAGTTGTGGGTGCGCAGCAGATTGCCGGTGTTTCCCGAATAGACGTACGCCCGTCCGCGGTTGTCGTTCTCCTCGGGGGCGCCGACGATGTAATCGCCCCGACCGTCGCCGGACAGATCCTCGATGCCCGAGACGCACTCGCCGAAGCGACCGAAATTCTCGTTGTTGGGCGACGTGTGGGTGCGAAGCAGCGTGCCGTTGACCCCGGAGTAGACGTAGATCCGTCCGCCATTGGAGAGTTCGCCCGGCGCTCCGACGACATAGTCGCCGCGGCCGTCGCCATTCAGGTCGGGGACGCCGGCGACGGCGATTCCGTAGTCGCCCTCCACCGTGTCGTTGGGCGAGCTTTGGGCGCGGATCAGGAGCCCGGTTGCGCCGGAGTAGATGTATACGCGACCCGAGTCGGAGACGCCGCCACCGTTCTCTTCGGGGGCGCCGACGATCACGTCGTCGACACCATCGCCGTTGAGATCAGGGATGCCGTCGACCGCGG
>CAYXKH010000045.1:0-5936 GCA_964465255.1 uncultured Isosphaeraceae bacterium
GGTGGATTGTCGGGCGGCGTGCCCGGCGGCAAGGGAAGCCGGGGCGGCACGGACGCTGACGGAGCGAACAGCGACGCGACCAAGAAGCGCCGCGTCAATCTGACCAAGGAAGTGGCCAAGCTCGCTGAGCGGATGGCCTCGACGGAGGCAGCGCTCAAGGAGATCGCTCCGGAAGCAGTCGTCGGTGGTGATGCCTCGGCAAGCGTCGATCTCGCCGGCGATGAGGCGGTTCTGGTCTGGTGTCACGACATCGGCGTCGAGCCCGGGAAGACCTATCGCTATCGGTCGGTGCTCCGCCTGTACAACCCTTTCTTTGCGCGAAGCCGGCAGTTGATGAAGGAGCAGATCAAGCTCTCCGACGTCATCGGCCTGGATTCAAAGGCGTCGGAGTGGTCCGAGCCGGTCGAGGTGACCCCGCCGGTCGTCTTTTTCCTGACTCGAGCCAATCCTGGCGAGGGCCAGTTGGGCCTCGGCACTGTGCGGGCAGAGGTCTACCGGCTCCACGACGGTCGTTGGAGACGCGAGGAGTTCACGATCGCGCCGGGGGATCGAATCGGTCGTCCGAGCGAAGGGTCGCGACTCCCGCGCGACGGTGCCGCGGGCAGCGAAGTGGCCAGGGAGATCGATTTCTCGACCGACTGGTACGTCCTCGACATCGTCGAGGACCAGACTGCCGACCGACGAGGACTCGCCGAGGGCCAGAAGGCTGCCATCGTGGTGCTCGGAAAGCTCGGCGGAGGTCGCACCGAGCTGCGGGATCCGCAGCAGGACGTGAACAGCGAGGATCGTCGGCGCCTCAATCGCGACTGGAAGCTGAGCGCGGCCCCGACGGACGGTGGCCCGACGAGTTGACCGGTTGGGAGCAGCCGACCGCGGCAGCCCGATTCATCGAGCCGTGGACCCGGGTGCGGGACGACCCATGATTCCCAGCGGTCCCAAGCGGTCCCAGTGGTCCCAGTGGTCCCAGTGGTCCCAGCCAGGCACGGCGGTCCCAGCGGTCCCAGCCAGGCACGGCGGTCCCAGCGGGCGCGGTGGCGAGATTCCCTCGTGAACGGCCGGAATGCGACAGCCGGGGACGGTTCGAACTGACCAAATCGGAGGCCCTGCTGCGGCGGGGCCTCCATTCATTTAACCGCCCGTCCTCAGGACTCTCGTGCGCCCAGAAAGGGCCGGATTTCCAGTGTGGACGACGCGACAAGGCGACCCCGAGGCGGTACCGCTGGTCCGCTCCGCAGTGGCGGGCAATGTGGAGAAGATGGGCGGCATGTGCGATCGAGGCGGAAACCTGTTCCGATCGGTCAAAAATACCCCCCCAAGGTCGGTTGACAGCCGTAAGGATCCCGCTAAAGTACGCGGCTTCCCTCTGGTC
The DNA here is from genome assembly GCA_964465255.1 of uncultured Isosphaeraceae bacterium. Classification (GTDB taxonomy): domain Bacteria; phylum Planctomycetota; class Phycisphaerae; order Phycisphaerales; family SM1A02; genus CAYXKH01. The sequence goes on from CAYXKH010000045.1 coordinate 1,370, forward strand.
AATTGATCAGAGGGGCAGGGTTCGTGCCAAGCACTTGATCTGCGGTCGTTGCCGGCCATTGCGCCGCTCGGGAAGTTCCGAACGGGGTAGGGTGGGCCAGTCGCAGTTGAGGTCGGCACGGATCCTGAAGAGTTTGGGATGGGTAGGAAGATTGCTCTTTGACAAGTCGTGAAGCGATGTCGCGAAACGTGTCGCCATGCCAATGGCGATGCGAATCAGACCGAGATGAAAACTCAAGCAGCTTGAGAAGTGCTGCTGCGTCTTCGTCGTCTGGAAGGCTTGCCTTCCGGAAGGATGAAGACTCGGTGTCATCAGGCCATGGAAGCAACCATGACCCAGGTGACTGTTCACAACGGTCGCGGATCGTTGAGTTGTCTGGCGCTTTCAAATGCGTCCGACGGCCTGACGGATCGTGGTCGATGTGGTCAAGCGATTAAGAGCATGTGGTGGATGTCTTGGCGTCAAGAGGCGATGAAGGACGTTGGAACCTGCGATAAGCCTAGGGGAGCTGGTAACCGAGCTTTGATCCTAGGATCTCCGAATGGGGAAACCCGACCTTCGGGTCATTTGCGTTTGAATGCATAGAGCGCAAAAGCGAACCTCGCGAACTGAAACATCTTAGTAGCGAGAGGAAAGGAAAGCAAAAGCGACTCCGTTAGTAGCGGCGAGCGAAAGCGGATAAAGCGGCGTAAGGCGTGAAGCGTCTGGAAAGGCGCACCAAAGAGGGTGATAGTCCCGTAGAGCTGGTGCCGTGAGGCCTCGAGTAGGTTCGGGCTCGTGAAACCTGGACTGAACATGGGGGGACCACCCCCCAAGCCTAAGTACTCCTTGACGACCGATAGTGAACCAGTAAGGCGACTGAACGATGAAAAGCACCCCGACAAGGGGAGTGAAAAGTACCTGAAACCACATGCTTACACAGCGGTCGGAGCTCGCATCTGCGAGTGACGGCGTGCCTTTTGCATAATGAGCCGGCTAGTTATTTTCTGCGGCAAGGCTAAGGCGTTACGCGCCGGAGCCGAAGGGAAACCGAGTCTTAATAGGGCGTCGAGTCGCAGGAAATAGACGCGAAACCAGTTGATCTACCCATGGGCAGGTTGAAGGGAGGGTAATGCCTCCTGGAGGACCGAAGCCGTGAACGTTGAAAAGTTCTGGCATGACCTGTGGGGAGGAGTTAAAGTCTAATCATAACTGGAGATATCTCGTTCTCCTCGAAATAGTTTTTGGACTAGCCTTGCGCTACGTCATATGGGGGTAGAGCTACTGGATGGGGTTGGGGGGCTGCCCGCCTACCCGCTCCAACCAAACTCCGAATACCATGTGATCTGACGCGGGAGTAAGTCTGCGGGCGATAATGTCCGCGGTCAAAAGGGAAACAACCCAGACCGCCGGCTAAGGCCCCAAAACGAATCTCAGTTCGAAAGGTAGTTGGATTGCCGTGACAGCCAGGATGTTGGCTTAGAAGCAGCCACCATTTAAAAAGTGCGTAACAGCTTACTGGTCGAGGAATCCAGCGCCGATAATTATCGGGAATAAGATTCGTGCCGAAGCCGCGGACCGCATTGCGGTGGTAGAGGAGCGTAGCTGTCAGCGTTGAAGCTTTCCCGAAAGGGTTGGTGGAGCGACAGCTAGTGAATATGCCGGCTTGAGTAACGATAAAGGGAGTGAGAATCTCCCTCGCCGAAAGCCCAAGGTTTCCTGGGGAAGGTAAATCCGCCCAGGGTTAGTCGGATCCTAAGGCAAGGCTGAAAAGCGTAGTCGATGGACAGCAGGTCAATATTCCTGCACTCTCATTTAGGTTGATCCGGCGTGACGGATCCTGAAGTTCAGCGGGACAGTGAAGCGTCCAGGCCCTTGTGGCCGATGCTGGGTGGAAGGGTTCCAAGAAAAGCCGTCCGGTGACGAAGATGAGATCCGTACCAAAACTGACACAGGTGGGCGTGGCGAATAGCCTCAGGCGCTCGAGAAAACGGTCGTGAAGGAACTAGGCAAATTGACCCCGTAAGTTCGCAATAAGGGGGCCCTACTCGCAAGAGAGGGCGCAGAGAAAAGGCTCTGGGAACTGTTTATCAAAAACACAGCACTGTGCTAACTCGCAAGAGGACGTATACAGTGTGACGCCTGCCCGGTGCCGGAACGTCAAGGAAGCAGGTTAGCCGCAAGGCGAAGCTTGCGACCGAAGCGCCGGTAAACGGCGGCCGTAACTATGACGGTCCTAAGGTAGCGAAGTTCCTTGTCGGGTAAGTTCCGACGCGCATGAATAGCGTAATCACTGGAGCACTGTCTCCACGACCGACTCGGTGAAATAGTAGTGGCGGTGAAGATGCCGCCTACCCGCGGCAAGACGGAAAGACCCCGTGGACCTTCACTGTACGCTTGCAGTGGTCACGGATTTGTTCTGCGTAGCATAGGTGGGAGGCTTTGAAGTTCAGCTTTCGGGCTGGATGGAGCCAAAGGTGAAATACCACCCTGAATGAATTTGTGGCCTAACTCTGATTCCCATGAAGCTGGGCAGAGGACACTGCATGCCGGGCAGTTTGACTGGGGCGGTCTCCTCCCAAATATTAACGGAGGAGTGCAAAGGTCGGCTCAGCGCGGTTGGAAACCGCGCAGAGAGTGCAAGAGCACAAGCCGGCTTTACTGCAAGACAAACAGGTCGAGCAGTCTCGAAAGAGGGCTCTAGTGATCCGGCGATCCCGTGTGGAAGGGTCGTCGCTCAACGGATAAAAGGTACCCCGGGGATAACAGGCTGATCGCTCCCGAGCGTCCATAGCGGCGGAGCGGTTTGGCACCTCGATGTCGGCTCATCACATCCTGGGGCTGAAGGCGGTCCCAAGGGTTAGGCTGTTCGCCTATTAAAGTGGTACGCGAGCTGGGTTCAGACCGGCGTGAGCCAGGTCGGTCCCTATCTGCCGTGGGCGTTGCAACATTGACGGGAGACTTCTTTAGTACGAGAGGATTGGGAAGGACGTACCCCTGGTGTGCCAGTTGGACCGCTCGGTCCATCGCTGGGTAGCTAAGTACGGCAGGGATAACCGCTGAAAGCATCTAAGCGGGAAGCCCACCCGAAGATGAGTGTTGCATGTCTTTTTAGACGAGAGACCCCCGGAAGACTACCGGGTTGATAGGCTGCACGTGCAAGCGGAGTAATCCGTTGAGCGAAGCAGTACTAACGGTCGACAGCTTGACCACATCGACCATTGTTCGTCGGCCCGAGGCTGCAAGCCTTGGATTCGAGCGATCGGTGGTTCGTGGGAAGACAAGCACTTCAAGCAGCTGATTGAGTTGAATCAGGTCTGTTCGCGACGAATCGCTTCATGACACCAAGAACCGTGCCGACGGTGACAGCCGGCGGCACGGATTGTCGGTGACGATAAGCACGAGGAGACACCTGTTCCCATACCGAACACAGCAGTTAAGCTCGTGCTGCCGATGATACTGCTCTGCGGGAAAGTAGGTCATCGCCGACTTCATGACGAGGGCTGGATCCGTCCAGCCCTCGTCTCTTTTTGCGCCCAGTGTTGAAACTGGATGTGATTGCACAAGGCCGCGTGCACCACGTGCAGTGGGGTTCCGCGACCTCAGAGGCTTCGATTTACGTGACGGGATCAGGTTCGACCCGGCCATCGCGCAGTCGCACGATGCGGTCCGCTCGGCGGGCGATGACTGGATCATGGGTGACCATGACGATGGTCATTCCCTTGCGCCGCTGCGTCGCGATGAGCTCCAGGATCTCGTATCCGGTCTGCTGATCGAGATTGCCGGTCGGTTCATCCGCCAGGAGGATCTCTGGGTCGTTGAGCATCGCTCTGGCGATGGCCACGCGCTGTCGTTCCCCGCCGGAGAGTTCTCGGGGACGATGCTTCAGGCGGTGCCCAAGTCCGAATGCCTCGAGCAGGCGGGTCGCTCGTCGCCGGTCTTCCCGGTGCCGCGTACTGAGTCGCTCGAGGACCGTGCGAAGTTCCACTGTCCCAATCAGGGCGAGCGCGGCTCCCAGGATGGCTCCGCCAATTGCCCATGGAAGGACGGCGGCGATGGGGTGATCGCCGCCCAGGCTCGAGAATCCGAGCGAGGCTGCCAGGAGCGGCGCTCCCGCGGCACCGCATGCTGCTCCAGCGGCGCCAATGGCCGTCCAGTGCCAGCCGGAACGGATGGTTCGCCCGACCATCGCAGGCAGCAGGGTGTTCTCGAGCACCGTCAGCTCCGGCAGCAGGTGATAAAACTGAAAGACGAATCCGACGGTGGCGTTTCGGTAGCGATTGCACTCCAGCGGAGACATGTCCGCCAGCGGTCTGCCCAGATGCCGAACTCTGGAGCCGTTGTCATCGTCGCGATCGAGATCGCCGAGCAGGTGCAGCAGGGTGCTCTTCCCGCTGCCGGACGCTCCGAGAATTGCCACCCACTCGCCTCGCCTGACGCTGAGCGACGCACCCTTCAGCACCTCCACGGCCACGCGGCCGAGGCGGTAGGTCTTGCGCACATCGACCGCCTCCAGAAGCGGTTCGTCTCTCTCTCCGGCGGAAGGCACTCCGACGCAAGACAATGGGGCCGCCGTCGTGGAGGTCGG
>CAYXKH010000045.1:6036-12688 GCA_964465255.1 uncultured Isosphaeraceae bacterium
CTCCGGCGGAAGGCACTCCGACGCAAGACAATGGGGCCGCCGTCGTGGAGGTCGGAGTCGGCGTGACGATTTCACTCATAGCGCAAGGCCCTGACTGGGTCCGTGTCCGCCGCCTTCGCCGCGGGAACCGACGCCCCGAGAAGGCTGAAGATCACTGCACCGACCATGGTGAGGGCGGCGGTGAACCGATCCACCACGTTGGGAATGACGGAGAAGTAGTAGACGCTGGGGTCCCAGATCAACGTGCCGCGGTGGAGCATCAGTCCGACACCGGCGAGGACGAGCGTCACCACCATGATCGACCAGAGCAGGGTGCCGAGCAGTCGATGTCGTCGACCGGCGATGACCGCCGCAATCGCCGCGGCCGCGGCTGCACCAAAGGAGACTCTCCAGCTCCAGGCCGGAGCATCCTCGCCGATTGCGTGATGGATCGAATTGATGTTGGTCACGACCATCCAGGCCAGTCCCAGGCCGAGAATCGATCCGAAGACGCCGATCACCAGTCCGTAGCGAAGGAAGATCCAGACGATTCCAATCCTCGGGGCGCCGATGCTCCGGAGGATTCCGATGTCCCGAGTCTTCTCGTAGACGATTGCCCAGAAGATCGAGAGGACCAGTCCGGCGCAGACCAGATAGATGATCGAGAAGAGGATCCGCATCATCTCCCGCTCCTTCTCGACGGGGCCGATGAGGTCGCGGAGAAGCTGCTCCCAGGTCAGCACGGAGACCAGATCGGGCTCCGGTGGCAGGACGACGTTGGTGCCATCACTCGTGAAGTCCTCGAAGAACCGGGCGTATTCAGAAGCGACGATCTTGCGGAGAGCCTCCGGAGAAACGCCGTCCGCCGCGCGGACCAGGATCTTGGTCACCTTGGCTGGATCCACGCCGATGACCTTCGGCCTGCCGTCGTCGTCGAGCCGATCCGGGTCGGTGAGGGTTGCCTCGTTCATCCGCAGCATCTGCTGGGCTTCGGAGAGAGGGATCATCACCCGCTGCTTGTCGATCTGATAGACACCCGAGAAGAACTCGTTGACGACGGGGAAGACCACTTCCTTCGGCTCGGCGATCTTGCCGCCGCCGGTGATGGGCACCAGGGTCAGCGCCACCGAGTGCGAGGGCATCCACCAGTGCTCCGGTACCGGCATGTAGGAACCGTCCGTCTGTCGTCGATTCACAACCGAGACGTGCATGCCCAGCACGATTCCGGGCTTGTCGGTGCGGGTGTCGCGCAGCAGGCGACCGTTCTCGAAGATCCGATCGCCGATCAGCCGCCGGGGATCCGTCTCCGAGAGCCCCTTCAGCTCCTCCTCGCTCTGCGGTTGCCACCAGAGCGTCTCATCGAAGCGGGTCACGCTGTTGAAGGTGGCCGGGTCGATGGCCCACACCTGCACGGTGACCACCTCCTTCTGGTCGCCCGCGGGATAGGGCATTCGGAGCAAGCCGTAGGTATCGATCACCGGCGTCGCCCCAGCAACTTCCGGCAATGCCGTCAGCCGCTCGATGAGCTGGTCATAGTGACCAATGCCGCGGATCGGATAGGAGATGACCACATCGCCCATCAACGTCCGGCCGCTCTTCTTGAGCATGTCCAGAAATCCGGACATCACCGAAACCACGGTGATCACCAGAGCCACGCACAACGCCACCGCCGCAACCGCAATCAGGGGGATGATCCGCGACGTCAGGTATCGATTGGTCAGTTGGGCGTGGTACATCGAGTGCGGCGCGGTGGGCTCGGATCCACTCGGATCCACTCATATCGAGGGTCATATCGAGGGTCGTATCGAGGGGCCTTCTCGGCGACGCCCCGGAGGATCGAGTGGCGGATGGTATAGGCAAGCGGTGCGTGACTGCGCCGCCCGGTCGGCCTTGGGTCAGGACGAGGCGAGCCGACGGAGCAGTTCGCGCGGGACGCCGATGTCGACCACGTCAATTGCGCCGGCGTGCCGCGGACCATCGCCCCGGAGAAGTCCCGGCTTGAGCGCAGCGAAGGTCGAGGTGCGGTCGGCAACGACCGCGCTTCCCAGGCACTCTCCACTGTCGCAGTCGAGTCCGGAGGGCAGGTCGGCGGCGAGGACCAGCGCCCCGCGCCGGCGAGCGTCATTGATGGCGGCAATCGCCGCGGCGGCCGCCCCCGTCGGCGGTCGATCCAGCCCGGTCCCGAAGAGCGCATCGATCACCAGAGTCGCCGCGGCGCCGTCGCCCAGCAGGGAAATGTCTGCGGTGGGCATGGCCATCGCGGCGCAGATCGATGCGTTGAGGCCGGCTGCCGTCTCGGGACGTGGAGTTCCCACGCGAATCAGCCGCACCGAGTGCGACCAGTTCGACAGATGCCGGGCGGCCGCGTATCCGTCTCCGCCGTTGTTTCCGGGTCCGCAGATCACGACCACCGATCGTCCGGTCCCTCGAAGCATCGCGGACGCCACGGCGGCAAGGCCGCGAGCGGCGTTCTCCATGAGCACGATTTCGGGAATCCCAAACCTCGAGAGGGCTTCCGCGTCCAACGCCCGGGCCGCGGCGCGGTCGAGCATGAGCCGTTCCGGCTCCGCTGGGCCGACCGCACTGTCGAGGCGGGGGCCGGCGAACTCGGCGAAGTGGGGGTCGGAGAAGTTCGGGTTCATGGGCATCGATGGTCGAGCGCCGTGCGGCCGCGTCACTCCGAACCGGCACACCGTATCCTGATTCACGCCGCTGACGATGCCACCCATCTCCGCTCTTCTGCTCCTGGCAATCACCGTCGGAGCTCTCGCCCTCTGGACCGTCATCCTCTTCCGAGTGGCGAGGAGCCTCCGACGCGTTCCGCGCGCTCGCGACGGGCTCGCACTGCCATCGCCGCAGGGGGGATGGCCGAAGGTTTCGGTCGTGGTTCCGGCGCACGATGAAGCGCGGGTGATCGACTCGTGCGTGACCTCGCTGCGGGCCCAGGAGTATCCCGCGCTCTCCTTGATCTTCGTGCTCGATCGCTGCAGCGATTCGACCGCCGAGATCCTCAGGCGTCACGCGGCGCTCGATCGGCGCATCGAGATCATCGAGAACGACTTCTGTCCGCCCGACTGGGCCGGCAAGTGCCATGCCGCCGCTCTGGGAGCGGCGCGGGCTGACGGCGAATTCCTCATCTTCACCGACGCCGACACCCGGTTTCACCCCGGCCTGGTTCGTGCGTGCGTGGCCATGAGCGTCGATCGTGGAAGCTCGCTGCTGAGTCTGCTTCCGCGACTCACGACGCGCCGCAGATTCGAACGAGTCGTCCAGCCCGTTGCCTCGATCATGCTGCTCCAGCTCTACCCGGCGGAGCGGGTGGAACACGAAGAGACGCCCCGGGCCTTCGCCAACGGCCAGTTCATGCTCTTCCGTCGAGACGCATACCTGGCAATCGGCGGGCATGCCGCAGTCCGCGAGGATCTGCTCGAGGATCTGGCCTTCGCCCGCGTCATTCAGAGCCGCGGCGAGAAGGTGTCGCTGCTCATCGCCGAGGAGATGCTCGAGGTGTCGATGTACGACTCCTACGACGCGTTCCGCCGCGGCTGGCGACGGATCTTCATCGAGGCCTGTCGACGCAAGCCGTCGCGCATCCGCAAGCACGCCCTTCGGCTCTTCGTGATCGGCGGGGTCTTTCCACTCGCCCAAGTGGCGCTTCTGGTCCTGGCGATCTCCGCGCTCCCGACCGCGGCGCTCTGGCCAATCGCCGCCATCGCCACCGTCTGCCTTGCCGTGGCCGCGCAGTGCGCTGCCCTCGGGTGGCTCTATCGACTCCTCGGCGTCCCGCTCGTCGCCGTCGCGGCGTATCCGTTCGGGGCCGTCACGATCGCCTTCCTTCTCTGGCAGTCCGCCCGCGACCTGATTTGCCGACGGCCCATCCGCTGGGCCGGTCGCGAATACGTCCTCGAGCCGCGATAGTCCAGGTGTCACCCGCCCCGACGATGGGCGTGTCCGAGTCGGTCGTCTCGCATTCGTCGTTTCCCGTCGTCGTTTCCGATTCGTCATGTTCAGTCGTCGTTGCAAGGAGTCCCTGCGTGTCCCGCCCGATCCAGACGTTCCATCGACGAACTGTGCGGCAGAGTCAGGTGTTGGCGCTGTGGGCCGCGGTGTGGGCCGCGGCCGTCGTCGTCGCCGGTCCCGACGACATCCGCTTCGGTGGGAACCGACTTTCGCCCGCGCCGCCCGAACTGCCGCCGCTGCTCGATGCTCCGGTCCCTGCGGCCGTCTCCGATCGTGCCGACGACCGAATCCGCCACGTGACCCTTCGCTCGTCGCTGCTCTCGGAGTTCTGGGGTCGAGAGATGGTGATGCATGCGGCAATCGTCATCCCGAAGTTGACCAATCCCCTTCGCAATCTCGCGGAGTGCCCGGTGGCCTACGTCGTTCACGGATTCGGCGGAAGCCACCTGCTGGCCTGGCGACTGGGACCGCGCGAACTCGAGCGCGTCGATCGCGGCGAATCGCCTCCCGTCATCCAGGTCTATCTCGATGCCTCGTGCCCGCTCGGGCACCACGAGTTCGCCGACTCGGTGAACAACGGACCCCGCGGTGCCGCACTGATCCGCGAGTTGATTCCCACCATCGAGGCCGAGCTCGGCGGCGTGCGCGAGCAGGCGAGTCGCTACGTCACCGGCCACTCGAGCGGCGGCTGGAGCGCCCTCTGGTTGCAGGTGAACTACCCCGACACGTTCGGCGGCTGCTGGGCAACCGCCCCGGACTCCGCCGACTTTCGCGACTTCTCCGGGATCAACCTGTACGAGGCCGAGAATCTCTATCGCGACGAGGAGGGAGGGCCGCGTGCGCTGGTCCTCGACGGAGACACCGTGGCAATGACGGTGGAGGCTTTCGTGCTCGCGGAGCGGCGGGAGAAGGCCTACGGCGGACAGATCGACAGCTTCGACGCGGTCTTCAGCCCCCGTGGCGACGACGGACGTCCGCAGGAGTTCTTCGACCGCACGTCCGGTGCAATCAACCGCGAGGTGGTCGACGCCTGGAGGCGCTACGACATCGGTCTGATCCTCCGCTCGAGATGGGCGGAGCTCGGGCCGAAGCTCACCGGCAAGATCCACCTCTGGTGCGGCGAGCAGGACACCTTCGGGCTCGCCGGATCCGCACGGCTGCTCGCCAAGGATCTCGCCGCTCTCGGCGGCGATGCCGACGTGCGGCTGATCCCCGGACGAAACCACTTCAACCTGCACGAGCCGCATCCGACCCACTGGCCGGATGGGCTTCTGGTCGAGATCAGTCGACAGATGTCGAAGACGGCCGTGGCGGAGAAGCCGTTGCCGGCGAAGAAGGCCGCGTGAGGCAGCGCTGATCGCTCGCGCAGCGTCGCACCGGGCCATTACCATCTGAGGTCCATGCGCATCCTTCTGACCAACGACGACGGCATCGAAGCTCCCGGTATCGCGGCACTCTTCGATGCGCTCGAGGGGCTCGGCGAGATCGTCCCCATCGCCCCGCAGTTCGTGCAGTCGGCGAGCGGTCACGGCATCACCTTCTCCTCGCCGCTCATGGTCAACGAAGTGCAGGTCAACGAGCGCATGCGCGGGCTTGCCGTCGATGGTCGCCCGGCCGACTGCGTCAAGGTCGCGCTGCGGGCGATCTGGGAGGAGCGCTTCGGTCCCGGCTCGCGCCCCGACGTGACCATCAGCGGCATGAACATGGGGGCGAACGTCGGGATCAACGTCATCTACAGCGGAACGGTGGCCGCCGCGGTGGAGTCCGCTTTCCTCGGCGTCCCGGCCATTGCCGTGAGTCTTCACCTCGGGGTGCGCCCGAACACCTGCTATCCGCGGGCGGCCGAGATTGCTCGATCGGCAATCGATCGCGTCCTGCGTCACGAGCTCGATCCTCACGGGGTGATCAACATCAACGTGCCCCGCACCGAGCGACCCGATGCCCCGATTCCTCCCATCCGCGTCGTGGCCATGAACACGGCGCCCGGAATCGACGGCTATCAGCGCCGAGAGAGCCCCGGAGGGCAGGTCTACTACTGGCCTTCAGGGAGCGGCATGGAGTTCTCGCACACCGCTCCCGACACCGATGTCGAAGCCCTCTTCGAGCCGGCGATCACGATCACCCCGCTGAGCTATTCGATGACCGATCACGCTCGTCTGCAGACGTGGCGAGAGCGTCTGGCCGAATGACGCTGCAGCAGGCTTCGGAACATGTGGCTGCGGCGAGTCATTCGCCCACGAGCCTGATCCGCATCTCGAGTCGGACCACTTCGCCCTCGCCGAGTCGGCTCAGTCGCTCCCCGGAGGCACGCCATCGATAGACCGAATCGAGCACGGGGCCGTCGATCCGCGGGTCGCCGGAGGTTCGCAGCAGAACCACCCGTCGGGGGACGCCGGTGCGATCGAACTGGATCTCGACCACGGGGTTGGCCGGCGTCGCGGTGAGTCGCGTGAGCTCCGGGAAGACCGGCCGACGGGTCTTGATGTCAAGGCCGTGCGCCGCCAGCGGCTTGTTGCTCTTCCACTGATCCGGCGAGACTTCCACTCGCGAGGTGGGATCGCTCTCGCGATTGGAGTCATCCCCGGGTGCGGGTGGCTGGGTGCTCGGCGCGCCGCGGGCCGAGGGTGGTGAGGGGCGGGTCGGCGTCGCGGGCGATTGACTTCCCGAGGCCTCGTCGCGCGGCACCTCCGGACCCATCTGCTCCGTCTGCCCC
>CAYXKH010000045.1:12788-14109 GCA_964465255.1 uncultured Isosphaeraceae bacterium
CCATCTGCGCTTCATCGCTTGGCGTCTCTTCCTCGTCGCCTTCGCGAATCGCCTCCTCGGAGGGCTGCTCCACCGCCCGCGTGCCAGCAGCAATCACATATTCGTCGATCAGCGCCGCGGTGAGTTCCGCAATGGTCTCTCCGAGCGGCGCCTCGAGCGTCGAATCGGTCAAGGGAAGCTCGAAGGGAAGGGACGGCACGATCGGGTCAGCCGTCGTCGACGGAGCCGAGAGCGGAACTGGAGGCGGGCCCTGCTCGGGCTCGATGAGTTCCTTGGGCGCGGGAGGCGCGGTCGTCGCTGCCTCGGTCGGTGAGGGCGGCTCGGGCACGACCGTCTCCGCAGGCTCGGTCGTGTCGGGCGATTCGCTGGCGGTCTCCGCGGGCGGCGCCGTGCCCTCTGCGGTGCCGCCTCGACCGGAGCTCGGCTGGTCGAGAAAAGCGGCCTGCTCCACTTCGCTCAGCCGCGCCAGATGCTCCTCGTAAGTTTCGTAGCCGATCCAGGTCATGCTCGCGGGGTTCGGCGCCGCCAGACCCAGCTCGACCTCTTCCGACTCGAGCGGGTCGGGCTGCGCGGCGGGGGAGTCCGGCGGGCCACCGAGCAGCGAGGTGGCGTACCCCGCGGCAGAGAGCAGGAAACCGCTCGCGTGCAGCACGATCGAGGCCAGAATGGCCACGCCCACCGGGAAGCTGTACTCGCGACGGCCCATTCGAGCTGAAGCGTAGGGATGAGGGGGCCCCGATCCGGCGCGGACGCTCGGACCCCCGAGAGATCAACTCGGTCCGTCAGCGGAGGCGGGCGTCGACTTGGGGCGACCGACCAGATTGATCTCGATGCCGGTGTTCTTCAGGCGATCCCAGATGTCCTGAAGCAGTGGAGCGCGGTCGACCGTCGACACTCCGTCGGCCACGATCAGGTAGACGACCACCTCGGGCTCCTGGGCGCGGCGCTCCGCGAGACGCGGCAGCAGTTCCTCCAGCGTGATCGCCGTCCGTCCGAGATAGAGCTGTCCTTCCAGATCGATCGAGATGACCGCGGTCGGCTGCGGCGTTGCCGGAGTCGAACTCTGAAACTCGCGGAGTTCGAGCGGAAGCGTCTCGGCCCTCACCATGAGCATCATCGAATAGATGAAGAAGGTCAGCAGCAGGAAGATCACGTCGACGAGCGGCGTGAACTCGACCCTCAGCTCGTAGTTGGTGCGACGCAGATGCATGAGGAGGAGTTCTGCAGCGATTCCCGTTCACACGCCCCGAGAAAGCCTTCCTACGCCCTGTCTACGCCCCGCTCCCGCCAGAGCGAGTGTGCGGCGAAGCCGCTACGGAGC
>CAYXKH010000045.1:14209-17018 GCA_964465255.1 uncultured Isosphaeraceae bacterium
TCAAACCACCGAGCGCTCAAACTCACAACCCCAGTTGCAGACTCGCCAGGCTGGTGCTCACGTCATCGGTGAACTCGAAGAGCTTGTCGAGTCCGGTGACCATGAGGACGCCCCAGACGCCGTCGGGCACCGCGCATATCTTCATCCGCTTGTCGGCGGAGGTGACCTTCTTCCGCAGTCGCAGGAGCTGGGCGATGTTGGTCGAGTTGAGGTAGGTGACGTTCTTCATGTCCAGCACGAGATCGGGGGCCGTCGTGCCGTCTTCGAAGTGCCGCATGACCGCCGTCAGATCCTCGGAAAAGTGAGGTTCGTCAGAGAGCTCGGCGATCAGGATCTCATCAGACCATTGAGTCAGCGGCATGGGGGTTGTTCCTCACTCCTGGTGATCGGGCACGGTGGGGTCTGAGTCGCCGGCCGAGTCGGTCCGTTCGGCAACCCGCTCGTCACGGTCGCCTTCGGGACTGGCTTCGGGACTGGCTTCCGGACTGGCTTCCGGACTGGCTTCCGGACTGACTTCGGGACTGGCTTCCGGACGGGGTTCCGGCCGTGCTTCGGCCTGAGCATCGGCGAGTGCCCGCTCGGTCTCGGCGATTGCGGCGACACCGATCAGGCGATCACCGTCCTTGAGGTCGACCACGCGAACACCCTGGGTGTTGCGGCCGATCTTGGAGACGCTCGAGGCCGGAATCCTGACCAGCATGCCCTGTTCGCTGACGAACATCAGGCTGTCGGTATCCATCACCGCTCGAACGGCAGCGACCCGCCCGTTGCGATCGGTGGTGCGGATATCGATGCGTCCCTTGCCGCCGCGGCTCTGCGGCCGGGTGGAGCCATCTTCCATCTGGACCAGATACTCCGAGAGCGCCGTCCGTTTGCCGTAACCGTTCTCGGTGACCGTCAGCAGATCGGGATCGCCCTCGGCGGGGGTCGCCGAGCAGCGCACGAGTCCGACGATCTCGTCGTCGTCGCGCAGCTCGATGCCCCACACGCCCGCGGCGCTTCGGCCCATCACTCGGGCGTCATCCTCCTCGAAGCGGATGGCCATGCCCTGGGCGGTGGCCAGCAGCACGTGGTCTCGACCGGTGGTGCGGACGACATCGATCAGTCGGTCACCTTCGTTGAGGTTGACGGCGATGATGCCGGAGCGGTGGACATTGCGGTAGTCCTTGAGGCTTGAGCGCTTGATGCGTCCCTGGGCGGTGGCAAAGAAGAGGTAATCCTCGCTCTGCTCGAAGTCGGGCACGGTGAGGAAGGCGCGAACCGACTCGCCCTCCTTGAGATCGAGCAGATTGACGATGGCTCGTCCACCGGCGGTGCGACTGGTCTCTGGGATCTGCCAGACCTTCATGCGGTAGACGCGACCGGTGTTGGTGAAGCAGAGCAGATCGTCGTGGGTGCCGGCGACGAGGATCCGGTTGACGAAGTCCTCGTCGCGGTTCTCGCCGCTCTTGATGCCGCGACCGCCCCGAGCCTGCTCGCGATAGGTGTCGACGGGCAGCCGCTTCACGTACCCGCGATGCGACGTCGTCACCACGACGGTGTGCTCGGGGATCAGATCGCCGAGCTCGAAGCCCTCGACGTCGGTATCGGTGATCTCGGTCTTGCGCTTGTCGGCGAACTGCTCGATCAACCCCAGAGCATCGTCGCGGATCATCTTCAGCACCACGCGCTGGTCGGCGAGGATCACCTCGAAGCCGTCGATCTCGCCGAGCAGCTTGCGGTACTCGTCGTTGAGCTTCTCGATCTCGAGCCCGGTGAGCTGGATCAGCCGCAGGGCCCCGATGGCCTCGGCCTGCACCCGCGTGAGCGAGAGACCGTCTTCGGCCAGCGAGCGCTCGATGAGCCGGGCCGGGACGAAGGGGGCGTAGACGTGATCGCGAGCGATCCGGAACGACTTGGTCATGAGGCCTTCGATGGCCTCCTCGCGAGTCCGGCTGGCGCGGATGATGCGGATGACCTCGTCGATGTCGCAGGTGGCGAGGATCAGGCCCTCGAGCCGATGGGCCTGCTGCTTGGCCTGACGGAGCAGGAACTCCGTCCGACGTCGGATCACCTCGCCGCGATGATCGACATGGCACTGGATGATCTGCCGCAGCGAGAGTGTGCGCGGCTGCCGATTGACGAGGGCGATGTTGGCAATCGAGTAGGTCGACTGAAGCCTGGTGTACTCGTAGAGCTGCTTCTCGACGACCGCAGGGTCGGCGCCCTTCTTGAGGACCACCAGCACCCGGGTACGGGCGTCGCGACCGGAGTGGTTGCGGACGTCGGAGATGTCGGCGATGCGATCGCCGCGACTGGCCTCGACGATCTCCTCGATCAACTGCGACTGACTCACCTGGTAGGGAATCTCGTCGATGATGATGACGTCGCGGTTGCCCTGCTTCTCGTGACGCACTCGCCCGCGCACCGCGATTCGACCGCGTCCGGTGGCGTAGGCCTCGGCGATGCCGCGACGACCCATGATGATGCCGCCGGTGGGGAAGTCGGGGCCCGGCACGATCTCCATCAGACGGTCGAGTCCGATCTCGGGATCATCGATCACCGCGACCACCGCTCGGCAGACCTCGCCGATGTTGTGCGGTGGCATCGTGCTGGTCATGCCGACGGCGATGCCGCTGCTGCCGTTGATCAGCAGATTCGGCAGCTTCGCCGGAAGCACGACCGGCTCCATCAGTCGGTCGTCGTAATTGGGCTTGAAGTCGACGGTCTCGTACTTCAGATCCTCGAGGAGGGCAACCGCCGCGGCGGTCATGCGGGCCTCGGTGTATCGCATCGCCGCGGGCGGATCGCCTTCGATGGAGCCGAAGTT
>CAYXKH010000046.1:0-7060 GCA_964465255.1 uncultured Isosphaeraceae bacterium
GCGAATCAGGGCCCGTGGCGAATCAGGGCCCATCGGGAGATCGCGACCTGAAGCGCCCCCCGGCTCGGCTCCGTCCAGCACGCGAAGAACCCCGACAGTCGCTGGGGTTCTTCGCGTACTTCTTCGGTGATCTCGATCAAGCGGGTGACCGGGTTCGAACCGGCGACATTCAGCTTGGAAGGCTGACACTCTACCAACTGAGTTACACCCGCAGGTGCGATCAGAGCGGCACAGGATAGCCACCGACGACCGCTTTCGGCGAGCGAGCTGGGCGCCGCCTTCCGCGCCCGACGCACCCGATCAGGCGCCCGATCACGGGCCGGATCACGGGCCGGATCACGGGCCGGATCAGGCCTTGCTCACGGGCCCGCGCGGGCCTGTTCAGCCGCCGCGCAGGGCCTTGAGCACGTCCTCGAACGGAACCTGCTTCGACGGATCCTCGCTCACCCAGGCGTACTTCACCGTCCCGTCGCGGCCGATCACGAAAGCGGAGCGCTTGGAGACCCCCTTCATGCCGAAGAGGTCCTCGTGAAGGGCGCCGTACATGGGCGAGACGGTCTTGTTGAAGTCGGAGAGGATCGGGAAGGGAATGCGCTCGTCGGCGCGGAACCGATCGGTGACGAAGGGGCTATCGACCGAGATCCCGAAGACCTTGGCGCCGAGGCCCTCCCACTGGGCCCACGTGTCGCGCATGTGGCACATCTCGGCGGTGCAGACCGAGCTGTACGCGAGCGGGAAGAAGAGGAGGACGATCGGCTCGTGCCCGATCAGGGCGCCGACATCGACCGTCTCCTTGACCTTCGGCGAGAGCGTGAAACCGGGGGCCTTGTCGCCAACGTTGAGCGGGGCCTTGAGTGAAGCTGTTGCGGTTGACATGGGGTGAGCACTCCTATCGGACGCGGGGAATCGGAACCAACGCAGGCCACGACAGTATCGGACTGGTGCAGATCGGGCGCGGATGTCGCTCAGGCGGACGGTCGCGGCGGGCTGACGCGGGATGCAAGGGACGCTGGGCCGTCAGCGCCGCGATCGCCCGGCAGACTGTTCGAGTGACCGCGGATCGGAGAGAGGGCGCCGACTGCGGGCCCTCTCCATTCTCAAACAGTTCCGGTTCGCCTATTCCCCCGAGTCGGGCGTGGGATACGCTCTGCCTGCTGGAGAGAGAGTTTCAGTCCTTTTGTCGATCCGCGCCCCCTTTCGCCCGGAGGCCCGGATCGCATTCGGAGGGTTGATCGACGCTTCGTCCATTTCTTCCAACGGCTCGCCCGAGTGGCGAGCGGTTTTCCGTATCGGCAGGCTTCAGGCCGTTCGTCCTGGGCGGGCGGTGCCTTGCGCTTCTGATTCCCGCGCTCGCCCTTCACGCCGGCAACGAGGGCAGTTGCTTCGAGCCGGCCGAGCTTCCCGGCTGCGGGGACCCGGAGTGCGCCGCCGCGGTGTGCAACATCGATCCCGTGTGCTGCGAACTCGCCTGGGATGCACTCTGCGCCAGCCACGCCGCCTTCTACTGCATCGACTGTGTGCTCGCCTGCGACCCCACCGCGCTGCCCGAGGGCGAGCTCTGCGGCACGAACATCAACGGAGGCTGCGTCCTCCCGTTTCCACTTTTCGGCGAGATCGCCTGCGGCGGCTGGATCTGCGGTTCGGCCTGGGCGGCGAACGGGCAGCGCGACACCGACTGGTACGAGTTCGACTTGAACCAGACCACCGTCATCACCATCGACGTGATCGCGGAATTTCCCGTGGTGGTCGGCATCGTCAACACCGAAGGAATTCCGCTCTGTTTTGCCGGCAACGTGGTGAGCCCCTACAGCGTCACGGCGCCCTGTGCGCCGACCACGCTGACGACCTGTCTCGGGCCCGGAACCTGGTGGCTCTGCGTTGCGCCCGTCGTCTTCAGCGGGTTCCCCTGCACGTCCGGCTCGAACACGTACCAGGTCTCGATGAGCTGCGGTGACGAGTGCATCCCTCCGGCCTGCGGAGTGGCGGGCACCGGAAGCTGCCTCGTTCCGCACACCTCGGCCTTCTGCGACAACGCGGCCTGCTGCGAGCTGGTCTGCGCCTTCGACAGCTTCTGCTGCATCGTCGAGTGGGATTCCGTCTGTGCCGCTCAGGCCGATGCGTTCTGTCCGGGCATCGATGTGCCGAAGAACGATCTCTGCTCCGAGGCGACCCCGATTGGCGACGGGATCGTGAACTTCACCACCTTCGGCGCCGATACCGACGGCCCCGACCTCCCGATCCTCTGCGACGAGGGCTTCGGCACCTCCTTCGTGCAGGACATCTGGTTCGAGTACACCGCCGCCTGCGACGGGCTGATCATCGCGGGAACCTGCGACTCGGCCGACTTCGACACCCGCATGGCCGTCTACGTCGGAACGTGCAACGGGCTCGAACTGGCCGCGTGCAACGACGACGGGACCGGCTGCGGAGGCTTCACCTCGTCGCTCGAATGGCACGCGCGGTGCGGCGATCGCTTCATCATCAGAGTCGGCGGGTATTCCCAAGGGGGCAGCGGGGCGCTCAACGTCTACTGCCTAAAGCAATGCGCCTCGCCGGCCGATCTCGACGGTGACGGGCTCGTGAACGGGGCCGATCTCGGCACGCTGCTCACCGTCTGGGGCACGCCCGATGGCAAGGCCGATTTCGACCAGAGCGGACTTGTCGACGGCGAAGATCTCGGCATCCTGATGACCTTCTGGACGGCCCCATAGGTTTGGCTGGATCATTCCACTCGACGCCCCCTTCCCCCCCCGTTCTCCCGGATCCTCCGTGCCCCGACTCCTCATCGCACTCGTCATCCTCGTTCTCGCCGCCGTGATCATGATGGACCGTCCCGCCGCGGCACAGTGCCCGGCACCGGGAAACTGCCTCACTCCGCACGGCACGCCCGGCTGCGATTCGGCCGAGTGCTGCATCGCGGTCTGCGGCTTCGCGGGGCAGTGCTGCGACACCGTGTGGGATGCCTTCTGCGCCGCCCTCGCCGACGAACTCTGCATCGGCCTCTGCGGGGCGTCGGTTTCCGGCGACTGCTTCTCCCCTCACGGCAATCCCTCGTGCGACACCTTCGAGTGCTGCTCGGCAGTCTGCGCCATCGATCCCTTCTGCTGCGCGACCGAGTGGGACACTGCCTGTGCGGTCTTTGCGGGACAGTTCTGCAGATCCACGCCGGGCACCTGCGGGGACCCCGGCGCCGGAAACTGCTTCGAGAGCCACCCTGGCTCGGCCTGCTCCGACCTGAACTGCTGCCTGGCGGTCTGCTCGGTCGATCCCACCTGCTGCGAATCGGCGTGGGACTTCATCTGCGTCGTCGTCGCCGAAGCGGCCTGCAGCGAGTTCTGCCAGCTCGAGTGTCCGCCCTTCACGCTCCAGGAGCTCGAGGCCTGCAACGCCTTCATCAACGACCCGTGCATCTTCCCCACGCCCGGCGCCGCCCCGGTCTCGATCGCCTGCAACACCAAGGTGTGCGGGCGGATCAGCGACGACGGCACGGCGCCGAACCCTGATGTCGACATCTACCAGTTCCTGCTGAGCGATCCCGACGGAGACGGACTCGCGGAGGTGACTCTGCGCTTCCAGTCGCAGTTCCTCGGCTTCGCCGCGCTGATCTCCGTTCCCTGCGGACCGCTCGAAGACTCTCCCCTCGTCGTCGAGAGCGTCAACT
The DNA here is from genome assembly GCA_964465255.1 of uncultured Isosphaeraceae bacterium. Lineage (GTDB taxonomy): Bacteria > Planctomycetota > Phycisphaerae > Phycisphaerales > SM1A02 > CAYXKH01. Next base: position 3,662 of record CAYXKH010000046.1, read on the forward strand.
GCCTGCTCGGCCAGGGTTCCGTGTGCGTTCCGCCTGGCCTCTGGCGAGTTGCCGTGACCAGCGGCTTCTTCCCCGAGCCCGGCAACGGCCAGACCGACTGCGACTTCAACGGGGCCTACATCATCGAAATCCGGTGCGACGACAATTGCGCTGCGGCGTGCGGCCCCGACTCGGGCTCGTGCTTCACCAGCCACGCCACTCCCGGTTGCAACGACATCGCGTGCTGTGAGGCGGTCTGCGAGATCGACCCCTTCTGCTGCGCCTCCGACTGGGATGCCTCGTGCGCATCATCGGCGATCGTCGTCTGCGGAGGCACTCCTCCGGCCAATGACGACTGCGGCGAGGCGCTCGACCTCATCGTGGGGACGACTCCCTTCTCCACGATCGGCGCCACCGTCGACGGACCGCCGCTTCCGCCGAGTTGCGACGAAGGCTCGGGCATCGGCTTCGGCCCCGACATCTGGTTCACCTGGACCGCGACCTGTGACGCGCCGGTCACCATCGACACCTGCGCCGACGCCGACTTCGACACTCGGCTGGCCCTCTACACCAACGAGTGCGACGCCCTCTTCCTTCAGCAGTGCAACGACGACGCGGTGCTCTGCCTGATCAGCACTCGCAGTCAAGTGATCTTCGAGGCCGAGTGCGGCGTGACCTACATCCTCCGCGTCGGCGGCTTCAACAATGGCATCGGCTCGGGCGTGCTCACCCTTTCGTGCGGCTTCGGTCCGGCCTGTCCCAGTCCGTGCTCCGCCGATCTGACCGGAGACGGCATCGTCAACGGTGCCGATCTCGGAGAGCTGCTGGCCAACTGGGGCAATCCCGGAGTGGGCGATCTCGACGGAAGCGGAGAAGTCGATGGTGCCGATCTCGGCGAACTTCTCGCAGCGTGGGGGGCCTGTTGAGGAGCGGGGAGAAGGTCGAGAGCAGGAAGATCAAGCCCGCAACTGCCTTCGCATGATCTTGCCGGTGGCGTTGCGCGGGAGTGCGTCCAGCACCCGGATCTCCTTGGGAACCTTGTAGCCGGCGAGCAGCGTTCGACAGTGGGCTCGCAGGCTCGCCTCGTCGAAGGTCGCTCCCTCCTTCAGCTCGACGAAGGCGATGGGAACCTCGCCGCGGCTCTCGTCCTGCATCCCGATCACGGCGGAGTCCTTCACCGTGTCATGGCCGTTGAGCACTTCCTCGATCTCGCGGGGGAAGACGTTCTCGCCGCCGATGATCAGCATCTCCTTGATGCGGCCGGTGATGGCCAGGAAGCCCTCGGCATCCAGTCGCCCCATGTCGCCGGTCTTGAACCAACCCTCTTCGTCGAAGACCGCGGCGGTCTGTTCCGGCAGCTTGAAGTAGCCCTTCATCACGTTTGGACCGCGCAGCCGGATCTCGCCATCCTCGCCCACCGGAAGCTCCCGCCCCTCCGGTGAGACGATGCGGGTCTCGACCCGCGGCAGCGCCCGTCCGACACTCTTCACGCGATGTTCGTGAGGTCGACACCAGTGCGTGGCCGGCGATGTCTCGGTGAGGCCATAGCCCTCGTTGATGGTGATGTTGAACTTCTCCCGAAAGGCGTTGTAGACCGCCGCCGGCAGCGGTTCTCCCCCGGAGACGACGTAGCGGAGCGAGGCGAAGTCCTCGGGCGCGGCATCTCGGGCCGAGAGGAGGGCGTTGTACATCGACGGAATGGCGATGAACGCGGTCGGACGGTGGGTGCGCAAAAGCTGGATGAGCCGCCTGGGGACGAAGCGCGCGGTGTAGATCGCCCGACACCCAACCGCGAGTGGCAGCAACGAGAGCACGGTGAGCCCGAAGCTGTGGAACTGCGGCAGGACGCCCAGCAGCACGTCGCCATCGGTGAACCTGGCCCACTCGGTGCACTGCTCCACGTTCGCGGAGAGGTTCTCGTCGGAGAGCATGACGCCCTTCGGTCGACCGCTGGTCCCGGATGTATAGAGGATGACCGCAGGTTCGTCGGCCGGCAGCCGTCGGGCGCGGCGGAACGGGGGCACGCCGCGGGTCGCGAGATCCTCGAGGAAGACCGGCGTCACCCCCGCCGGCAGTCCGCCCACATGCTCCAGCATCGGACGCACGGTGACCACGACGTCGAGTTCGGCGTCCTTGATCACATAGGCGAGTTCCTCGGACGAGAGCAGGTAGTTCAACGGGACCAGCGTGCGACCAAGCATCCAGACGGCGATGGCCGAGAGCGGGAAGAGCCCGCTGGTCGGGACCATCACTCCAATCCGCTGCGCGGAGCTCGACGCCTCCAGCTTCTTCGCGAGGTGGTACGCCCCGATCAGGAGTTCGAAGGACCGCCACGTCCGCTGGTCGTCGATCACCCGGGTTCGGAACGGGTGAAACAGGAGTGTGCGCTGGATCCGTCGGAGGAGCTTCATGGGTGCGGGCTCTCAGGGGGGGGCGATCGTTACGATACTCGGCAGCATGAACAGTTCATCGGCTCATCCTCGTCTCCGTCGGGCCGCGCACCTCGCGACCGTCACCACCGCTCTCCTCCTCGGGGCCGTCGGCTGCGCCCCCAAGTCGAGCGATCTCCTGCTCGAGGCCCAGACCAGTTACGACGCCGGGCGCTACGACGACGCCTTGACCACGGCCGAGGCCGCCGGGACGAGCGACGACGACGTGCTTCGGGGCTCGGCGGCATATCTCGCCGGAATGAGCGCCTATCGCCTCAATCGGGTGGCCGAAGCCGAGGAGTCGCTCAACGCCGCGACCCGCTGTTCCGACTCGCTCGTCGCCGGGCGGGCCCATGCCCAGCTCGGAGCGATCAAGCTCAAGGCCCGCCGCTTGACCGAGGCGGCGAATCACTTCGACTCCGCCGCGCGCCTGCTCGAGGGCGAGGAGTCGGACCGCGCTCGCCGGCAGGCCCAGAACGCGCGGACCGAACTCGCCTACGCCACCACGCCCTCCTCCGCCGGATCGACTGCTCCCTCTCCGTCGGTGGCTTCCAACCAGGCGGCCCCCGCCGTCCGTCCCGCGGCACCACCCCCACCCGGAACTCGATGGACGCTCCAGGGCGGCTGCTTCCGGGACCGCGTCAACGCGGAGCGGACCGCCAAGGAACTCAGTCGCTTCAACAGCTCTCGAGGGCTTCCCGCGGCGCGGGTGGTCAGCACCAGCGATGACAGTGGCGGAACGGTCTACTGCGTGGTCATGGGCGACTACGCCGATCGGGTCGCGGCCGAGCGGGCCAAGGAGAAGATCGGTCGAAGCGACTTCTTTTCGAGGCCGGTGCCGTGACCGGTCATTGCCGAGGGCTGCAGCGGAACGTGGCCTCATCCGTATAGTCGGTTCGATGCGACGCCTCTCAGCCGCAATGTTTTTCGCACTTCTGAACGGACTCGGCCCGATGGCCATGCCACTCGCCGTGCCACTTGCCATGCCACT
>CAYXKH010000046.1:7160-9974 GCA_964465255.1 uncultured Isosphaeraceae bacterium
TGCCACTTGCCATGCCACTTGCCATGCCACTTGCCATGCCACTTGCCATGCTGGTGGCCCTGCCGCTTGCTCTCGGCCAGCCATGCGCGGCGCAGACGACCGGTGGCTTCGTCCTCCGACGCCCGGAGACCACCCTGCTCTATCGCCTGATTCCCGCCACCGGGTCGGTTCCGTTGATCTACGACTCGGCGAAGGTGGAGGATCGCGAGCAGCTCCGGCTCCGCGCGGACGCCCGCGAGTACTCCCATCAGATGGTCTCGCTGGCGCACCGCTCCTTCAAGAACGCCCGGGCCACCGAGGCTCGCAGCAAGGGTCTCGTCGAACTGACCGAGTTCACCGACGTTGCGGCGCTGCGACCGATGTGGGATGTGCTCGGCGGTGAAGCCCCCGATGTGGTGCTCGGCGTGCTCGATCACTTCGCCACCCGCGGCGAGGCCGGTCAGGCGGCCCTGGTGTACGCCGCGATCCACACCGACGACAAGGCGGTGCGCCACGAGGCGATTCGCCGGATGACCTCCCCGCTCTTCGACGAGGCGCTCTGCGAAATCGACACCGGCCTGCGCGACTCCCGCCACGCCATCGCCAACGGCGCCGGCTTCGTCGCCGGCGCCCTCAACGCGGTGCAGGCGATTCCACTGCTGATCTTCGCCCAGGCGACCTCGGATCGTGTCGCCCAGACCGGCGATCTGGCGTGGATCGTGGTCGGTACCCAGACGACCTACGTCGCCAACCTCATTCCCGTGGTCGGTGGCAGCGCCGGTGCGTTTCAGCCGGTGCTCGGTGTCGTCAACGAGGGCACGCTGCTGCGAGTGATGGACGCGGTCGCAATCACCTATCGCATCGACATCCACAACTCGCTGGTGGCGATGACCAGCAGCGAGTGGGGCAAGCCCACCGACGTGTACGGCTACAACATGAAGGAATGGTGGACCTGGTTCAATCAGACCCTGGTCCCGCTCAAAGAGGAAGAAGCCCGGCTGGCTCGTCTGCTCGAGCCGAAGCCCTGACGGGTTTGATCGCTCCGAAGCGGCTTCCGGCCGCGGGGGTTTGATCGCTCCGTCGCGGCTTCGCCGCACACTCGCCCTCGCGCGCCTGGGTTCTTGAGTGAACTGGTCACTTCGGTCGAGTGACCGTGGAGCGGCGATTGAGTTCCACCGTCGCCGTCGTCCTGACCCCATCGGGCCAGATGACCGCCAAGTCGATCGTGCCCCCGCTGGAGGCCACCGACTCGGCCGAGAAGCCGAAGTGGGCCTGCGGCACGATCGTCGACTGGAACGGACCGCCTCCGTAGATGTAGCGCCGCTGGGTGAGGCCATTCACGCTGGCCTCGATCACCGCACCGACTCCGCCGCGGTTCCCGGGGACGCCGGCATCATCGAGATCGACGACGACCCACGGCCCGGAGGTGTCGTTGCGCAGCACTCGGCAGGGTCCGTTCAGTTCGCCCACGATGACATCGATGTCGCCATCGCCATCGAGATCGCCAAAGACCGCGGTGCGGTCGCGATGGGGCTCGCCGAGCCAGGCGCCGGCGGTCTCCGGCCAGAGTCGCTCGAATCGCGCTCCGCGGCGCTCCAGGAGGAGCGGAGTCTGCTCGTAGTCGGAGTCCATCGCCTTCCGCGTCGCCTGCGGATAGACGTGGCCGTTCACGATGAGGAGGTCCTCGTCGCCGTCGTGATCGAAGTCGAAGAAGCCGCAGGCCCACCCGACGAACGGTCGGCTGACCGCCCCGAGCCCGAACTGCTGGGTGCGGTCGTCGAAGTTGCGGCCGTCGCGGTTGAGATGAAGCGTGTTGGTGTCGCTTGAGAAGTTGGTGGTGAACACGTCCGGACGACCATTGCCGTCCACGTCGGCGATGGCGATTCCCATCGTGGCCTGGGCGGCGCCTTCGATGTTGGTGGCGATGCCGCTGGCCATGCCGATCTCCTCGAAGCGGAGGGCGCTGGCGTCGGGCGCGGCGTCGGATGCCGGACCGAGGTTTCGGAAGAGGAACTTCTCGTCGGAATCGTTGCCGACGAAGATGTCCGGAAGGCCGTCGCCGGTCAGATCGATGATGGCGACGTTCAACCCGTAGCCGCCCTTCGGAGCGAGGATTCCCGCGCTCTTCGATACGTCGCGAAAGCGGCCATCGCCGAGATTCTCGAAGAGCGCATCGGGTTCCGGCGCAAGCCCCTTGGGACCGGCCATCACTGGAATGGCGTTGAAGAGCGTGGGCGACGGAGGCGCCGAGGGATCGAAGTCGAGATATCGGGTGACGTAGAGATCCAGATCGCCGTCTCGATCGAGATCTCCGAATGCGGCGCCGGTGCTCCAGGCATCATCGTGACCGAGCCCTGCGGCGATCGTCGCATCCTCGAAGCGGATGGGCCCGCCCGACTCGGTGACGTTGCGAAGCAGCACGTCGGGGCCGAAGCAGCAGATGAAGAGATCCTCCCGACCGTCGCCATCGGCGTCGCCCGCGGCGACGCCGAAGGACCAGCGGGTGTGCGCGATGCCGGAGCTCGCGGTGATGTCGCGGAAGCGGATCTCGCGGTCCGCAGTCGAGCCATCGCCGGAACCAGACTCGGTGATGTTCTCGAAGAGTCGGGCACCGGGACCGCGCTCGGGATCCTCGAGGGTGGCGCCGTTGGGAACGAAGACATCGAGATCACCATCGCCGTCGGCGTCGAAGAGGGCCAGTCCCCCACCCTTCACCTCGAGAATCTGGCTCGAAGGAAGGCGACCGCTGGTCATCGTCGTGTCCAGCCCGCTGGCGGCGCTGACATCGGTGAAGCGGATGCCGCCGGTCGCCACCGGCGGCGTCGTTGTCCGAGG
>CAYXKH010000046.1:10074-16982 GCA_964465255.1 uncultured Isosphaeraceae bacterium
GGCCCTGACGTGGGCCCTGACGTGGGCGGTGACGTGGACGACGGCGACTTCGCCACCGAAGCGGATGCGGATCCTGGAGTCGAAGCCGCCGGTTGCCGCTCGGCCTCGCCCGAACATCCGGTGCACACGACAATCAGCGCAAGGGCGGCCCCGCACTCGATCGATCGTCGTGTCCGTGCCAGTGAGGGAACTCGTCGCATGGTCAGCGCACCTCCGAGTGCGGCGAACTGGATCCGGGAGGAGCGCTCTCTTCGGGCGGCGCCGCAGCCGGAGGCGACGCTCCTTCGGTGGCGGTGTCGCCCCGCGATTCGAGAGCCGGGCCCGCTCGACCGACGCGCTTCATCGCTTCATCGCTTCTGGTGCGGGCGGTCTCGGCGTCGGCGTCGCGCCCGAGGCGGGCGTAGACCCGGGCGAGCTTGAGCCACGCTTCATAATGATCGGGCCACAGGGCCAACGCCGCCTCGAGCTCGGCCGCGGCCTCGTCGAACAGGTCGCGGCGCACGTGGATGTCGGCGAGCCGCACTCTGGCCTTGGCCGTGTCCCGCGCCAGACGCGGATCATTCTTCTGGAGCTCGATGGCTCGGCGAAAGAGCCGCTCCGCATCGTCGATGCGGTCCTCTTCGATCGATACCACTCCAAGTCCGAAGATCGTGTCGGCCTCGGCGGGCACGCGGCGCAGGTGTTCCTCGAAGGCGATGCGGGCACCGGGAAGGTCGCCGTCGTAGTAGAGACACCATCCGAGGAAGTGAAAGAGATGGTCCGACTGGGTGAACCCCTGTCGCAGGGCGATGGTCTTTTCGAAGTGAGTTCGGGCTTCGGCGTAACGCTTCTGCTTGTGAATCGAGAGCGCCAGCAGGAATTGGGCCTCGGCCGAGCGGGGATGTGATTGAAGCACGGCGCGAGTTGCGAGCTCGGCCTGATCGAACCGCTGGCCAGCAAGCATGCGGCGCACGACAGGAAGCCGATCATCGACAGGGTCCCCTTTGAGAGGGCGCGGGAATGCGGCGTAGATGGCGATCCTCGGATCGACCGGTTCGACCGCTGGCGCGGGCGGCGCGGGAGCGCCGCCGGCGGAAGTGGTCGGGGCCACCTCGCTCCTCGTCGGGGCGGCGGTGACGACCACGGGCGTCGCCGACTCCCGACATCCCGCAGGCATCAGGAGGCCGGCGGCACCCACGGCCGACAGGGCGAGGGCGGCCCGACGCGGCGATCGCATCCAAAGGCCGAGAACGGGGTTTCGAGGTGGGAGGCGCATCTGGTGCATGAGTCCGAAGGTGGCCGGGAACCCCGTTTGGGAAAGGGGCGACTCTATGCGCGACCACGAGTCATTGCCTCGGCTCGGAGCGGGCCGGCGAGGCCCCCGAGGCCGCGGACATCCAGGTCCTCCGCCCTTGGATTCATCAGTCTTTTGGAGAGAGCGACCCGGGGTCGGGAACCAGTCGGCCCGGTGCTGGCGGGGCCTCGGTTCAGGTTGAGTCCCTCAGACCAACAAAAAGGTCTGGCATGAGGCAGGCAGGCCGCTATTCTCCAGACTGAATAATGAGCGCCACAGAGGTTTGATTCAGTCAGTCGGGCGATACGGAGTTGTGCCCACCCGATCGCTGTTCGTCCCGCAGGAGATCGACACCGCTCGGTGCACCGTCAAGTTTCGCTGGTTTTCGGCCACGGGCCGAACTCATCGGAGCCTGATCGGCGTGCTGCGTGGTGTCGAGCGGTCGGACGGCGGGCGGGAACGTTGGGTCGAGTTCCGTCGCGGATGTTCGGGAACCGTCGGTTGTCTGCCGAGTCAGTCCTTGAAGCGAGTGCGGATCCGAGTTTCCAGAACAGTGCATATGGGGAATCAGTCATCTGCGGCGTGTGCCCGAGCCGCCAGTCATCAACCAGCAGGAGTACTCACGTGAGCTTGAAGGGTCGAATCAAAACGCATGGACGCATCGTTGCGGGAACTGTGGTCTTGGCGGGCGCGGCGGGAATCGCCACCTCCGCCTTCGCCACAGTGACCGCGCAGCCGAAGTCGGGAGAACCGCTGAAGGGTCTCACCGCGGCTGAACTCAGCCGCTTCGAGATCGGCAAGACGCTCTACGGCATCCCCGCCACCGTCGAAGACGGCCTCGGCCCGATCTTCAACAAGGCCGGCTGCTTCAGTTGCCACACCAGTCCGCTCGGCGGCTGGGGATCGATCACCGTCACTCGATTCGGATATGCCGACAAGGGCAGCTTCGATCCGCTTGACGATTTCGGAGGCTCGCTGCTGCAGGTCGCCGCCATCGACGTCGCCTGTCAGGAGACCATCCCGGAGTTCGCCAACGTCGTCGCCCAGCGACTGACCAACGCGTCGCTCGCGTACGGACTTGTCGAGTCGATTCCAGGCGCGGACATCCTCGCCAATGCCGATCCCGACGACCTCAACGCCGACGGCATCAGCGGTCGGGCCCACATGGTCGAGGCGTTCGAAGACCCGAAGGGCTCGCCGCTCCGCGTCGGACGCTTCGGCTGGAAGTCTGGGATCGCGACGGTGCTCACCTTCTCGGCCGACGCGGCTCAGAACGAGATGGGCATCACCAATCGCTTCCTGCCCTTCGAAAATGCTCCCAACGGCGATCTGGAACTGCTCGCCCTGTGCGACACCGTCGCCGATCCTGAGGACTCGGCGGACGGCGAGGGCTACGAGCTCATCGATCGTCTCACCGACTTCCAGCGCTTCCTCGGCCCGCCGCCGCAGACGCCGAAGTCGGGAATGACCGGCGAGGCGCTCTTCACCCAGGTCGGCTGCAATCAGTGCCACACCCCGCAGTTCACCACCTCGAACGACAACGCGCTCGAGGACGCGATCCGCGGCAGGACCATCCGGGTTTACTCCGACTTCCTGCTCCACAACATGGGAATCCTCGGCGACGGCATCCCCCAGGGCGACGCCGGCGATCTTGAGTTCCGCACCCCCACGCTTTGGAATCTGCGCACTCGCGACCCGATGCTGCACGACGGTCGGGCCGCCGGCGGATCCTTCTTCGATCGAGTTGCCGGCTCCGGCGGCGCGATCTGGTGGCACGACGTGGTCGGCAGCGAGGCCCAGGCCTCCGGGTCCGCGTTCTTCGCTCTGAGCCCGGAGGATCAGGAGCTGGTCGTGGGCTTCCTCGATTCGCTCGGTCGTCGCGAGTTCGACTTCGACGGCAACGACGTGGTCAACGAGTTCGACTTCGACGACTTCAAGAGCTGCTTCGGTTCTGTCCGCGTCACTGCCGACATGAGCTGCGCAATCGGCGACGTCGATCAGGACGGCGATGTCGATCTCGATGACGCGACCGTCTTCTTCACCGTCTACACCGGTCCCAATGGCGACTGCGACGGCGACGGCACGAGCGATCTGCTCGCGATCCTTCTCGGCGCCGCCGACAAGGACGGAAACCGGGTTCCCGATGCGTGCGAGCAGTGCCCTGCCGATCTCGATCTGAGCGGCTCGGTCGACGGCGCCGATCTTGGCGAACTGCTTTCGGCGTGGGGCCAGTGCCGCGGTTGCGCGGCCGACCTCGACCTTGACGGCTTCGTCGACGGTTCCGACCTCGGCGCGCTGCTGGCAGCGTGGGGCGATTGCCCGTGACCGAGTGTCGTGACGGTGTGATGCTGTATTGATCCTGACCTCCGGGTCCGGCCCCCTGACGGGGGGCCGGACCTTCTCCACTCCATCGATCTGAATGAAGGAGCTTTGCATGAGACGTTCCTGTTTTATCAGCCTGGCCGCCGTGGGACTCTGTTCCACCAGCGCCATGGCGCAGTGGGTCAACTTCCAGAACGAGACGGCGACTCGCCTTGTTGCCCCGGCCAATCTGGTCGTGAATGACAACATCGAGAAGGCGTTCTGCGCCGCCGACTTCGACAACGACGGTGACACCGATCTCGCGGTCGGTCGCAAGTTCCCCGGCTCGATTCAGGGCGGGTTCCGAAACCTGCTGCTCATGAACGAGAACGGTGTCCTCACCGATCGCACCACCGAGTACGCCAGCGCCAGCGACGTCGGCGGCGACCAGGGCTTTCTCGCTCCCACCAACGATCGCGACATGCTCTGCGCAGACGTCAACCTCGACGGCTGGCTGGACCTGATCACCTCGACCACCATGAGCGATCAGGTGACCGACATCCTCGGTCAGCCCCGCGTGTACAAGAACCTCGGCGAGGATGCCAACGGCAACTGGCTGGGCTTCCGCTTCGAGGATGCCCGCATCCCGATTCTGAAGTCCAAGAGCAACGCCACCGCCAATCCCCGCTTCTGCGACTTCGCAATCGGCGACTTCACCGGTGACGGCTACCCCGATCTGTTCTTCGTCGACTACGACACCCCCGAGACCAGCGGAACCGTCTGCATCGATCTCAACCAGAACGGCAACACCGCCGATCCCGGCGAGTGCCAGCTCTCCCCGGCTGAGACCCCGAGCAAGGACTACGACAACAAGCTGCTCATCAATCAGGGTGCAGCCAATCCCGGGTTCTTCACGGATACGACCAACACCCGGTTCACGACGAGCCAGCTCGCCTCGGCCTTCGGCAATGCCGCCTTCGCGTCAGACATGAACGGTGACGGCCTGCTCGACATCGTCCGCATCAACACCCTCACGGGTGGTCAGAACGCCGCGGTCTTCTATCCGAACAACCCCCAGGGAACCTCCTGGACCGGTCCGGACACGATCTACACCGGCGCGCCCTATCACACGGCGCCGGCGGACATCAACGGCGACGGCAAGATGGATCTGTGCATGATCGACGACAGCAAGGACCGCTTCCTGATCAACACCGGGAACGGACCTGACACGTTCGCGAACTTCACTCAGTACACCATCAACGATTCGCTCACCGAGTTCGGCAACGATCCCGCCTGGGCCGACCTCGACAACGATGGCTTCGTCGATCTGATGGTCGCCGACATCGATGCCGACCTTCCGCAGTTCTGCCCGAGTTCGGGCCGCCGCGGCAAGATCTATCGCAACACCTTCGGGATCACCCCGGTCCTCTCGACGAACACCCTCGACGAGCAGGGACAGGTGATTCCCAACGCGTCGCTGAACTCGACCTTCGAGTTCTGCCCGATGGACATCAACGGCGACGGCTGGATGGATCTGGTCGTCGGTCGCTGCCTCGGCATCCAGATCTGGATGAACCAGCCTCCGATCTCGCTCGGCTTCACCTACCCGAACGGGCTGCCCTCGGGCCTCACTCCCGGCGAGAGCCAGGAGATCGTGGTCGATACGGCCATCATCGGCGGTGGGTCGATCGTCCCCGGATCGCTCAAGATCAACTACTCAATCGACGGTGGCGCCTCCGTCTCCGGAGAGCTGACCAGCAATGGCGGCAACTCGTGGACCGCCAGCCTCCCGGCGCTCGAGTGTGGTTCGCAGATCACCTACTACTTCGAGGGTGACCTCAGCAACGGTCCGGTCTTCTTCGATCCGGCCGGAGCCCCGGCGGCCACCTATTCCGCGCTGTCCATCGACAGCCTCATCAACCTCCTCACTGACGCAATCGAGACCGGCGCGCCGGGTTGGACCACCGCAGCCGATCCCTCCGCCACCGGCGGCACGTGGGAAGCTGCGACTCCCATCGGCACCGTCGTCAGCGGCGCTCAGGCCGCACCCAGTGCAGACGCTTCCCCGGTCGGCAGCCGGGCGTTCATCACCCAGAACGGCGTCGCCGGCGGCGCCGCCAGCGCCGCCGACCTCGACGGTGGCCCGGTCACCCTGACCTCGCCGACGTTCGATCTGGACGGCGCCGATGGAACCGTTTCGTACGCCCGCTGGTTCTACTGCGACGACGCCGGCGTGACCGGAGCCGATTCGCTCGTCATCTCGATCTCCAACGACGGCGGCGGCACGTGGACGACCCTTGAGACGGTCTCCACCAACGCCGGCGCGTGGGTCACCAAGTCCTTCCGCGTGAGCGACTTCGTGGTTCCCTCGGCCAGCCTGCGGCTCCGTTTCGTGGTCTCGGACAACCCGAACAATTCGGTCACCGAAGCCGGTGTCGATGACTTCGTGGTCAACGAGTTCGATTGCGTCACCGCCATCCCCTGCCCCGCCGACTTCGACGGAAACGGCGTGGTTGACGGCGCCGACCTCGGCGAACTGCTCTCCCTGTGGGGCACCGCCGAAGGCGACCTCACCGGCGATGGCGCCACCGACGGCGCCGACCTTGGCGAACTGCTCGCGGCGTGGGGCGGCTGCCCGACGAAGTGAGTGGTTGAAGTGATCGTGAACCTGCTGTGAATGTTTCGACCCCGGCCGCAAGGCCGGGGTTTTTCATGCGCTCCGCGGATCACATCGCGGCGGGTCCGCCCCGGCCGCGACAGGACCCGCTCGGCTCTGAACCGACCGTGCTGGCAGATGGACCGAGACGCTCGGCCCAGCCCGCACACCCGGCCGCTCTCGTGAATCCGGGCGAATCGGATTGACCTCCGCAGGGGAAGGCGTCACACTCACACCTGCGTGTTTTCGCGGCGGGGACACGCTGTGGTACGCCCTTGCCCGCCGAGCCGTCCCGGAAGGAGTTCCGTAATGACATATTTGCTCGGCCGAGGATGCACGATCCTCGCCAGCGGCGCCGCCCTGTGTTGCGCAAGCGCAGTGCTCGGACAGGGTTGGGTCAACTTTGCCAATGAAACGGGTTCTCGGCTCGTCTCTGCTCCCGGTCTCGGCTCCGCCGACCCGGAGGAGAAGGACTTCGCCTATGCCGACTTCGATCAGGACGGCGACATCGACCTGATCGTGATGCGGAAGCAGCCATTCACGACGCCGACCGGCAAGCGCAACGTTCTCTTCATGAATGAGAACGGTGTGCTGGTCGATCGGACCACCGAGTTCGCCAAGGCCGCCGACGACGGAGGCCAGGGTTTCTTCGACATCACGAATGATCGTGATGTTGCC
>CAYXKH010000047.1:0-16837 GCA_964465255.1 uncultured Isosphaeraceae bacterium
GGCGCTACTGGATTCGAACCAGCGACATCCGCTATGTAAAAGCGGCGCTCTCGCCACTGAGCTAAGCGCCCGGCCGGCGGGCAGGGCGGATCGTAGCGAGTCGCTGCTATTTCGAGGGATTCTGGCCGCCGGAACGCCTCGATCGGCCTGATCCGGTTGATCGCCCCGTTCCTTGCGATCGCCCGGATCCGTTCGAAGGGCCAGAGCGCTCGCCAGCCAGCGACCTGTTGAAGATCCGCATGAGCTGTCCGTGCACGTCCTGCCACTCGCGGAGACGGATGTACGAGAGGAAGCTGTCCCGGCACCAGCGCCGCGACGCGTTGCCGCTCAGTTCGCCGCGGGACACTTCCGCAAGCTTGAGCTGCCAGGCGTCCCACACCTTGAGCATGCCCACGAAGTCGGAGGTCTCGTCGCGGAAGCGCAGATGGGCGAGGTCGGCGGCGTCGGCCCGATCGGAGGGGCGGAGTCGGGGGTCCTGCGTGGCCAGGGCCGCGGCGATCACCAGCATGTCCTGAAGGCAGCCCTCGTCGCGCCCGGCGAGGATCATCCGGGCCAGACGAGGATCGATCGGATAGCGCGACAGCTCCTTGCCAAGCGTGGTGAGCGCTCCTTCCACGTCGACGGCGCCGATCTCGTGCAGCGTTTCGTGTCCGGCGGTGATGTGCTTGGCCGACGGGGGATCGATGAAGGGGAACTGTTCGATGGTCCCCAGTCGAAGCGACTTCATCTGCAGGATGACCGCGGCGAGATTGGTGCGGACGATCTCCGGATCGGTGTAGCGGGGACGCTCGGCGTGCTCCTCCTCCGACCAGAGCCGGATGCAGATTCCCGGTTCGGTCCGTCCGCAGCGCCCGGCGCGCTGATCCGCGGAAGCCTGGGAGATCGGTTCGATGGGCAGTCGCTGCACGCGGGTGCGCGAACTGAATCGGCTGATGCGAGCGAGGCCGAGGTCGACCACGTGGCGCACGCCGGGCACGGTCAGCGAGGTCTCGGCGATGTTGGTGGCGAGCACGAGCCGCCGGCCGCGCCGCGGCTCAAAGATGCGGTCCTGCTCCTCGAGCGAGAGTCGGGCGTAGAGCGGAATGAACTCGACCGCGCGACCGCTCCCGTCACGGCTCCCGCCACGACCCCCTTCGCGACCCCCGTCACGCGCCGTCGATCGACCACCAAGGGCCTCCATCGCTTCGCCGATCTCGCGCTCGCCGGGCAGGAATACGAGTACATCGCCCGGCGGAAGCGAGCGCTCGCGATCGATGCCCTCCAACTCATCGACGGCATCGACCAGCGCTCGCATGAGTGCATCGTCGTCGTCGGCCTCGCCTGCCTTGACCACCGGCGGGCGCCAGCGGATCTCGACCGGATAGGTGCGGCCCGACACTTCGATGATCGGCGCGTTCGCGAAGTGGGCGCTGAATCGACCCGGATCGATGGTGGCGCTGGTGATGATCACCTTGAGATCGGGTCGGCGCGACAGGAGCTGTCGGAGGTAGCCAAGGAGAAAGTCGATCGTCAGAGTTCGCTCGTGGGCCTCGTCGATGATGATCGTGTCGTACTGGCGGAGCAGGCGGTCGTGCTGGGTCTCGGCCAGAAGCACGCCGTCGGTCATGAAGCGGATCAGTGTCTCGGGCGCGGTCCGATCCTCGAAGCGCACGGTGCACCCGACCAGACCGCCAACCTCTCCACCCAGCTCCCGGGCGACCCGCGTCGCCACGCTCCGGGCCGCGATGCGCCGCGGCTGGGTGTGTCCGATGAGCCCATCGAGACCGCGACCGGCCTCGAGACAGATTTTGGGAAGCTGGGTCGACTTCCCTGAGCCGGTGGCGCCGCAGAGGATCACCACCTGGTGCTCGCGGATGGCCGCGGCGATCTCGTCGCGACGGGCGGAGACGGGCAGATCGGCCGGAAAAGTCGGGGTTGGGCGTCGCTCGCGGCGGCGAAGCTGGCGTTGGCACGAGGCGGTGATCTCCGCTTCGAGTCGGTCCAGTTCGACCGACGTCGCCTCGCCCGCGTCGCGCGTGGCCACGCTCCGAAGGCGCCCATGAAGCCGCGGTCGGTCGGCGGCGAGGCACTCGGGGATCCGTCGGGCCAACGCTTCGAGGCGACCGCGCATCGTGGCGAGTCTACGTTCGGCCCCTTCGAGCCGGCCCCACTCCTCCGCAGCGTTACACTCCGCGCGATGCTTCTTCGCTTCCTCGCAGTCGTCGTGGTCATCAGCCTGGCGCAATTCCCGCTCCATGCCTCGCCCCTCGACTCCGGCGGCGAGAGCACCGTCGGTGGAGTCGACTTGAGAACCGTCGACTTCAGAACCGTCGACTTCAGAACCACGGTGCGCGCCGCTCGAGCCAAGGTCTTCCCGGCCGTCGTCTACATCAAGTGCATTCGCCAGGGACTGGAGTCCGGCCGGGCTCGCGGTGAAGAGGTCTCCGGCAGCGGTGTGATCATCTCCGCGGCGGGCGAGGTGCTCACCAACTGGCACGTCGTCGATCGCGCCAGCGAGGTGCGCTGCCTGCTCTCGGATGGGCGGTCGTTCCGCGCCGACATCGTCGCGTCGGATCGCGATCTCGATCTGGCGCTCATCCGCCTGCGCCTCGGGCCCGATGACGCGCCGCCTCCGACTGCCGAACTCGGAACCTCCGGATCGCTTGAAGAAGGCGACTTCGTCATGGCCATGGGGGCGCCGTGGGGACTCAATCGCTCGGTCAGCGTGGGCATCATCGCCTGCACTCGGCGATTCCTGCCCGACCAGGGCGAGTACAGCCTGTGGCTGCAGACCGATGCCTCGATCTCGCCCGGCAACAGCGGCGGGCCGCTGGTCGACACCGATGGACGCGTGATCGGAATCAACACCCTTGGCAACTCCGGCGGCGGCGATCTCGGATTCGCGGTTCCCGTCGACACCATTCGCGAGGTGCTCGATCGCCTGCGCGGCGGACAGGTCGGCTGGTCCTGGACCGGGCTTCGACTGCAACCGCTCCGCGACTTCGATCGCGATGTCAACTTCGAGGGCGACAGCGGGGTGATCGTCGCGGGTGTGGATCCCGGCAGTCCCGCCGAAGCGGCGGGACTGCGGCCCCGTGATCGCATCCTCTCAATCGATGGAACCGCGGTGACCGCTCGAACCAGCGAGGATCTCCCGGACATTCGGCGAAGGCTGGCGCTGACGACGCCGGGGGCGTCCATTCCAATCACCCTCGTCCGCGGTGATTCGGAGACCACCACGTCGCTCGTGCCGCGGGAGAAGGGCGCCGTGCAGGGCGACGAGGTCGACTGCCCGCGCTGGGGTCTCACTCTGAAGCAGATCAACCGATTCGAGAATGCCGAGCTCTACCGACTGCGGAACGAGGGTGTGTTCATCTTCGGCATCCGCTCTCCGGGCAACGCCGCCAGCGCGGGACTTCAGGTCAACGACATCCTGCTCGAGGTCGAGGGCGTCGCGGTGACGACGCTCGAGGAGGCCAAGGCCGCATACACCCGCAGCGTCGAGCAGCTCGAGCAGAAGAAACGGGTGCTCGTCAAGCTGATCCGCGCCGGGCAGCAGCGGCAGATCGTGCTCGACATCGCCCGCGACTTCGAGCGGCAGTAGCAGTCGAGCGAGTTCATCCGTCCGTTCCCTTTTCCTTTCCGGAATCACTTCATGCGTCAGAACCGTCGAACCCTTTCCCCGGCCCCGCCGCGCGCGGCACGCGCCTGGCTCCACCTCGTGATCATCGCGGCGTGCAGTGGGCTTTTGGTGGCGAGTCATGTCCGTGCGGCGCAGTCGAGCCCCAGCGCGGCGTCGACTCCGGGGCGAGATCTCTCGGCCCTCGCGGCGAGCTTCGTCGAGGTCGAGATTCGAGTGCGGCAGGATCGCGGCGAGTCGATTGCCACCGTCGTCGGTTCGGCGGCCTCGACCACCTCGCGTGAAGGTGAGTATCTCCCCGCTCTGATCGATGAGGAGCGGCCGCTGGTCATGGGAGGATGGCTCCTCGATGGCGACGTGGTCGTCCTGCGCGATCCCGCGGTGCCGGCTCGGGCAGTCGAGTCGATTGCCGTGCGCCGTGGCCCTCAGACGGTCGCGGCGCGCATCGTGGGGCTGGCCATCGAGCAGCCGGCGATGTTCCTCCGCCTCGAGAAGCCGCTCGAGGGAGCGACGCCGCTTCGATTCAGCGTGGCCTCGGCACGTCCGTCACCCGGGTCGACGGAGGGGGCGACTGCCCGCAAGGAGAACGCCGTGGTGGCCTTCTCTTCCGACGCGGAATTCGTTCTTGAACTCACCACCGTCGCGGAGCGGCGGCTTCTCCGGGCTTCGCCTGCTTCGAGTGGGGCCCCGAGTGGGGCAACAGGTGGAGCAACTGGCGGAGCAACTGGCGGGGCAACTGGCGGAGCAACCGGTGGAGCAACTGGTGGAGCGCTGGGTGAAGTCGGGCGAGTCGTCATCGATCGCGACGGAGTGCGGATTGCCCCGGGCGAAGGTCCGGTCACGGAAGTCATTGGCCTCTTCTACGCCGACGGGGCCGCGCCCGCTGCGCCGGGTGATCCACGCCAGTGGGCGCAGCTCGACGAGGCGGCGCTCGAAGCGGCCCGCGCCTCCGTCAAGGCTCGCGCCGACGGCTGCATCGTCCGCTCCACGCTCCAACTTCGAAGTCCGCGGGCGACGCGCCGAGATCAGATGTACGGCGGCATGGGCATGGGGGGTGCCGAGTCGTCGACGGAGATCGAGGCGCTCGGTGTGATCCTCTCATCAGGACAGGTTCTGATCCTCGCGTCGACGGCCCCGTCGGTCACCGCCCGACTCGAGCGGATCGAACTCACCCTTGCCGATGGCTCGATCGTTCCCGCCACATTCGTCGGGTCGCTTCGCGACTTCGGCGCCCTCGTCGCCACGCCGGCGGCGCTTCCGGAATCGAGCGCCGCCGGGCTGTTGCTGTCGCCGGCCGCGATTGAGAGCCACCGCGGACTGCTGCAATCGGCGGCCTACGCCAGCGTGGTCGGGCGTTCGCGGGTGGTCGATCTCGATCATGTCAGGCTCACGCGGTTCATCCGCTCGTGGCGCAACGAGACCTTCGCGGTCCTGTTCCGCGAGGAGGAACGGGCCTTCGTCTTCGACGATCAGGGTCGATTGATTCTGCTTCCACTCTCGATCCGGACCACGCCCTCCAGGCGCGACCGGTGGAACGGCGGCTCCAGTGAGAGCGGGGTGATGCCTGCGAGTCTCGTGGCTGGCGCCCTCGCCGATCTCTCTCTTTCCATCGACTCCGCCAACGTGCCGCTCAGCGCCGACGAGGAAGGGCGCACCGGCTGGCTCGGGGTGATGCTCCAGCCGCTCGACCCCGAACTGGCCCGGGCCAACGGAGTCGCCGATCGCACCCGCGACGGGGAGTTCGGCGGCCTCGTCACCTTCGTCTATCCCGACTCGCCCGCGGCCAAGGCCGGCATCGAAGTCGGTTCGATCGTGCTCGCCATCCGCTCGCCACGCGATCCAAATCCGATCGAAGTCTCCGTCGATGAGGCCGATCTTGGCTTCGAAGGCGTGTTCCCGTGGGATCGTCTCGACGAACTCCCGGAGGAGTACTACGACAAGATTCCAGCCCCGTGGCCAACTCTCGAAGACGCGTTGTCTCGAACGCTGACCGAGTTGGGCATGGGCTCCGACTACGAGGTGGAACTGGTCGTCAACGGCGAGACCCGTCGTCACTCGCTGAAGGTCGAGCAGAGTCCGCCGCACTTCGACAACGCCCCACGGTTCGAGGCTCCGGCGCTTGGTCTGACGGTGCGCGATGTGACCGTCGAAGTGCGCGAGTTTCTCCAGCTCGAGCCTGAGCAGCCCGGCGTCGTGATCGCCCGGCTCGAGCCGGGCAAGCGAGCCAGCGTCGCTGGATTGCGGCCGTTCGAAATCATCGTCGAAGTCGATGGCACGCCGGTGAAGGACGCGGCGACCTTCGGGACGCTGATCGAGGGCAGGAATGACCTTCGGCTCGTGGTCCGCAGGGCCGCAGAGGAACGAGTGGTGCGAATGACCGTGGAGTGAATGATCGTGTCGACTGCCAGGGCCGTGTGTTCGGTTGAACGAGCAACGAGGAGGAACGGATGAATCGGATGCAGCGCATCGCGCGGCGCCTGTGGCTGCCTGTGGCGGCCGTGGCGGCGTGCGGCGATCAGGCTTTGGCGGAAGTGATCGAAGTTCCCGGGGATGCCGCCACCATCCAGGCGGCGCTGCTTGCCAGCGCGCCCGGGGATGAGATCCTTGTTGCTCCGGGCATTTATCCCGGGCCGATCGACCTGACCGATCACGGCGTGACCCTGCGGAGCCTCGCTGGACCGGCGGTCACCGTCATCGAGGCTCCGGCCGCCTCCTTCGCAGTCACGATCCTCGGCGACTCCAACGGTCCGAGCACGCTGCAGGGGTTCACGATCCGTCCCGCGATGCCCTCCGACGGGGGTGGCGTCCGGGTCCTCGACTCGGTGACGTCGATCATCGACTGCGTCTTCAGCGGATGCGGCTTCGTCGCGACCGGTGACCGCGCCGGTTGCGCCATGGATCTGGAGCGGTCGGAAGTCACCATCAGCGGCTGCTTCGTCAAGGGCTGCGTGGTCGGGGAGGGGCTCCTCGGTGCCATCGGCGCCGTCGACGCGCTTCTGGCCATCCAGGGAAGTGCATTCGAGCAGAACGCGGGGGTCTGTGTTGGTGCGATCGGTACCAAGATGACCCTGACGGATTCGATCTACCGCCTGCCCGTCGACGGTTCGAGGTTCATCCGTACCTTCGACGGTTGCACCCTCGGACTGCTTGGCTGCTCGATGAGCGATGCCGGCGGCACGGTGCTGGAGCTGCGCGACTCGTGCCAGGCGACGATCGAGTCCTGCCAGTTCCAGTCGATCCGCGGCTCAGGTCGGGCCATCATCGTGGGCGGCCTGCCGCTCCCCTCGACCGCGCTCTTCAGCGGCTGCCAGTTCATCGAGAACAAGCGCTCGCCCGCGACCACGCCCGCCAGCGTTCTCTCTGTCGAAGCGGGGGCGACCGCAACCGTGAGCGACTGCCTCTTCGAGGACAACGGGTGGAGCCCGCTGGCTGCGGGACTCTCCTGCATCGAAGTGATCGGCGGCACGCTGCATCTGAGCGACTCCACGCTGGCGCACTCGCAGGGAGGCAGCGGCGCTCTGCGAACGTCGGGCGGCACGGTGGTGATCGAGCGAAGCGACTTCGTCGAGAACTCGGGGCTGCTTGGCGGGGCAGTCTCGGCGGCGACCTCCAGCGTGACCATCGTCGACTGCACCTTCACCGGAAATCGCGCCACCACCAATGCCGGTGCCATCAGCGCAATCGGCGCCGGCGGCGCGACGCTTGCGGTCAAGCGGAGCGAGTTCACCGGCAACCGCGCCCTCACCGGCGAAGGCGGTGCAATCCGCGTGCAGCTCCTGACCTCGGCCCGCATCGATTCCTGTCGATTCGAGGGCAACACCGCGATCCGCGGCGGAGCTCTGGCCATCCGCTCCAATGCCACCACCGTCGCCAACGCCCTGATCGTGGGCAACACCGCCTTCGACAGTGGTGGCGGGGTCTACGTGGGAGCGGCGACCGCCCTCAGGTATTCGACCATCGTGGACAACGAGGCACCGATCGGTGGCGCTGTCGGTGGCATCGCCTCGCCCCAGCTCGTCGGCATGGTGATCTGGGCGAACATCAGTACCGGAGGCGGCGTGCTGCTCTCTCATCCCTCTCCGACATCGTCGCTGTCGATCATCCAGGGTGGCGAAGCGGGGGGGAACGGCAGCGATCCTCTCTTCGTCGATTCGGCCAACGGCGACTACCGACTCGCTGCCGAGTCCCCGGCACTCGATCTTGGCGAGGTCGGCACGCTCCCGAGCGACGCCCTCGACCTTGACGAGGATCTCGATGTGGTCGAGCCGTTGCCACTCGATCTCCTCGGCGCCGCCCGCTTCGTCGACTCGACCGGAGGGCGGAACACCCGTCCGGATGCGGGCTGTTTCGAAAGACCCGACGCGCCGTCCCTGCTCGGCGATCTGAATGGTGATGGCCTGGTCGACGGGGCCGACCTCGGCCTGCTTCTGGCGGCGTGGGGCAGCCTGAATGACGACGTCGATCTGGATGGCGACGGAGCAATCGACGGCGCGGACCTGGGAATTCTGCTGGCGAACTGGAGCGAGGCGATCTGACGCGTCCTCGCAGTCGTGGCTTCGAGGGGTTCGCGGCATGTCGTCAGGTCACGCTGGCGTCGTCGGCCCCTTCGGACTTCGCCACACGTTCCACGATCGCTCCGGACTCGTCGCCGAGGTAGCGGTCGATGATGGCGTGGATCAGGTAGAGGAGCGGGGTCACGCCGATGGCGACGCCAAGCTTGAAGAAGTAGCCGCTGCTGGCGCTGTTCACGAAGTTGGGGAAGTCGATGCCGCCGCGACCCAGCAGATAGGGGAGGTGGAGACCGATGAACTGGACGACGAGCGTGTCGACGAGCTGGCTCACGACCGTGGAGCCGGTGGCGCGGAGCCAGAGCATCCGATGGCCCGTTCTGCGGCGGACCATCCAGAAGACGGTCACATCCACGAGCTGGGCGGTGAGAAAGGCGGCGATCGATCCGACGATGATCCACTGCGACTGCATGAAGACCACGCGGAAGGAGTCGTCGTCGACTGGCGAGAAGGATGTTGCTCGGGTGAGTTGAGCGAGACTGAGCGCGATGAAGGCGTAGGCGATGACCGCGGCGGCGATGAACGAGAGCCGCTTCACGCCGGCCCGTCCGAAGTACTCGTTGACGATGTCGCTGATGATGAAGACGACCGGCCAGAGCAGGATTCCGCAGCTCAGCGTGAAGGTGTGCCACGGTGTGGCCACCGAGAAGAGCTTGCCGCCGATCAGCTCGGCCAGCAGGGCGTTGCCGATGAAGAAGCCCGCGAGCAGCAGGAACAGCCGCTCGCGACGCGATGCGGTGAGCGGCCGAAACACATGCAGAGTTGGGGGACCGGTCAACGGAAACGCCCTCGGTGCGGCGGGAGGGGAAGCTCGAACCGCTTCATGGACGAACAACTCCGGCGAGCGGGCAGGGCACACCATCACGGCCACGGGCGGCGATGGGCAGCGATCGTACCGCGTGCCCCACCTTGATTCAGCCCCTGACGCCGTTACACTCTCGCCCTTCGTGGTTTGATCGCCTCGTTAGCTCAATTGGTAGAGCAGCTGACTCTTAATCAGCGGGTTCAAGGTTCGAGTCCTTGACGGGGCATTCCGAGCGGGCCCGGTTCGCGTCTGGCGGCGTTGACTTCGGCTGGCCGTGCGTAAAGCACGGCGGCGCCTCGTCGCCTTGCCAGACACGAACCGGACCGCGCTCGGACCCGACGGGCCCGGTTCGCGTCTGGCGGCGTTGACTTCGGCTGGCCGTGCGTAAAGCACGGCGGCGCCTCGTCGCCTTGCCAGACACGAACCGGACCGCGCTCGGACCCGACGGGCCCGGTTCGCGTCTGGCGGCGTTGACTGCGTTGGTCGGCTGGCGCCGACTGGGCGCGCCGGCTGCGCCGCCGCGTATGAGGTGTGCCGCGTGCGCGGCACCTTCTACAGGCCGGAAATGCCGCCGCTGACGCGTCGGAACGCTTCACGCATCCGCGCGGCGGCATATCCGGCGATTCAGTTGGGGGTGCGCGGACTGGTCGGGGGGAGCAATCGACTCCGTCCTTATCAGCAGCATGCCGGACCTCGTGCCACACCCCGTCCCGGGCGGTGTCGTCGTCGAGGAAAGCGGCGGCGACTCGCTGCGGATCGTGTTCCGACCTGCCCGGGCCGAGGGCGCGGGATCTGTTCGCGTCTTCTTCCTCGTGTGGTTGATCGTCTGGACCCTCGGCGCCGTGGTGCTGACGCAGCGCTGGCACGTCGGAGCGAGTGGTGCGCCGGGTGCGTGGCTCGTCGTGTCGGCGTGGCTGATCGGGCTCTTCGTGCTGATTGCCGTCGTCTCGGAGTGGGCGCTCTGGATCCGTATTCGACTCCATGCCGACGAGTTGAGGGTGACGCGCTCGGTCCTCTTCGTCCACCGAACACGGGTGATCCGACGTCGCGACCTCGTCCGTCTCGAGATCATCAGGCCCGATCCGAGGGACGAGGACAGGCGCTCAGTCGAACTTGTGGACTGCTGCCCCAAGCCGACCCGACTCCTTTGGGAGCGAAGCGGCGATCGAGCCAGTCGTTGGCTCGGCGAGGTTCTGGCACGCTGGTCCGGACTTCAACCGCCAAGCTGACCGTTCGGATCCGCAGCGCCGGCACTCCGAATCAACCCGAATCGGACGTGTGAACCTCCGACGACCCTCACTGCCGATCCCGCCTGGACGGCGGTCTCGGCTGTCTCTCCCGCGAGCGGGAGAGACGATGCGCACGCGGGTATGAGTCACGGGCGCGGAGCAGTGCCGACGCTTCTGCGGTGTGCTGCGTGCCCGGCGGCAAATCCGGGGATTCAGTTGGAGCTGCGCGAATGCCCCCCTGAATTGCTCGGCTCGATCGGCGGCCCAGGCGAAGCCGGAGCCGCTGATCGTGCCGAGCGAAAACAGGTGCCGCGCACGCGGCACACCTCAGGAGTCGGCGCAGCCGACCACCCCGTCGGCGCCAGCCGACGTTCCTCGACGACCCAGCCGGCGCGGCTCAACTTCTTCCGTGACATTGCTTGTACTTCTTGCCCGATCCGCATGGACACGGCTCGTTGCGGCCGACTGCAACCGGCGCCCGTCGTCCGCCGCTTCGGGCTGCAGGAGCGCCAGCGGGTGCTGCACCCTCCGGCGTGCCGGCGCGCTCGGCGATCTCGAGATCGCGCCTTTGGGCGGCGGTGCCGACCAGTTCGGCAGCCGCGGTCACGGCCGAGACTCCCGCGGCTGGGACCGTGCGCTGTGGCACGGGGCCGCGTGAGGGCGACTGCCCTCCGGTCGTTGCAGGTGAAGGAATGGCGGACGTCCCGACACCGCTGACGTCGTCGCCGCCAAAATCCTCGTTGACGGCGCTGTTGCTCTCGTCGAGACCGATGGCCTGGCCGGGAGTCGGTGGGGCGACCCGCGGGACCTGCGGTGCCAGGCGTCCCTTGAAGACCAGATCGGTCACCTTGTCGCGGATGGTCTCCTGCAGACCTTGGAAGAGCTTGGAGGCTTCGCGCTTGAACTCGATCCGCGGGTCCTTCTGACTGAAGGCCCGGAATCCGATTGAGTCGCGGATCTGGTCCATCGAGTGAAGGTGGTCCTTCCACGACGAGTCGAGGATCTGGAGCAGAACCCAGGTCTCGAACTGGCTGATCTCGGTCCGCAGCACCTCGGCGATGCGGCGCCTGGCGAAGCCCGCCGGATCGGCCGCGGCATCGCTCCGCTCGTACTCGCTGAGACGAACCATGCACTGCTCGGAGAACCAGCGGTCGAGCGACTCGACGTCGCGTCCTGCGGCAAGCGCCCGCTCGGCGCGGGCGGCGATGCGGGTGGTGTCCCAGCGATTGGCTTCTTCGACGAGGAGGCGACGCAGCTCGCGGGGATCGCTCGAGGGCAGCGACTCCGGCTTCCAGTCGAGTTCGTACCTTGCCGTGATCCACGCGCAGAACTGGTGGAGCGCGGCCTGCGGGTTCTGGGCCAGCATCGACGAGGTCATGTCGATTGCGAAGTCGATGGGATAGACGATCTCCCGCTCGCGATAGACCTCGCGTGCCTGCTTGAGGAGGCCCTCCGACGCCGCCTGCGGGGTGGTGGCCTCCGAGAACATCCCCGCGGTGAAGCCGCCGCCGAACTTGGTGTTGGCCCACGACGCCAGGGCTTCCTCGCCGAAGTCGGGGGTGAGGAATCGATCAAGCGGGGCCAGATCGGTGTTCTGGATCTGCTCTTCCGCCGCGGCGCTGATGCGAGCCCGGATCGCCGACGGCGAGAGACCGCGAAGCTCCTCGGGGTCGAGCTCGATCTTGTAGGTCGTGCGAGCCCAGTCGGCGAGTCCCTTGACGTCCCAGTCCGACGGCTCGGCCTCGTCGAAGACGTACTCGCCGAGGGTCACGCGAATCCGCTCGGTCGCGTCCTGAAGGGCATCGCGGAGGACCATCTCGTACGTGTCCTCGCGATCCTTGTTCTGGAGGCGCTTCGGCTCGATGGTGACGCTGAGATGCTCGCTGGCCCACTCGGCGATGCACTTGGCCCGGTGCAGCGGATGGAGATGGGTCTGAGCGGCGTCGAAGACCGCGTCCTCGATGTAGTCGAAGATCAGTCCCTTGACGTCGCGTCCTTCGAGGACCCGTTGACGAGTCGAGTAGAACGCCCGGCGCTGATGCTCCATCGGCTCATCGAAGTCGAGGATGTTCTTGCGGATCTGGAAGTTGCGTTCCTCCACCTTCCGCTGGGCCCGCTCCACGGCGTTGCTGAGGATCGGGTGCTCCATGGCATCGCCCTCCTTCATCCCGAGCTTGCTCAGAAGCGAGAGGGTCTTGTTGCCGGCGAACATCTTCATCAGGTCGTCTTCCAGGGAGAGGAAGAAGCGTGACGAACCGTTGTCGCCCTGACGGCCGGATCGACCGCGGAGCTGGTTGTCGATGCGGCGGCTTTCGTGCCGCTCGGTGCCGATGATGTGAAGCCCGCCCATCTCCTCGATGCCGCGGAAGATCCGGATGCGATGCATCAGGCTGTTCCCGACCGAATCGAGAGCCTCGACCAGATGAGCTTCGCTGGCCGAGCAGGCCTTCTTGGGATCGGCCATCGCCAGCGTGATCGCCCAGTGCCGAAGCAGAGCCATGTGCACGTCCCCGTCGCTCATGGCGTCGACGTCGCTCTTCTTCAGATCGAGCTCGCGGGGGGCGATGAAGCGGTGGATTGCGGCCACGGCCTCGGCTTCGGGAGTCGACGCGGTCACCTCCTTCGGGCAGATGCCGCACTTCTTCCAGTGCTCGATGAGGGTCTCGGCGGTGAGCGGGACGAGCTTGATGTCGGTGCCTCGACCGGCCATGTTGGTGGCGATCATCACCGCCCCGAGCTGGCCGGCGCCGGCGACGATGTCCGCCTCGCGCTCGTGCTGCTTGGCGTTGAGCACCTCGTGCCTGATGCCGTACTTCTGGGTGAGCATCCGGCTGAGCGTCTCGCTCTTCTCGACGCTCGTCGTTCCGACGAGGATCGGACGACCGACGTCGTGCAGCCGCTTGATCTCCTCGATGATCGATTCCCACTTGTCCTTCAGCGAGACGAAGACGAGATCGTTTCGATCGACGCGCACCACCGGAAGGTTGGTGGGGATGCTGACCACGTCGAGCCGGTAGATCTCGTAGAACTCGGTCGCTTCGGTATCGGCGGTGCCGGTCATTCCGGCCAGCCGCTGATAGAGCTTGAAGTAGTTCTGGATCGTGATCGTGGCCATGGTCTGGGTCTCGTCCTTGATGCGGACGCCCTCCTTGGCCTCGACCGCCTGGTGCAGTCCATCCGACCACTGCCGGCCGACCATCTTGCGACCGGTGTTCTGATCGACAATCACCACCCCGAGCTGCCCATCCTCGTCGGGAGCGACCACGTAGTCGCGATCCCGCTGATAGACCACGTGGGACCGCAGGGCGTTCTCGAGCAGATGCGGCAGATCGATGTTCTCACCCACGTAGAACGAGCCCAGCGAGGCCTTGCGCTGGGCTTCGGCGATGCCGTCGTGGGTCAGGCTGGCCTTCTTCTTGTCGAGCTCGACTTCGTAGTACTGGGTGTACTTGTCCCGCTCCGCCTCGACCCGCGGAAGGCGCTTGCGGGCCTCCTCGAGCTTGATCTTGAGGGTCGGAATCGACTCCTTGTCGCGAGTGTTGCGGATGTCGCCTTCGATGGATGACATCTCCACCCGGCATGACTGCACCTTCTCGTTCGCGTCGCTCCAGCGGGACTGCATCTGCTGGAGATGGCGGGCGAGCTGATCGGCCACGTCGTAGCGCGGCTTGGAGGAGTGGGCAGGTCCGGAGATGATCAGCGGGGTGCGGGCTTCATCGATCAGGATCGAGTCGACCTCGTCGACGATGGCGAACTGCCGCGTCTTCTGCACCTGATCCACCGACCGCAGCTTCATGTTGTCGCGGAGGTAGTCGAAGCCGAACTCGCTGGTGGTGCCGTAGACCACGTCGCACTCGTAGGCGGTCTTCTTCTCCTCGCTCGACTGGATGTGGATGGGATGGATCGCACCGACCGTGAGCCCGAGGGCGCGGAAGAAGGGAAAGGTCCAGTCGCGGTCGCGCTGCACCAGATAGTCGTTCACCGTGACCACGTGCACCTGGAGACCCTGGAGCGACGCCAGGTAGCACGCCAGCGGACCGACGATGGTCTTGCCCTCGCCGGTCTTCATCTCGGCGATGCGACCTTCCGAGAGCACCATGCCGCCGATGAGCTGCACGTCGAAGGGGCGGGCGCGGAAGGGAGGCTTGGAGTGGGGATGGAGGGCCCGGACGGCCTCGTAGACCTCGTTGGGAATATCGACGAACTGCCACGACTCGATCATCCCGTGACCGCCCTTGAGGTCATCGGTGGCGGCCCGCGGTTCGGTCGCTCTCATCTGCGCGAGGGTCTGGTCGTGGAGGCGGCGAGCCTCTCCCGAGAGCAGTCCCGCATCGAAATTGGCCGCAGGGTTGAAGATGTTGCGAATGCCCACGCCGCGGTCCATGGCCTCACGGGCCACCGCGAAGACGTCGGGGATCATCTCGTGGCTCTTGCGACCGGCGGTGAAGGCAGCGCGGAACTCGGCGCTCTTGGCGCAAAGCTCCGCGTCGGTGAGCGAGCGAATGACGCTCTCCTGCTGGTTGATCTGATCGACAAGGCGAAGGTATCGCTTGACCAGACGCGAGTTGCGCGAGCCAAGCAGCTTGACCATCAACGGACCGACAATGGGAACGCCCATGGGATTCTCTCGACACCTCGACCGCGAGGTGAAAGGCTGTATCGATTGGAAGGAAGCAACGCCGTTGGTCGACCCGACGGGTCGACGTTCGCACCGTTCGGGCGATCATGCACGGTCCGCTCGACGGCTGGCCTCGCGGCCAGTCGGGCGGGAGCGTGAAGGACCGCGAGGGGCTCAGGCGCTGGGCGGAGGCAGCGCCAGCAGTCGTTCCGGCAGTGCCGCGAGACGCGCAACCGTGTCGCGAGTCTGTCCGAGTCGACGTGACCTCGGGCACTCGCAATCGGTCGGGGTGGCGACGGGAGTGCCCCGTTCGTGCTGACCGACCGGGCTGACGTGAACCCCGGAGTGCAATGAACGGACCGCCGCAGCCAGGGCAGCCGCCACCGCTCGCATGCGCCGCACCGATTCCTCGGCAGGGCTGCCGCGATCGGCGAGGAACTCCCACAACGTCGCGGGAAGATGGCTCGCCAGACCGCCAGCCGCGGCCGGAGCGACGGTGCCGAGGGCGGTCACCAAGGCCAGCGCGACCATCCAGGGGACGGAGCCGCTTCGTGTTGCCGAGCCGCGTTCGGAGACCCGCTCCGAGTCAACTGCCCGGTCGATCCCCCGGTCGACCCCCCGGTCGATCCCCCGGTCAACAGCAGTGCCCGCGGCAGCGCTTCCCGACCGAGCAGGCTCGGTCGAATCGGCTCCGGATGTGGAGTCGATGACACTGGGTTGGCGATTGCGGATTGGCATGGCGGGCGAGGCCGAGAGTGTAGCACCGGGCATGCCAGAATCGGCCGCAACTGCGGTTCGTCGCGGCCCGCTCCGATACATCACGAGCCTGTCGCGGCGGGCGGCGGCGGCACCATGCATGCGTCCCCACCGCGCTCATCGACGCAGGTGATCACGCCATCGTCGACGACCACCAGAACCGGTGGGGTCATCAGCCAGACCGGGCCCGCTGGAAGCTCGAGGAAGTGGCATTCCGGGCAGTTCACGGTCTCGGGCTGATCAGTGGGAAGCAGGACCGCGTTCCGCTCGGGCGGCACCTTCACGGCAATCACCTTCCCCTCGACCGCGCCGGCGAAGTGGGTCTCGAACAGAGTGTGACACGAGCCGCATCGCGGGTTGTAGAAGACGACATACGAGCGGCCCTCGAGAGTCAGGGCGGTGAGTTCGGGCAGATGCTCGCGGATCGGAGTCTCGGCGAACGGCTTGCCGATGTAGCTGGCAAAGTCGAGCTCGGCGGCGACCAGCTTCGCCGTGGGGCCGACCAGGCGGCGTTGGTCGGCGGCGGGGCGGATTTCGACCCGAGAGGCGACGGTGGCCGCAATCACCAGCACCGCGAGGGCGCCGAGTGCCCGCCACTGCGGCGAGAGCGTGTCGGCGCGGGTGTCCGCCGCGCTGCGGCGAATGGCCGCGAAAAGCAGCCCCGAGACCACCAGCAGGGCCCCGTTCACGAGGATGATCGAACGAACCGTCGGTGCGGCTGCAATCGAGGCGATGGCCGAGAAGGTCACCCCAAGCAGGGCGATGAAGGCGACGCCGCGCGACCATCGACCGAGGAGCAGCATGAGCCCGGCCAGCAGAAACTCGCTGCCCAGCAGCAGTCGGAGAAGAAGCTCCGGACTCACCCCGCTGCGAATGGCCATGCCGGTGAGCCAGAGCGGAAGCGCCGCAGTCGTGCCGTCGGCGATCTGCAGACCGGCGATGACCAGCAGCCACGCAGGAACGAGAAGGCGGGCCGCGACGATGTTGATCTGCGCCGTGGAGCGAGCCCGCTCCGAATCGACCCGCGTGGAAGTCGTCCGGACGTCGTCACGAGCGATCGATCGAGAGGAGGGGCGTGGCACGAGTCGAGTGTATGAGCTGGGACAGCGCCGCGAGCAGGTTCAGACCGCACGCCTGCGGACGAGCCCGGGCGGTGGTCGCCGCGAAAGCGCGAAGAAGCCCCCGCGAAGGCGAATGGTGGCCCCCGCGAAAGCGAGTGTGCCGCCGGAGGCGGCTACGGAG
>CAYXKH010000048.1:0-2947 GCA_964465255.1 uncultured Isosphaeraceae bacterium
TGCGGCCGGAGGCCGCTACGGAGCGCTCCCAATGCACTGCGGCCGGAGGCCGCTCCGGAGCGCTCAAATCAATCCCCACCCAATACCGTCCGCGCCGCCAGGTCCGCCGCGATCAACTCCACAATCGTCTCCTGAAGCTTCTTCGCCTTGGCCACCGCGCCCCCCTGCACCAGGTTGTTGCCAAGCACGCTGAAGGAGCGACGACGTCCATCCGACGCGGTGACCACGCCGCTCAGGCACGACACGCCATTGATGAACCCGGTCTTGCACTGCACCGTGACCCCCGAGCCGGCGAGCTTTCCAAACCGATTGCGAAGCGTGCCGCTCTCGCCGCCGATTGCCAGACTGTCGATGAAGGTCGAGGCCAGCCGGGCGTCTCGATGAAACACGCCGATCCAGAGGGTCAGGAGCGACGCGCTGACTCGATTCTGACGGGAAAGACCGGAGCCGTCGCTGACGACCAGCCCCGAAAGATCGCTTCCCGGAAGCTTCGGGCCCACCCGCGCCGTCAGAGCGCTGCGGATCGCCGCAGCACCGTTGGTCCAGCTTCCGCTCGCGCCGCTGGTGGCGTGACCGATGCGCTTGAGGAGCGACTCCGCGTAGACATTCTGACTGTCGGTGTTGCACCGCTCCAGCACCGCCGCGAGCGGCGTCTGGATCACCGGACCGATGACCTCGCCGGCGGCCTTTGGCTCGTCCTTCGCCGCGACCCGCGCCGTGCCCACGGTGATCCCCTTCTCGCGCAGTCGCTCGGCGAGGAGGCGAGCGACGAATGCGGGCACGTCGTGAAGCGGAACTTCAACCGGCTCGACTGCCGAATACTTCACGTTGCCCTTGACGACGAAGGAGTTCCTGGTCGGCTGCCGCGCAAACCACACCGTCTGCTTGTCGGCCTTGCCGGCGCGGGCCGTCCCCTGATTGTCGATTGGGATCCAGGGTGCCCGAGGGCGGACGTCGCCGACCTCGGGCCGCGGGCCCTTCCCAGGACGCGGAAAGAACTGAAGCAGGTTGGTCTGAAAGTTGAGGCCGGCGACTTCCGCAAACGAGCGTTGATTGCGCTGGGCTTCGGGCCACTGCGGGTGGAAGAACTCGCGGTCGAAGACGCGGTCGTCGACCACCACCTCCCGCACGGTGGTGATCCCCGCGGCGCGGACGGCATCGACCCAGAGGCCGAGAAGCTGATCGGCGGTCATGCCGACTCGACGCGTTCCGCTCGCATCGGTCCAGGAGGTCTTGCTGAGAAGCTGCGGATCGGCGAAGGCCGGATCGCCGTCGGCGACCAGCACCAGTCGGGGCGACTCGTCGATTGGCACCTGACCCGCGCTGTTGGCAGGGCGCTGCCCGGCCTCCCCGCCCTCACTCTCGCCCGGCCGCTCGAGATGCAGCGTGGTGCGAAACGCGAAGTCGGGCCCCAGCGTCAGAAGCGCCGCTCCGCTGGTCAGGAGCTTCATGTTGCTGGCGGGGATCATCCAGCGATTCGAATCGATGGCCACGAGCTCATGATCGCTCTCGGCGTCGCGCACGCTCACGGCAATCGTCGCGTCCTTGATGGCCGCGCCGCGGATGGCGCCGCGAATCTCCTCGGAGAGCTCCCCCGCAACCGCGAGGGCACACAGTGAGAACGACACGCTGGCAGCAGACAGAAGGGTCACACGCTTCATTGACAAAGTCCGTTTCGTCAGAGAGGTGGCGGGCGGGATGGATCCGGTCGAAGCGATGGTACGTGCGGGGTTGATTCGACGAGGGGCTGGGCGGACTTTCTCGCCGGGCGATTGCACGATCCGACCGGTGCGCGGGCATCCTGCCCGCCTCGACCGACCCTCGGCTTCAAGTCTGCGAGATGACGGGCATGCGACCACTCCGGACGCCGCCAACGCGAGGATGGTCATGGGGACTGCAATCGCCCTGGACTCTCTCGCCCTCGGTGCCCGGCCTCGCGGTCTTCGAGGTCCGCTCCGCCGCGTCCGGCTGGTACTTCGTAAACGCCTGAAGGAGCTGTTCAAACTTACGAGGCCGAAACTTGCCGAATCCTTTGCTGTCGACGAAGACGTATGGGAGGGAGCGGGCGCCCTGAATGCGGTTCGCGTCGTCGCGGCGGGAGTGGTTCAGACGACCACTTTGAACTGCACGCCGTCGACGTCGGTCATGCGGGTCGACGCGTCGAGAATCTCGAGACCGACCAGGTTGCCCTTGGCGTCACAATCGAGGATCACACCGGGCTTGGCTTCGTCGCTCTCGCTGACGGGCCCGGCAGTGAACCGCACCGACAGCGTGTCATTCCGCTGGTCATACGTCACCTTCATGGCGTGCTCCGGTACTTGCGGACCTTGCTGGTTCGGTACGCCGTGACCAGCTCCGGCGGATCGCGATCGATGTCGACGACCACCCTGAACAAATACTCCTTCCGGCCCCCATCGCCGTCCTGCTCGGCTGCGATCATACGTTGCGCCACGACCCGTCCGGGCCGGACCTCAAGCACCTCCTCCGGCTCGGCGAGGACCACCGTCGGATCTGCGCGTCGGTGATCTGGCGCACCACGATCTGCTCGCGGGCGTGGTCGCGGATCACCGTTGTGAGCAAGTCCGCCCGACTCTCGCGGGGGTCGCTCACAGCGACACCTCCACGATCGTCATCGTGTCGTTGCCGAAGATGTCGACCACCTTGACGGCGATCTTCCGTCGGCCGGGCTTGACCTCTTTGGCCGCGCTGGTGAGTCCCAGCGTGCGATTCTTCCTGGTCTGGGAACTCTGCCACTCGTTCTCGAAGATGTACTCGCCGGTCCGCGTAGCTTCCCAGACAGTGAGATTCGCCTGATCGTCATTGACGAGCTTCATCTGCGCTTCCGGATCGAGCTCCACCGGCACCCGAATGATCTCTTGTTTGTTCTCGTAGTCGAAGTCGACGGCCCAGTCGTCAACCCAGTAATCCACCCAGTCGTCAACCCAGT
>CAYXKH010000048.1:3047-16712 GCA_964465255.1 uncultured Isosphaeraceae bacterium
ACCCAGTCGTCAACCCAGTCGTCAACCCAGTCGTCAACCCAGTCGTCCACCCAGTCGTCCACCCAGTAGTCCACCCAGTCGGTCCACTTCTCGGTGAGCACCTCGGTGAGCACCTCGCGCTTCATGATTCCCTTCGCGTCCTTGCTCAGTCGAGTCATGAGTTCTGCTCCGAGGGCACGTCTCTTCGGCGGACGACGAGGCAGTCGGGCTGTCTGTATGCCGTTCCCTGCGTGCAGCGACAACCCCGCCGCCATGGAGAACCGCACGGCACCCACGGCCCGCGACAGACACGGCATGACAGTCTCTTTGCCCGTCGCCTTCAACCGTCGATCTCCTGCGTGCTGACGGGTGTCGGCGCGACGATCTCCGCCACGTCGTGGCACCACTGGCAGAGCGTCGAGCGCGAGATGTCCAGGCCGTTTCGCTCGAAGATGTTCTCCAACCGGTCGAGCGGCAGGTAGTCGGCGAACGTGCTGGTGACCACCATGGCCAGCAGGCCAGGCCCCACCATGCCCTTCTCGATCGGACTGGCCTTTGACCGCCGCCTCCGACTTCTCCGCAGTCGCGATCTGGCTGCCATGGCCGCCATGGCCGACATGGCCGACATGGCCGACATGGCCGACATGGCCGACATGGCCGACATGGCCGACATGGCCGGCGGCGTCGCACGCGGAGCGCGCGTCGATGTGGCGGATGTGATGCCAGCGCTCGAAACGGCCGGGCAGGTACTCGACCTGCCAGCTCTCCTCGTTGCCGATGCGGCGCTTCTCGCAGCCGCAGCAGGAGCATCGCTTCTCCACCTCGGGCAGGTCGTGTTCGATCGTGGTCGCGGGAAGGTGATCGAGGTCGGCGATGCGGCGCCGACCGTGGCGGCTTCGAGTTTCAGACTGGGCACTGACCCGGCGTTCGGTCTTGGCGGACGGCTCGCCGTCGGCGTCCTCCGACCGCACGGGCATCGCCTCGAGCTGCGTCGCGAACTCGAGCAGCATCTGGCCCAGGCCGGCCATCGACGTACTCATCTGCCGACTGTCGCGAACTCGCCTCGAGCCTGGAAGACGGGGTTGGCGGAACGGACACGGTCCGCCGGTACGTGGAGGACGTCTGCGAATGCGAAGATGATGATGGCGGTGGCAGGCAGCATGTCGGGATGTTCCGTAACCGAGGCTCGGGGGGTCAATGGGGACAGTTTGCCCCCACCGCGCACGTTTGCGCGGGCCCCGACCCTTCTCGAGCCGTGCCGCCGAGGCTCCGACCCACGACGCACACACTGACGCACACACTCGCGCATCGACGCACTCGGGATCTCATGGATCGCCGGACGCCTGCGGCACTCGCTACCATCGGACCGCTCGCCCCCCCTGCGGTCAAGCCAGATGCCGCAATCCCAAGTTTCGAGACCGTCTTCCACTGCATTCAACGATGTTCGACGCACTCTTAGCCGGCGGCGCTGCGTGGTTCACGGTGCCCGCGCTTCTCGGAACACTGATCTTCATCGTCAAGCTGCTGCTCATGTTCACGGGCGGCGCCGACGATCTCGAGCTGGGGGGCGAGGTCGGTTCCCACGGCGCGGGCCACGACGGCAGCGGTTCCGATGGCCATGGCGTCGGCCTCGCCACGATTGCAACGCTTCAGGGCGCGTCGGCGTTCATGATGGGGTTCGGCTGGTCGGGGCTCGGCGCCTACCAGGGCCTCGAGTGGGGCATGGCTGCATCGATGGGCGTGGGGCTGCTCGGCGCAATTGCCATGAGCGGGCTCTTCATCTGGCTTCTCTCGACCACGCGCAAGCTGCACTCCAGCGGCACCATCGACTTCAGCCGTGCCAAGGGATCCGAGGGCGATGTGTATGCCACGGTCCCGCCTCAGGGGCAGGGACGTGGTCAGGTGCGGATCGTCGTCAGCGGAAGGCAGCGCATCGTGCAGGCAAGCAGCAGCGAAGGCGAGCTGCCCACCGGAACGCGCGTGCGGGTCATCGAGGCCCGCGCCGACAACAGTGTGGTGGTCGAGCGGGCGGCATGAGCGGGTGCGGCAGGTGAGGTAGACTGCCCGACCGTCTCGTTGGGGCCGTTCGCGAGAAGGCGCTTCTTCGCCGCGGATCCCCGAATCCACTGCCTCCCAGGGGTTCCTCATGATTTCGCTCATGATTTGGCCGATGCTTTCGCCCGTTTCGCCGCTCTCCGCCACGATCTTCGCTCCCGCCTCGACGCTGTTGGCGACGATACGACTGCCCGTCGACGGGAATGCCCTGTGGTTCCTCGGGCTGATCGGCGGCGTGCTGCTCCTCCTGCTGTTCTTCAGCATGCTGGTGGCCCGCCAGTACAAGCGCTGCCCGAGCAACCGCATCCTCGTGGTGTACGGGCGCGTCGGCAAGGACAAGTCGAGCAAGTGCCTGCACGGCGGCGGAACCTTCGTCCTTCCGCTGATTCAGGACTTCTCGTATCTCTCGCTGGAGCCGATCGTCATCGAGGTCCCCCTCGAAGGGGCGCTCTCGCTCAACAACATCCGGGTGAACGTGCCCGCCACCTTCACGGTCGGTGTCTCGACCGATCCGCTGATCATGCAGAACGCCGCCGAGCGCCTGCTCACCCTCGAGACGCAGGTCATTCGAGACCAGGCTCAGGACATCATTCTGGGCCAGCTTCGCCTGGTCATCGCGACCATGTCGATCGAGGAGATCAACAAGGACCGCGAGAAGTTCATGCACCTGATCAACCAGAATGTCGCCGAGGAGGTCAACAAGATCGGGCTCGAACTGATCAACGTGAACATCCGCGACATCACCGACGAGTCGGGGTACATCCAGGCCATCGGCAAGCGGGCTGCGGCCGACGCCATCAACCGCGCCAAGGTGGAGGTTGCCGAAGCGGATCGCGAAGGCGCCACCGGTCAGGCAGCCGCCGTGCGTGACATGGAAGTGCGCGTCTCCGCCGAGCGCGCCGCCTCCGCGGAGGGCCAGAAGCTTGCCGAGCAGAAGCAGCGTGTCGCGGTTGCGGCGCTCGAAGCGCAGGCCGTGCAGGGCGAGGCGCAGAGCCAGCGCGACCGCGAGATCACGCAGTCGCAGCGGGCGGCCGAGACGGCTGTGGCCCAGAAGCAGGCGATGCAGGAACAGCGCATTCGCGTGGCGGAGGCGGAAGCTCAGGCGGTGCTCGGCGAGAACGCGGCCAAGCAGCGCATGGCCGAGAGCCATGCAGCATTGGCGGAAGTGCAGGCCGAAGCCCGGCGCCGCTCGGAAACCGCGGCCGCCAAGTCTGCCGAGGCGGTGCTCGTGGCCCAGCGAGAACAGGCCGTTGCGCAGTTGTCGAAGGACGAACTGGCACCGCAGGAGATCGAAAAGCAGCGCATCGAGATTGCCGCAGAGGCGGAGGCCGAGAAGCGTCGCCGCGAGGCCAAGGGTGAAGCCGATGCCACGCTGGTCAGGTACGAGGCGGAGGCGAAGGGCGTGCAGATGGTCATGGAGGCCAAGGCCGAGGGCTATCGCAAACTCATTCAGGCCGCCGGCAGCGATCCTGCGGTGGGACCGACGCTGCTCCTGATCGAACAGTTGCCCAAGCTCGTCGAACAGCAGGTCAAGGCCGTGCAAGGCCTCAAGATCGACAAGATCACCGTCTGGGACCAGGGCACGAATGCCAGCACCGGGCGCAACGCCACCGCTGACTTCATCTCAGGCCTGATCGGCAGTCTGCCGCGTCTGCACGAGCTGGCGCAGCAGGCGGGAATCGAGCTCCCCGCCGCGCTCGGCACGCTGCGAACCCGCGAAGGTGCCGATGGCGGCGCCGTTTCTCCAAAGAGCAGTCCCGACGGAACTGGCCCGACGCCAACGCCTCCCGTGCGCGGAGCGTGATCAGCGCTGTTGCGGCGTGCATGAGCGTTCTGATGACGCTGGCGGCGGACGATCGTGGACGGTCCTGCGAGCAGAGGCGGGCGTCGCGAGGCGTCGGCTCGTGTCACGCGACATTCCGTGCCGTGCGCAACCCCCCTCGTCCCTACGGTCTTGCCACTGACAGACCCCCTCCATCCGAGTGGCGGCCCAAGCTTGTGCCGGGCCCCCGGGGTCTGTCGCCCGTGAAAGGGCGAGATTCAAGGAGAACAGAATGAGAAAGACTTGCTGCATCAACCAGATCGCAACGGCGATCACGTTCGTCACCAGCCTCACGGCGGTCGCTCACGCGACGACCTTCGTCGGTCCCACGCTCTACTCCAGCCCATCAGACAGCCCGCTCAATCTCAGTTCCCTTGGACTGACCGCGGTGCTCGAGACCTTTGAGGATGGCGTCAACAACCTCCCCGGCACCGTGCTCTCGGTCGGTGCGATCAATCCGCCCTCGGCCACGACCGACTCGGTCGACGGGGACGACGGAGCGGTCAACGGCTCCGGGATCGGAGGCCATTCGTGGCTGGTTCCCGCGAACCAGATCTTCAATGTCAACTTCAGCTCGGCAACCCTCGGTGGACTTCCTACCGAGGTTGGGTTCGTGGTGACGAGCACCGGGTCGAACGCGTCGATCACGGTGACGGTGCTGGGTCCCACCGGCCTCTTCGAAGGGGCTCAGACCTTCTCATTCCCTGCGGCTCCGAACGGTGCGGTGGCCGATGACTTCTTCATCGGGATCACCCTTCCGGAGGGAATCTCGGGCTACGCGGTGAGTGCGCTCCTCGGCACCATGGAGGTCGATCACCTCCAGTTCGCCCTGCCGACGGCGGGCACGGCCGCGTTCCAGAACGCGGCCCAGTACTTCAGCGCCCAGGATTCTCCCTTCGACATCAGCGGCATCGGCTACTCGTATGTCCTCGAAGACTTCGAGGATGGCGTCTCCAATACGCCCGGAATGAGCGCCGACTTCACGACCATCGTGAATCCCTCCGCCGTCACCGACTCGGTGGATGGGGACGACAGCGTGATCGACGGCGCTGGAACCGATGGACACTCGATCTACACCGGGACGAATCCGATCACCTCGATCACCTTCGACAGCGGCGCACTTGGTGGACTTCCGACGATCTTCGGGATCGTCGCGACCGACTCGCTGAGTGCGAATCGACGCATCACGATCTCGGCGTTCGGACCCGGGGGCCAGTTCATCGGTCAGCGCACCTATGAGCCGATGTTCAGCAACCTTCCTGGCACGGCGACCTCCGAGGATCGCTTCATCGGCCTCACCGCGGCCGGCGGCATCAGCCGAATCGAACTCTCGCCCGGAACGATCGAGTACGACCACATTCAGTACAACCTGCCGAACCCGCCGGAAGACCCGTTTCTCGGCCCGTTCCCGTACTTCGGCGCCAAGGACTCGCCCTTCGGTGCTGGTGACGACGCACGGATCCTCTACCTCGAAGATGCAGAAGACGGCGTGTTCGACGCCAT
Organism: uncultured Isosphaeraceae bacterium; assembly: GCA_964465255.1. Taxonomy (GTDB): domain Bacteria; phylum Planctomycetota; class Phycisphaerae; order Phycisphaerales; family SM1A02; genus CAYXKH01. Next base: position 8,407 of record CAYXKH010000048.1, read on the forward strand.
TCCCGGCACCACCGCCATCTTCAGCCAGATCGTCGACCCGAGCAGCTTCACCGACTCGGTCGATGGCGATGACGGCGTCATCGACGGCAACGGGAACGCCGGACATTCGATGCTCGTCCTCCTTCCCGGCGCGTTCGAAGCGACCTTCAACCCCAACGAGCTCAACGGCGTTCTTCCGACCGCATTCGGCCTCGTCTGGACCGACGGTGGCGTGGGTGTCTCCAACGTCACGCTGGAGGCCCTCGACGGCGTGGGCAACATCGTCGGCCTGAAGACCTTCTATTCGCTCGGCGACAACTTCTCCAACGGCACGACCGACGAGGATCGGTTCATCGGCATCGAGCACCCCCGCGGCCTCGGCAAGGTGCGGGTCACCTCGAACCGCGCCTTCGAACTCGATCACGTGCAGGTCCTCGTTCCCACGGGACCACTGGTCCTGGGAGATCTCAACGGGGACGGCGTGGTGAATGGTGGTGACCTCGGCATCCTGCTCCTCAACTGGGGAACGAATGGCCTGGGCGATCTCAATCAGGATGGCATCGTCGACGGCGCCGACCTCGGCGACCTGCTCAACGCGTGGACGGTCTGATCATGTGATCATCGCCGCCTTCGAGCGGCGTCATCAAGGAACGAGGGGCCGGTGCTTCAGGGCACCGGCCCCTTTCGCTCCATTGACCTTCGACCGTCCTCGTGCCCGCGCGGCCAGAACTCCTGGTCCATGGTCCGTCCTCACCACTGCGTCACGAGCATCCAGATGAGGAGCACGATGCAGCCGACGGCCGGAACGATGCCAACGCCCGCGGCGATGCCGTAGCGCCGCTTGACGAAGGTCCAGATCGAGGCGACGAGGGAGATCACCACCAGGGCGATGACGCTCCAGATGAGGATGCGGAGCTGGGTGATCTGCTTCGGCGAGCTGTTTCCGCCCGAGGCCAGCAGCAGGACGAGCAGCATCAGCGCCACGCCGAGACTGATCAGGTTGGAGAGAATGGCGAGCACCAGAAGCATGACTGCTCGATGGGGCTGGAGGGGCGTGACGGGTTGCGCGATCGGAATGAGCGGGGATCGTGAGAGAGTATCGAGGCGCGGAGGTGTGCGAGGCTGGCCTCTCGCGTGCTTCGAGTCTGTGCCGCTCGGCGCCGGTCGGCGCCGGTCGGCGCTGGCAGCCTGCCGGTACCGAGCTGACCGGCTCTTCAGGCGATCGGCTTTGTCAACGGGCGCGAGCGACGAAGCCTCGACTTCGACCCCATGCTGGCACCGCCGCTCCATCCACTCCCCCTCTACCCTCCGGCCATGCTCACGTCTCGAACTGACTGGACGTCGCCGCCTCGGCGAAGCCGCCTGATCCGCATCGCTCTCCTCGTCGCCACCGCCTTCGCGGCGCTGGCGGCCGCGGGGTCGCGCCCGGCGGCGCCGACGGCGCGGGACGGTGCTCCTCGCGGGTCCACACCGGCGGCGCCGGTGAAGCTCGTTCGAGCCTTCTACTCCACCCATTCGGCAGGGTTCCGCCACGAGGTCCTGCCCGAGACCCGCGAGATCTTCACCAGGCTCGGCGGAGAACTCGACTGGCTCGAGGTCACGGTGAGCGACGACATCGCCGACCTCACGCCCCAGGTGATGTCAACGCTCGACGTCATCGTGCTCTACACCTCCGGCACGCTGCCGATGAGCGAGGCCCAGAAGAAGGCATTCATGGAGTTCCTCGAGCGCGGGGGTGGCGTCGTCGGCATTCACTCGGCCAGCGACACCTTCCATGACTGGCCCTGGTTCGTGGCCATGATCGGCGGCGAGTTCGACGGTCATCCGTGGCACGAGAAGGTCGGGATCGTGCTCGACGATCCGCGCCATCCGGCCACCCGCCATCTCGCCGAGAAGCAGGCCGACGGCACCACCCGGGATCGCTTCGAGATCACCGACGAGATCTACCAGTTCAAGCAGTTGAATCCGGAGCGGTTCACGCTGATGTCCCTCGACACCACCAGCGTGACTCATGACGTCGATCCGGCGCGAGCCTACCCGTTGGCCTGGACCAGGCTCGCCGGAAAGGGACGGGTGTTCTACACCGCCCTGGGCCATCGACCCGAAGTCTGGCGCGATCAGCGCTTCATCGATCACGTGCTCGGTGGCCTTCGCTGGGCCGCGGGACGGGAATGACGCGACCTCAGCCGCCGGACACGGCCCGGGCGAAGAGTTCGATGGGATGCAGGGCGGTGGCCCCGGTGCCGTCGTGGATCTGATGTCGGCAGCTCGTCCCCGGAGCGCAGATCGAGGCGCCCACGGGCGCCGAGCGAACCGCCGGAAAGAGCTCCTGCTCGCCAATGGCCATCGACAGGTCGTAGCGATCCTTCATGTAGCCGAATGATCCGGCCATGCCGCAGCATCCGGTCGCGAGCACCGAGAGATTGCTTCCGGCCAGGCGCCGCAGGAGCCGCGCCGACGTCTCCGCGCCCCACAAGGCCTTCTGGTGACAGTGGGCATGCAGGAGGACCGGCGCCTCGATCACGGCCCCGCCAAGGAGTCGCGACGGCGGCGCGGGATGCGAGTCCCAGGCCCGATCGATGAACTCTTCGACCAGCATGGTCTTCGCGGCCAGATCGCGCAGCGCCGCAACCGATGGGTCGGAGCTTTTCAATCTGAGCTCGAGCCACTCGTCCTTGATCGCCGAGACGCAGCTCGGCTCGCATCCGACGATGGCGACGGCGCGGTGCCGCTCGGCGAGCTCCAGCAGGCTGCGGGAAGTGCGCCCCACCATCGTCGCCGCGGCATCGAGCATGCCGACGCTGATTGCGCTGCGACCGCAGCACCCGACGCCACTCGATTCATCGGGAAGCACCACGTGGTACCCGAGCGCCTCGAGCGACTGGATCGCGGCGCGGCCGATGTGCGGTTCGTTGTAGACCGTGAAGCAGTCGGGAAAGAGAAGGACCGTGGGCCGTTCGCCGGCTTGGCGAGTGGCGAGCGTGCCGCGAGTGCCGCGCGAGCGCGAGTCGGAACTGTTCGATCCTGCGGAGTGCGACCGCATCCAGGCATGCAGCGATCGACCGAATCGCGGGATCGATCGCCGCGAGTCGAAGCCGATGAGCCCGCTCGCCAGCCAGCGCATGGCGGCGGTGCCGTTGACTGCGTTGGCCAGCGGCGCACACGCCGAACCGACCCGATTGAGGGAGCGCACACCGGCGAAGACCCGTGCCGCCAGCGGTGGCCCGCCGCGGGCCTGGTGATGCTGGGCCAGATACTCCGCCTTCAGCTTGCTGATGTCGACATTGCTTGGGCACTCGGTCTTGCAGGCCTTGCAGGAGAGGCAGAGACGAAGCGTCTCGAGTGTCTCCGGGTCGCTCCAGGAGGGTGAGGCTCCGGCAGTCGAGCGGGGCGAGAGCTGCCCCGAGATTGCCAGTCGCAGGGCGTTGCCGCGGCCGCGGGTGGCATGGCGCTCGTCGAGGAGCACGCGGTAGCTCGGGCACATGGTGCCGCCGGGCGTGAGGCGACGACAGATGCCGGCGCCGTTGCACATGTCGACCGCGTGGTCGAAGCCGTGTTCGCGCTCGTAGCGAAAGTGCGTCGCGGTCTCCGGCACGCGCACGAACGACTCGTGCGGTCGCACTCGCAGGTGACTGACCATCGGGTCCGGGGCGACGATGTTGCCCGGGTTCATCCGTCCCTTCGGATCGAAGATCGCCTTGATCTCGCGGAACCCATCGCAGAGTTCGCGCCCGAAGTAGCGCTCGAGGAAGGGCGAACGCACCCGACCGTCACCGTGCTCGCCGGAGAGGGCCCCGTCGTAGCGGCTCACCAGATCGGCGATCTCGCCGGCAATCGACTGCATCACTTCGAGATCGTGGGCATCGCGCAGGCAGATCAGCGGCCGGATGTGCAGGCAGCCGACCGAGGCGTGGGCGTAATAGGCGGCAGTCGTGCCATGCTTCTCGACGATGGCCCGGAACTCGCGCACGAACTCCGGCAGTCGGAGCGGATCGACCGCAGTGTCCTCGACGAAGGTGATCGGCTTTCGCAGTCCCGGCACGCCGTGGAGGAGCGGCTCGCCGGCCTTGCGCAGCTTCCACGCCGCGGCCATCGCCGCCGCGTCGCTGTGGGCGGCGATGGCGCAGTGCGGCAGGAGCTCGCGCAGGGCGGCGAAGCGAGACTGAATGGTGGCGGCGTCGTCGGCGAAGTACTCGACGTAGAGCACCGCCCCGAGCGCTCCTTCGCGCGGCTGCGGCATGATCTCCACGTAGCGGCGGTACTCGGCGTTGGCGAGGGCCATCGAGATGACCACGTCGTCGACGAGTTCGACTGCCGCCGGGTCGGTGGCGAGGATCGGCTTCAACGTGTTCAGGGCGTCATCGACGGTGGCGTAGCCGACGATGGCCAGACCGCGGCTCTTCGGTCGCGGCACGAGCCCAAGGGTCGCGTCGACCACGGTCGCCAGCGTTCCCTCGCTGCCGCAGACGAGTTTGGCAAGATTCACCCGGTCAAAGGTGCCCGGCGTTGATCGCTCGATTGCGTCGAGGACCAGATCGAGGTTGTACCCATCGACATGGCGCTTGATCTTCGGAAAGCGGCGACGGATCTCCGGCGCCAGTCGACCCACCACCTCGGCCACGCGCCGGGTGATCTCCCCCACTTCGCGGTCGCGCTCGCCGGCGCCTTCGTCGAAGCGAAGGCGCCTGCCATCGGCCAGCACCACATCCATTCCGAGCAGGTGCTCGACGGTGCGGCCGTAGAGGATCGACCATGCGCCTGCGGAGTTGTTGCCGATCATGCCGCCGAGGGTCGCGTGGGAACTGGTGGCGACATCGGGGCCGAACATCACGCCGTGCGGGGCCATCTCGGCGTTGAGCTGGTCGAGGACCACGCCCGGCTCGACGCCCACCGTCGGCGCGCCGTTCGCCCCGCGGGGCTCGAAGCTGTGGACGCGGCGGCAGTGCGCGGAGAAGTCGACGACCAGAGCTCGATTCACCGTCTGCCCCGCAAGGGCCGTGCCTCCGCCGCGCGGCAGCACGGCGACCCCGTGGGCCGCCGCGATGCGCAGGGCTTCGATGCCGGCGTCGACCGACCGCGGGATGACCACGCCGAGCGGTTCGACCTGATAGAGGCTGGCGTCGGTCGAGTAGAGCATCCGATCGTGGAGACCGAAACGCACGTCGCCATTCACACCCGCGGCGAGGTCGCGGGCCAGTGCGGCGAGCGGAGCATTCTGATCATGCTGATCATGCTGATCATGCTGATCATGCAGGGCATGCTGAGCATGCGCCGAGCTCGCCCCCCCGGCCCCAGGGCGGTTGCTGTCGAGAACCGGGAGCCTCACTTCGTCTCGCCTGCCGTGTCATCGCCCGCGGGCGGAGCCTCGAGCGAGGCGATGGCGTCGCGAATCCCCTTCTCCAGGGCCTCGCGGCGGAATCCGACATGCACCGAGTGCACGATTCCGTCGGAACGCACGATCACGGTCGTTGGAATGCCGGCGATCTGGAAGCGCTTGTTGGCTTCGCCGTCGAGATCGAGCGCCACCGGCAGGGTGTACTTGTTGCCGCTCCAGAAGTCGTTGATCAGCGCTCGGCGCTTCTCGAGCTCGTTCTCCTTCTCGGAGACGTTGATGGTGTAGATCGAGACCGGCGCCTGCTCGTCGCGGAAGGCCGCGGCAACTTCGTGGAGGGCCGGCATGGCCGCGCGGCAGGGCCCGCACCAGGTCGCCCAGAAGTCGAGGACGATCACCTTGCCACGAAGCTCGCCAAGCTTGACGGTCCCGCCCTCGAGGAGCGGCATCGTGAGGTCAGGCACGGGTGAACCCACCAGCGGCGACTGCGGGCGACCATCCTCGCCCGGCGGCGGCGGAGGTGGCGCCTTCGGAAGCGCCGCCAGGAGATCGACTCGCTGCTTCTGCCCTGGCTCGAAGACGAGCTCGCTGGCCGCTGGCGCTGTCTCGGGGATCGTGTACGTGAAGGTGTGCACGTAGCGCATCGCGGTGCCCGCGGGGACGAGCGGTCCGGAGCTGATCGTGGCCACCGCCGAGATCGGCAGGTTCCGCACCGGATCGAACACCAGCGAGAAGCTCTGCCCCGGGGCCTTGAACTCGATCGTGCGGCGTTCGGCGCCATCGACGGTGGCGTTGGTCACCGCGACCGGCACGACATCCGGAGTGCGGGGATGGAGCTGCATCACCGTCTCGGTCGGATCCGGTTCGCCGAAGACCAGAGCCAGATCGGGGAAGGGCAGATCCATGAAGGCGGTGAAGAGCACGTAGAAGGGCGACTCGTCATCCGAGATGCGGTAGTAGGCCTCCCCGTTGCTCTTGTGAAGTGCGGAGAGATGTCCGTCCCCGAGCCAGACTTCGAAGTCGCGCAGCGACACTCGAGCCCGGCGCGTGTCGTCGATGGTGCCCAGGAGAAGCCTGGCCTCGACCTCGTCGGCCACGCCGGCAGCGTCCCCTTCGGCGAGTTCGATCTTGACCGAGCTTGTGCCCTCCATGAACGGGTGCTTGCGGAAGGCTTCGAGAAACTCGGCGAAGGCTCTTGCGGCAGCGGGATCGGCAACCGGATCGGCCAAGGGATCCGCCAAGGGCGCGGGATTGGCGGGCGGCGCCTGATCCCCCGCCTGCGGCGCGAAGGCCCAGCTCGGCGAGGCGAGCGACAGCCAGAGGGCTGCGCCGACCGTCGGGGCGAGGAGAGCGACGACAGACAGATGTGAGAGCCGCATGCGTGACCTCGTCGGAATGGCGAGCGGAAGGCTCGCCGAGAAGCGAAGCGGCGAGATGCTACGTCGAGGTGGAATCGAGACGTGAACCGCGAGGCGCCTCTCGAATGAAACAGGGACGCCGGATCAGTTCCGGCGTCCCCGATCGTCGTCTGTCGATCAGTCAGGTGCGGGGCGCGGGGCGAAACCCCACGCCTCCCATCACCACGGATCGAATTCAGCCCTGACCCTTGGCGGCGCCGAGCAGGGCCTCGGACTCGGTCTGGAGCTTCTTCACCGTCTCGGGATCGAATCCGCTGTGAATGTGCGCAATCTTGCCCTCGGTATCGATCACGTAGGTGGTCGGAATGCCGTTGGGGCTGTAGTCGCTCGCAACCTTCTCCTCAGTGTCGATGAGCGTGCGGAAGGAGAACGCCTGCTTGCTCCAGAACTCGACGGCCTTCCGGGTCCGGTCCTCGACCGACATCGGGGCGCCCTGCTGGTTGTTCTCCCAGACGTTGACGCCGAAGACCTTGATGTCCTTCTTGTTCTCGACCGCCCACTTGGCGAACTCGTCGACCAGCGGCAGACCCTTGCGGCACGGTCCGCACCAGGTGGCCCAGAGGTCGAGCACCACGACCTGACCCTTGAGGTCGGCGAGCTTGACGGTGCCGCCGGCGTCGTCCTTGAGCTCGAAGGTCGGAGCGGGATCGCCCACCTGAAGCTTGGACATGAGCGATTCGAAGGTCTCGACCATCTTGCGGTCGCCCTTCTCGAAGACAATCGGCTTGGCAAGGGCGTCGGCGACGACCGGCGCGAAGGCGAAGCCGACGGTGACGGTCATTCCCGGAGGCGCGCCGGCGGGAGCGAAGTCGACGGCCAGCTTGTCGAGCAGACGGCTGGTGGCATTGATGGTCGCGAGGGCCTTGCCGTTGTCGGCGGTCAGCAGAACTTCGTCCTGACCGGCCTCGTTGGTGCGGTGGCCGGCGACCTTGAGGTTCTCGAGCGAGCCGGCGGAGAGGCCGCGCATCCAGTCGGTCGACTCCTTGCCGAAGCGGAAGTCGAGGTGCGGCAGCGGAAGGCTGAAGCCTTCGGCGACGCTGCCCAAGGTCTCGATGACGCTGTCATTCTTGATCGGAACGCCGACGAAGCGGCCGTCGAACTGCTCGGCTTCGACGTAGACCATCTTGTCGACACTGGTGATGGTCATGCCCGGCAGGTTGATGCGCAGGTCGCGGTCGTTGCCGAAGTCGACCGAGAGCTGCTCGTTCTGGGGACCCATCGGGGTCACCACTTCGATCTTCACGGTGTCGCTGATCGTCGCCGCCTTGCGGTACGACTCGGCCACCTTGCTGAGCAGTTCGGTGGCGGCCTTGACCGAAGCTTCGCTTCGGTTGTCGGCGGTGAACGCGGCGTCGAGACCAGCGGCTGGAGCCGCCGGTGCATCTGCCGGGGCCGGCGGAGGCGCCGCGGCCGGTGCTGAAGGAGGCGTGATCTGCGCAAACAGGCTGGTCACGACCAGCGAACTGCCGAGCGCCGCGAGGGCAACGAGACGATTCATTCGAAACTCCAAAGGGTCAGAAGGTTGGACAGACGGGCCGATCTGATGAGCCGATCCCAAGCGACCTGGCACCGGGCGG
>CAYXKH010000049.1:0-2115 GCA_964465255.1 uncultured Isosphaeraceae bacterium
CATCGTCGATCCGCGCACCGGCCTCGGCCTGACCAACGGTGTCAGCGCCGCGGTCATCGCCTCCGATGCGACCACTGCGGATGCGCTGGCGACCGCGGCGTGCGTGCTCGGCCCCGATCGGGCCCTGGCGATCATCGGCAGCCATCCTGCGTTGGCGGCATCGATTCGCGACGGAAGCGGCGAGGTGGCGATCTTCGCCTCGACGGCGAAGTTCTCGGAGTCCGGGGTGCGGGAGCCTGCCGCGAAGGTCCACATTGCGGCAGGGGTTGCGGCGGGAGGCGCTGCCGGGGTTGCGGCAGGGGGGCCGGCAGGGGGGCCGGAAAGGGAGGCGATCACCGCGACCCGCAGACGGCAGGGACCTGGTCGACTGGCGCGACTCGAACTGGCGACGATTCGGCTCACCTCCGCGGGTGAAGGCGTCCCGCCGCTGACGCTGATGGGTGTCGCCCACATCGGAAACCCTGCGATGTACGAGGCGATGCAGGGAATCCTCGACACTCACGAGGTGGTCCTCTACGAGTCGGTGATGCCCGCGGGATTTCCGATGGAGCTCCGCGATCCCCCCGCCCTCGATGGCGCCGCCAACGTGCCGGTCGAGGGAAGCGATGACGCTCGAGCGACGCTCACCCGTTCGCGCATGGCCGTGGTCGCCGAGTCTCTCGAACGGCTGCGACGGCGCAGCAAGGCCCTTCCGCCGACGCTTGCCGAGCTCGGTCCGATGCTGCGTCCCATCGACTCGCGCTTCGTGCAGGTGATGCCGGTGCTCTCGACCGACGCGTGGGGGCGTCCGCTCTTCTACGAGCCGCGATTCGACAGCGACGGTTCGCCCATCGACTTCGTCCTGACCTCGCGTGGCGCCGACGGTGCGGAGGGCGGCAAGGGCGTCGATGGCGACATCACCCTGAAGCGACCGGTCGCCTCGGGACTCGAGGACGAGGGGCTTCAGGCCGATCTCGCCGATGCCCTCGGACTGGCCTTCCAGCTTCGGGCAATCGACTATTCGAAGCCCAACTGGCGCCTCGCCGACATGGACTCGGCGGAGCTCGACGCGGCGCTCAAGGCCCGTGGCGTCGACGCGGGAGGCTTTCTCGGCACCCTCGCCGGCACGTCGTTCTCGGCGCGGATGGTCAAGCTCCTGCTCGGACTCGTCCGATTCGCCGACGGCCTGACGGGAGGATCGATCCGGGCCATGGTGCAGGTGATGATGATCGAGCTGCTCTCAATCGACGGAATCAAGGACGCCGGCGCCGCCGGCATGGCGCCAGGAATGATGGAGGTGATCCTCGACGATCGCAACGCCGTGGTCATCGACCGTCTCGCCACGCTGCTCGAGCGCGAGGATCCCAAGGACGTCGCCATCTTCTACGGCGCCGCCCACATTCCTGACTTGGTCGAGCGACTGCGCGATCGCTTCGGATACGAGCCCGCCGGCGTCGAGTGGATCACCGCCATCGAGGTCGATCTCGACAAGTCAGGAGTCTCCGACACCGACCTGGCGATGATGCGGAAGCAGATTCGGAAGATGCTGGAGGCGGGGAAGAGGAGGTAGGAGGCCAGGGAGCAGGGAGCAGCCCACGGCGGGATGAAGGTGGGTCCTGCTTCAAGGGAAGAGGAGGTAGGAGGCCAGGGAGCAGGGAGCAGGGAGCAGGGAGCCGCAGGGGGTTGCACGATTTGCAGCGTGCGCGGGGTGGCGGGAGCGTGCTCGCGACAGCGACGGGATCGTGTCGCATCGCCCCCTTGGACCGCCGAGCACCAGCTCGGCCAGAGCTTCTTGGGGGCACCATCCGTACCCGTCGACGACTCGTATTCACTGTCCGGTGCGTGGTCCGCGGGCTGGCGGGTGGGCTGCGCCGCGGGTGCCGCTGCCCTCGCGACAGCGACGGGATCGTGTCGCATCGCCCCCTTGGACCGCCGAGCACCAGCTCGGCCAGAGCTTCTTGGGGGCACCATCCGTACCCGTCGACGACTCGTATTCACTGTCCGGTGCGTGGTCCGCGGGGTGGCGGGTGGGCTGCGCCGCGGGTGCCGCGGCCCTCGCGAGCGCAGCGAGCGGGAGCGTGCTCGCGACAGCGACGGGATCGTGTCGCATCGCCCCCTTGGACCGCCGAGCACCAG
>CAYXKH010000049.1:2215-15173 GCA_964465255.1 uncultured Isosphaeraceae bacterium
GCGGCATCCCGCGCCCGGAGGGCCGAACCGAGCGCTCAATCCACGTGCTGCCAGTTCTTCGCATCCGCCCCGTTCACCCAGCGGCGCATGTCCTTCAGGGCGTCGACCGAGATGCTCTGGGTGGCCCCGTCGGCGGTCACGGCGCCAACGGCGGAGGTGTAGCGGTTGAGCGGGACGCCCTCCGCTGCGAAGACGTCCATCGTCGGTGATCCGCCAAAGCCGACGTCCCACACTTCGGTGGCCCCGAGAAACGGCGGCACCACCCAGTGGGCGCCGGGCACGAGGGTGTTCTCCGTGTTTTCGTACAGGCCGCTGGCGCGAACCGTGGACGCGGCGAAGACCAACTGCTGGTCGGGGCGATCGATGTTGCCCTGCGACCGACAGATGATGCCCTTGTTGTACGGAGCGGGCAGATTGTCGAAGCGGGCCATGGGGTTGTCGGCCATCGTGGGTGTCTCCCACCAGCCGCCCATGTAGAAGGCGTTGTAGCCGAAGGCCGGTTCGTTGGCGACGATGTCGAGCGGCACCGTGGCGAGGTCTTCATCGAAGTCCTGGCGATAGCCGACCATCAGGTCCCAGGAGTTGTCGGTGTAGCCGGCGAGTCGCCACGACCACGGCGCCGCGTTCGCCGGGATCAGATCGTTGCCCTGGATGTCCTTGAAGTCGACGTTCCACTTGTCCTGGGTGTTCTCATCGAGATATCCCGGGAGGACGTAATCGTCGCTTCCGCTCGAGTACATGTTCCAGGCGTAGAAGACCTGTCGAAGACTGCTGAGCTCGCGGGTCTTGTTGGCGGTGCCGAAGGCGCTTCGCAGACCGACCAGCAGGATGCCCAGCAGCAGGGCGATGATGCCGATCACGACGAGTATCTCGACAAGCGTGAAGCCGCGGCGGACGGGCGGGGCGACGGGTCGATTCATGAGTGAGTTCCTCGGGCGGCGACGCGGGTGAGCTGGGCACGGCCGCCGGGCCAGCATAGCGGTCGAGCCGAGCACCGTGAAGTACTTGAGGGGAAAGAACTTAGCGAAATAGTGAAGATAGGGAGCAGGGAGCAGGAAGGATTGCAGTGGGTTGCACGATTGGGAGCGTGGGCTGCGCGCGGTCACACCACCCCGCGCACGCATCCAATCGTGCAACCCATTGCTGCTCCCTGCTCCGGCCCCAAGCTCAGCGACGTCGACGGCTCAATTCCCGCCGACCGTCACTCTCTCCACCAGCCCGGCCGCGATCTTGGCGGCGCCGCTGCCGAGTTCGCCGATGGGGTCCGGGGGCACGATCTCGACCACCTTCTCGCCGAGCTTGGCTTCGCCCCGCTTCACGCGGGCCTCGAAGGTCCGACACTCTTCGAGGAGCCGCGGCAGGATCTCCTCCTCGGGGACGTTCGCGACCCGCTCGCCCTGCACGTAGATGATCCCGCGGCGATCGCCGGCGAAGACGGCCACATCGGCGCCCTCGGCCTCGCCGGGCCCGTTCACCACGCAGCCCATCACCGCCACCTTGATCGGGAGGGTGATCTCCTTCTCGAGCGTGCGCTGCACCTCCTGGACGAGCGTGAACAGATCGACCTGGATGCGCCCACAGGTCGGACAGGCGATGAGCTCGACGCCCTGGCGAGTGCGCAGCCCGAGGCAGTAGAGCATCTCGAGGGCGTCCTTCACCTCGTCGATGTGATCGCTCGCATAGGAGATGCGGACGGTGTCGCCGATTCCCTGCGAGAGCAGGGCGCCGAGGGCCACGACGCTGCGGATTGCACCGGTCGACTTGGGTCCGGCGTGAGTCACGCCAAGATGGAGCGGATAGTCGAAGCGCTTCGAGATCTCGGTGTAGATGTCGATCACCAGCCGCGCATCCATCGACTTGGCGCTGATGGCCACGTCGTGAAAGTCGCGAGCCTCGAAGATCTCCATGTACTCCTCGAGCTTGGCGATCATCAGGGCCAGCAGGTGGCCGGAGCGATGCTCCGCGAAGTACTTGCCGAGTTCTTCGGCGCGGCGCTGCTTGTCGCGGCGCTCGATGATCGAGCCTTCGTTGACGCCCACGCGGATGGGAATGCCGCGCTCCTTGCAGGCATCGATGACCGCATTGACCTGGTCTCGATCGGTGATGTTGCCGGGATTCAGACGGATCTTGTGGACGCCGGCTTCAATGGCTTCCAGAGCCCGCTTGTAGTGGAAGTGGACATCCGCCACGATCGGAACCCGCACCTGATTGATGATCTCCTTGAGGGCCTCGGTGTCCTTGCGCTCCGGCACCGCCACGCGGACGATGTCGACACCGGCGTCGGCGTAGCGGTTGATCTCGGCCACGCAGGCGTCGATGTCCCAGGTGTATCCGGCGGTCATGGTCTGGACCGCGACCGGGGCGTCGCCGCCGATTCGAATTCGACCGACGCGATCGTCTCCGACGACGATCTGTCGGGTCGGGCGGCGGGTCGTTGGAGCGTGTGCGTCAGGAGCGTTCATCGGTCGCGAGTATATGGAGCGGGCTCGCGGCGGCGGTTCACGGCGTGCGGGGCACGCCCGAACGCCACGCATCGGCCCATTGCCGGTAGCAGGCGAGGGCCCAGAGGATCTCCCACCGATCGGTGCGGCCGGCGAGGAACTCGCTCCAGAGCTTCCGGACCGGAGCGATCTCGAGCATGCCGTCCTGCCGCAGCGCCGTCTCGCTCAACAGGGCCTCGGCCCAGGGGCGAAGCGGCCCTGCCAGCCACTTGGCCATCGGCACCCCGAAGCCCTGCTTGGGACGCTCGAAGAGCGCTCGCGGCACATGCCGCGACAGCAGTTCCCGAAGCGGCCACTTGCCCACCCCGTTCCGGATGCGCAGGGTACGCGGAAGGGTCCAGGCGAACTCGACCACGCGGTGGTCGAGAAGCGGAGCCCGAGCCTCGAGACTCACCGCCATCGACGCTCGATCGACCTTGACGAGGATGTCGTCGACGAGGTAGCGCTCGAGATCGAGCAGCATCATTTCGAGCGGTGCCTCCAACATCAGCGACTCCCGCGCCCGCGCCTCCAGGGCACGCTCATCGGTCCTGGCGTGGCTCTCCTCAAGCGATCGCGTCGTCGCGGCGCCGCCCACGACCAGGGACGCAGGATCATCATGGATCGAGACGAACCCCTGATAGAGCTCGCCGATCGATTGGGCGCAGAGCAGCGTTGCCAGCTTGTGGACCTTGGCCCCAACCGCCGGCGGCAGTCTGCGCTGGGAGAGCGTGGCGATGATTCCGGCGGCGCGGTCCCAGGTGGATGGACGCACCGCCCGCAGCAGTGACGCCGTGCCCCGCCGGGCCGCACGCGGCAGCGGCGCGGCCCAGCGCCAGAGCTGATCGCCGAAGCGATGTCGGTTGTAGCCCCCGAAGAGTTCGTCACCGCCGTCGCCGGAGAGGGCCACGGTCACGTGCTGCCGGGCGAGCGAGGAGACCAGGAAGGTCGGGATCTGCGAGGAGTCGGCGAAGGGCTCGTCGAAGATCGTCGAGAGCCGCGGGACGACGTCGAGGGCCGCGCCCGGAGTGAGCGCGAGCTCGGTGTGCTCGGTCCCGAGATGGGCCGCGACCGCGCGGGCATGAGTCGCTTCGTTGAAGTTGGCTTCTTCGAAACCGATGGTGAAGGTCCGCACCGGCCGCGACGACTGGGCCTGCATGAGTGCCACGACCAGCGACGAGTCGATTCCGCCCGAGAGAAACGCTCCCAGCGGGACATCCGCGACCATCCGCTCCGCAACCGCCGGGCCCAGCACCGCATCGAGAGCATCGACTGCCTGCTCCGGCGAGCCGGCGAAGGGCGCTCTCCGTCCTGCCGAGACGGCGGCGCGCGCCGACCAGTACGCGGTCTCGACGGGGAGCGGTCGAGCGCCCGAGGCGAGGTCGGCGCCGTCGAGTGCGGCCAGGCATCCCGGCGGCAGCTTCCGAAGCGCCGGATGAATCGAAAGGGGACCCGGAACGCAGGAGTGCCGCAGGTAGCCGATCAGCGCCGCCCGATCGACCTCGGGCGTGAAGTCGGGCAGGGCGCGAAATGAACCGAGCTCCGAGGCGAAGGCGAAGACCGGTCCGATCCAGCCGAAGGAAAGGGGTTTCTTGCCCACGCGATCGCGCCCGAGGGTGAGCGCCCGGGTCTCTCGATCCCAGAGGGCGAAGGCGAACATCCCCGCGAATCGCCCGGTCGATTCGACGATGCCCCAGCGCTCGAATGCGGCCAGCATCACCTCGGTGTCGGAATGACCTCGAAAGCGCGCACCGCTCGACTCGAGCTCGGCGCGGAGTGTTGGAAAGTTGTAGATCTCGCCGTTGAAGACGATGGTGAAGCGACCGCTGGCCGAACTCATCGGCTGATGGCCGAGCGGAGAGAGATCGACGATTGCGAGTCGTCGGTGGGCCAGACCGACGCGCTGCGAGCGATCGAACCAGACCCCGCTGTCGTCGGGCCCGCGGTGCGACAGGCAGCGCTGCATCGCATTCAGCACGGCCTCGGGGTCGGCGAGTCGCGCGGTGGGATCAAGAAGCCCGGCGATGCCGCACACGGTCAGTCTCCTCTCGCCGTCGAGCGGGCGATGTCGGGCATGGTCGCGAAGGCCATGACGGTGACCAGGAGTCCGAGCGTGCTGCCGTTGAGATGGAGCGACTCGAAGGCGGCGCAGAGAAGCCAGAGGACGAGGATCCCGAGAAGCGCTGCACCCAGCGGCTCGCGCTGCGCAACCCGCAGGGCGCTTGTCGCGGTGGCGATGATCGTCAGGCCGAAGAGGGCGAGCCCGATGACCCCGGCGTCGACGAGAAGGGCGAGATAGACCGAGTGCGGATGGGCGGCCTTCAGATGCGATGCGACCGCAGGATCACCGGACCCGGCGATGGCGCTGATCACCGCATTGGTGCGAGCGACCTCGTCTTCGAACCCGGCGAGGCCGAGGCCGCGGATCGGATGCTCGCGGGCGAGCTCCCGCGCCGCCGACCACCACACCAGCCGCTGTCCGACCGAGCCCGACGGCGACGCTCCGAAGCCGAGGCTGCTCACCTGCCAGTTGAGGCTCGACCAGCCACCAAGGGCGGCGACGGCGCCGACGAGCACGACGAAGAGGGCCGCCGTCGCCAAGACCGGGCGCAGCGAGCGCGAGCGCAGGATTCGAGCGCGGTGGAAGAGGGCGAGGCAGCCAAGCGTCACGAGAAGCGCTGGACCGAACGCGAGGATCGGCGCTCGACCTGCGGCCAGCACCACGCCGAGAATGGAAAGTCCCGCCGAGAGGGCCACGGCGGCGACCGCGCTGCGCGAGAGCGATCGTCCTCCGACCAGGGCCACGGTCAGAAGGAGCGCCGCGCAGGCCCAGGTGGTGACGTGGCCGGGGTGCCCTCCGAGGCCGGCGTGCCGCATCACGTTGGAGGCGTCCCGTTCCAGGAGGTCGAAGTGCTGGGCCAACTGAAAGAGATTCTGAATGTTCACGCCGACGACGATCGCCCAGGCCAGGGCCTCGCGAGTGCGCACCAGCGGCCACAGCGCCGGCAGCACGAGCAGGATTCGGAGCGCTCCGGCCTCGTCGAACCACTCTTCCCGATCAGGGGTCCAGAACACTCCCAGAACGAGCCACCCGGTCAGCGCGAGAAGCGACAGGCTCACCGGATGGAGAAGGAGCGTCCCGACCAGCGATCGCAGCGACCAGAGTCGAAGGAGCGAGGTCACCATCAGGGCCGCGAACGCGATCGAGTTGAATGCCGGCGAGAGCCCCGCGGCGGCGCACCAGAACAGTGCGGCGCCGAGATGCGCGGCGGCGAGCGTCGGGTCGGTGCGCTCGGCTCGCTCCAATACGGCGCGGACGTCCCAGGATTCCGTCGGCGGCGGCCAGCGCAGCCGATGGCGACCGGGCGGTCGGTTCGGCGATGGCTGGGCGGTGCGTTGCATCAGGCGATCGGCATCCGGTGACCCGGGGTGATGGTGGGCGATGCCGGACAGCGCCTCAGGCCTGGGCGCGGTCGGGGCGGCGTGATGAATCGTGGAAGGAGACGACGAAGAAGATCAGCACCACCAGGGCGAAGAACATCGGGGCCAGCCAGAAGAACTGCCAGTTGCGTCCACCGTCTTCGGCCGCGGCCCGTTCGAAGAGGAATCCGGAGGCCTGGGCGCCGATCAGCATGCCGAGACCCTGGGTCACCAGCACCAGGAACCCCTGGGTCGACGCCCGCAGTTCACGCGGCGATTCGCGATCGACGTAGATGAAGCCGGTCACGAAGAAGAAGTCGTAGCAGATGCCGTGGAGCAGGATGCCGATGAAGATCGGCATGGTCAGCCGCGGATCGCCCATGATCCAACTGAGCCACGGGAGTGCGCCTTCGACGTCGCCGGGTGGAAGCTGCGCCGCGTAGGTGAAGAGGGCGTAGCGCACCACCCAGGCGAGCATGCCGATTGCCATCATCCACTTCACCCCGAGTCGGGCGAAGCAGAAGGGCATGATCAGCATGAAGAAGATCTCCGACATCTGCCCCCGGGACATGATCGCGGCGGTGGGCATGTTGATGCCTTGGGCATCGACGAAGGTGCCGGCGAAGGCGTAGTACGCCGCGAGCGGAATGCAGGTCAGAAACGAGGCCATCATGAAGACCGCGAACCCCGGTCGGCGGAGCAGGGCGAGGGCGTCGAGGCCGAGGGCGCTCCGCGCCGAGAAGGGACGTCCCTTCGCCGGCGGCGGCGTGTTCGGCAGCGTGAAGCAGTAGAGGCCCAGCACAACTCCGGAGGCGCCCGCCAGGAGGTACTGCCCCTCGCTCCGATCGAAGGCGAGGAGGCTGATGAGCAAGCCCGCGATGATCCAGCCGATCGTGCCGAAGACCCGCACCAGCGGAAACTGCTTCGCAGGTTCGCTCATCGAGTGGAAGGCGACGGTGTTGGTCAGGCCCAGCGTCGGCATGTAGCAGAGCATGTGGGCCAGGAGGACCAGCACGAAGGGGAGCCACTCGGTGGTCGGAAGCTTCCCGCTTTCGAGGAGAGTGCGAAGCGCATCGCCGCTGCTGCCGGCAGGAACCGTGGCCAGGGCGGCGGCGATGGCCTCATCGGGCTTGACCAGGGCGGCCGCGGCCAGGGCGTCGACCACCAGCGGATCGTTGGTGGCGCGGAAGACCATCGGGGCCAGCGCCAGAAGGGCGCCGCCGAGAATGTGCAGCAGACCGAGCACCCGCTCGCTGGCGAAGAAGCGGTCGGCCACCATGCCGAGAAAGAGCGGGGAAAGAATCGCCGCGATGGGTCCGACGGTGTACGCCCACTTGATCCCCGCGGACATCCCGTACGCGTTCATGAACGGCCCGGTGCTGACGAACCAGGCGCCCCAGAGGAAGAACTGGAGCAGCATCATGACCGAGAGGCGCGGACCGACGGCACTGGGCGCGGCGAGGTCGGGAGTGGTCATGCGGCGAAGCGTAGAGGAAGGAGAATCGCCGTGCGAGTGCGACCGGTCGATCGACGCCTACTCGTGCATCACGCCACGACGCGTGCTTCCTTCGCCGCCTCGGGATGGATGGTCAGTTCCTGCACGCCTCCGGGAAGCTCGAGATCGGTCAGCGGCGTGCCGTCGGGAGCGACGCGCCCGTCTCGTCGCGTGACGACGATCTGCGGATGGGCCTTCTCGTGAATGGCAAGCTCGGCCTCGAGCGCCGCCCGCTTGGCATCATCGACCTTGGTCCACGCCAGGCGACCGCGACACTTCGGGAATCCCGAGCAGCCCAGCCACGGGCCGCGCTTGCCGGCGCGAAGGTTCATCGGCTTGCCGCACTTCTCGCAGGCGAGATCGGTGACCACCGGTGGCGGCGCGGGCAGCTTGAGCTTGCCCTTCTTGTCGACGTTCAGGACGAAGCGGGTCTCGGGATAGTTGACGCTGGCGAGGAACTGTCCGAAGCGCCCGGTGCGGAGCACCATGTCGGAGCCGTCATCGGGGCAGACCAGATCGACGCGCTCCGGCAGCATCGGACGGCCGTGGCGATCGATCGGCGCCGCGTAGGTGCACTCCGGATAGCCGGTGCAGGAGAGGAATCGCCCGTTCTTGCCGAATCGGTAGCAGGTGCGCCGTCCGCAGACCGGACACGCAAAGAGGGCCGGCTGGGTCTCGCTCTTGGCGTGCGACATGTTCTCGAAGGCGTGTCCCAGAGCATCCTGGAACGGCCCGTAGAACTTCTTCAGCATGTCGACCCAGTCGGTGTGAGCGTCCTCGATCTTGTCGAGCTCCGCCTCCATCTCCCGGGTGTAGCCGACATCCATCAACTGCGGAAAGCCCTCGATGAGCTTCTCGGTCACGACCATGCCGAGGTCGGTGGCGTGGAAACGGCGCTCGTCCTGGGCCACGTATCCGCGGTCCTGGATCACCCGGATGATGGCGGCGTAGGTCGAGGGGCGACCGATTCCCTCCTCCTCGAGCTTCTTCACCAGCGAGGCCTCGGTGTAGCGCGGCGGGGGGCTCGAGAAGCGCTGCTCGGGATCGATCGAGAACGGCGCGAAGGGATCGCCCTCGCTCATCCGCGGAAGAGTCGGTTCGTCGGCGGAGGCCGGCAGTCCGCTGGCCTTGTAGAAGCCGTCGAAGACGAGAACGCGACCGGTGGCCCGAAGCACCGCCCCGGCAGGCGCCCCTGCAGGATCGATGCGCTCGAGCAGCACCGCGGTGGCGTCCCATTCCGCCGGCACCATCTGACAGGAGACGAAGCGGCTCCAGATCAGTCGATAGAGCTTGAACTGGTCCTCGTTGAGCGACCCGCGCAGCGACTCCGGCGTGCGTGCGGCGTCGGTGGGCCGGATCGCCTCGTGGGCCTCCTGGGCCTGCTTGTTGGCGCTGCCGAAGAAGTTGGGCTTCTCGGGCAGGTACTTCGCGCCGAAGGCGGTGCCGATGTAGTCGCGCACCTCGCGAAGGGCTTCGCCGCTCAGATGCGTCGAATCGGTTCGCATGTAGGTGATCAGGCCGACCAGACCCGTGCCGGGAATGGTCACACCCTCGTAGAGGCTCTGGGCCACCCGCATGGTGCGGTCGGCGCCGAACCCAAGCGCAGTCGACGCGGCGACCTGCAGGCTCGAGGTGATGAACGGACCCGATGGACGGGACTGGGTGCGCTTGGTCTCGACCGAGCGCACCCTGTAGCGGGCGGCGGGATCGACGCGGCCGACCACGTGCACACGGCGTCGATCGAGTCCGCGAGCCTCGGGATCCGCGGTGATCTCGAGCTCGACGCCGACCAGACCCGCGGCGGCGGCGACGGCCCGCACGCGGGCGTCGAGGGAATCGTCGGGTGTGGCCGGCGCGGCCAGGCCCGCACTCGGCGTCGTCGCATCCTTCCTTGAGCGCTTGCCCGCCTTCGCGGTCGCCGCGTCGGCGTCGTCCGAGACTCGCCCGGGGCGGGCGAGCTCGAAGCGTGCGCCACCCAGTTCGACCAGCTCTGCTTCGACTCCGCCGCGCTCGGCGATCCATGCGAGCTGGGCCTTCTGCGACGGCGCGGCCCCCCGTTCGTCGCGGGTGGCCATCATCGCGTTCCACGCCGCGACGAGCGCCGGAGCCTCCGCGATCTTCGGCGTGAGCCGAGCGGTGACTCGCCACGACTCGTCCGGGACAAATGCCCGAATCTCGGCCTCGCGATCGACGATCAATCGCACCGCCACCGACTGCACGCGGCCGGCGCTGAGTCCCCGGGCAACCTTCTTCCAGAGGAGCGGCGAGACCTGGTAGCCGACGATTCGATCGAGGATTCGCCGAGCCTGCTGGGCGTTCACCTTGTACTGGTCGATTGGATGCGGAGTCTGGAAGGCCCGCTGGATCTCGCTGCGGGTGATGGCGTTGAAGATCACCCGCTTGGCCTTGGCGGGATCGATTCCAAGCTCCTCGGCCAGGTGCCAGGCGATGGCTTCGCCCTCGCGGTCGAGATCGGTCGCGAACCAGACCTCGCTGGCATCGCGGGCGGCCCGCTTGAGCTCGGTCATCGTCTTCTTCTTCCCCGGGAGCACCTCGTAGGTGGGGCGGAAGTCGTTCTCGAGATCGACACCCGGGACCGGCATGCCCGAGCCCTTCGGGGCCTTGCTGGGAAGGTCGCGGACGTGGCCGACGCTGGCCGCGACGATGAAGTCGCCCCCGAGGAACTTGTTGATGGTCTTGGCCTTCGAGGGGCTCTCGACGATCACCAGTTGCTTGCCGCTGCCCCGCGCCTTGGGAGCGGCCCGCCCGCGCTTGGGCGGCGACGCCGACTCTTCGCCAACACCATCGGCCGTCGGCCGTTCGGCTGGGGCGGCGGGCTTTCGTCGCGACCCCGCAGCCGCGGACTTCTCGCCGGAGGCCGTGGCTGAAGATGGGGTTCGCTTTCGAGTTGCCATTGAAGGTGGAGAAGAGCGGAGAAAGGTGGAAAGGTTGGGACGAAGAGGAGTGGCCGGAAGGGGCCGGAGGCTTTACCAGACGGATCGCCGGACGAGGGGCGGAACGGCCCCGCCGGGACGGGAATAGTCATCTTGTCCAACGCGGTCAAGGGGCAACCGGTTCGTTGCCGGACTGCCCGGCCGCCCCGACCGGGCCCTGTTCGGGCCTTCCCAGTGCGTGCGCAAGTGCTTTTTCAACAAGTGTTTCAAACGGCATTCCGGCAGCCTTCAAAAAGCCTGCGTTGGGCAGCACGCGAAATCGGCGCAGCCAGGTCCGCTGCTGCTTGGCATAGCGGCGGGACCCGATCTTGATTGATTCGATGGCCTCCTCGAGTGTGAGACGTCCCTCGAGATGGTCGACGATCTGGCCGTAGCCCAGCCCCTCGCGGGCCTGCAGACCGAGTTTCCCGGCGGCATGGAGCTGTCTCACCTCTTCGACCAGGCCGCGGGCGAGCATCTCTCGAACCCGCGCATTGATCCGCGGGTTGATCTCCTCGGCGTCGTAGTCGAGGCCGACGATGCGAATCTGGGCGAGGCGCTCGGGATCGGTGGAGTCCCACTGCCTCTGCCACTCGCTGATCGGCCGGCCCGAGAGTCGAAAGACCTCGATGGCTCGTTCGGTGCGGCGGCGATCATTGCGATGGATGCGGGCCGCCGCGGTCGGATCGATCCGCTCCAGTTCGGCGCGAAGCGTCTCGAGGTCCCGCTCGGCAAGCTCCGCCCGCACCCGCGGATCGGGTGGCGGTCCCTCGAAAAGACCGTCGATGAAGGCCTTCACGTACAGATTGGTCCCGCCCACCACAATCGGCCAGCGGCCGGCGGCGAGGGTCCTGGCTTCCAGTTCCCGCGCCCGACCCAGCCAATCGTCCACGGTGAAGCGCTCTTCATCAGGCTCGACGATGTCGATCAATTCGTGGGGGATGCCTTGTCGCTCGTCGAGACTCGACTTCGCCGTGCCGATGTCCATCCCTCGATAGATCTGCATGGAATCGGCGCCGAGGCAGACGCCTCCACCGGGAAGCCGCTGTGCCAGAGCCACGGCAAGCGCCGACTTGCCACCTGCGGTGGGGCCGAGCAGAACGATGGTGCGGGGGGCGTCGATGGTCGGATTGTGGCGACGGCAGCCGCTTCCTGCTCGGGCTCGTCGCCAGCCTGCTCGTTATCATCCGCCCTCCCATGAAAGCCTCCATTGAAAAGACCGATGTCGCCGGCAAGCGCGTGCTGATGCGCGTGGACTTCAACGTCCCTCTCGAAGAGGGGGCGATCACCGACGACCGCCGGATTCGGATGAGTCTGCCCGGCATCAGCTCCGTGCTGACCCGCGGCGGCAAGCTGATACTGATGAGCCATCTCGGTCGCCCGGAGGGGACCGGCTTCGAATCGAGCGGCTCCCTCAAGCTCGTTGCCGAGCGGCTTCGCGAGCTCCTGCCGGGGACGACTGTGCACTTCCCCAGCCAGGACTGCGTCGACGACGCCGCCGCCGCAGCGGTTGCCGCGTGCAAGCCCGGCGAGGTCGTGCTGCTTGAGAATCTGCGTTTCCACAAGGCCGAGAAGAAGGGCGATGCGGCGTTCGCGGCGAAGCTCGCCGCCTATGGCGACATCTACTGCAACGACGCCTTCGGAACCGCCCATCGCGCCGATGCCTCGATGGTGGCCGTCCCGCAGGCGATGCAGGGACGCCCGCGGGTCGCCGGGCCGTTGATGGCCAAGGAGATCCAGTACCTCCAGACGGCGCTGCAGAACGCGGAGCGCCCGGTGGTGGTGATCCTCGGAGGCTCGAAGGTCTCCGACAAGATCGGGGCCATCGAGCACATGGGAACCAAGGCCGGATGGCTTCTGATCGGCGGCGCGATGTCGTACACGCTGCTCAAGTCGATGGGCCGAAAGGTGGGCAAGAGCCTCGTCGAAGAGAAGATGCTCGGGACCGCCAAGAAGCTGATCGAGGGATTCGCCAACAGTCCGGTGAAGGGAATGGTCCCGGTTGACCACGTCTGCGGGAAGGAACTCGCTCAGGGAACACCAGTGCAGGTGGTCGGCGACAGCATCCCCGACGGCTGGATGGGACTCGACATCGGACCCGAGACCGTCTCCCGCTACACCAAGGTGATCGACGACGCCCGGACCGTGGTCTGGAACGGTCCCATGGGGGCGTTCGAGACGGTGCCCTTCGACGCCGGCACCCGGGCCATCGCCCGGGCGGTCGCCGGCGTCACCAAACGCGGCGGCACCACCGTGGTCTGCGGCGGCGACACCGCGGCCGCGGTCGCGGAGTTCGGCGTGGCCGACCAGTACTCGCATGTCTCCACCGGCGGCGGGGCCAGCCTCGAACTCCTCGAGGGCCGCACGTTCGAGTCCCTGGAAGTCCTCGACAACGCCTGATCGCGTCCCGACCGCCGACACTTCACGGATCTCGGACCTTCGGGAGGCAGACGGACGGGAACAAAGCCCTGTCGGCGGTGTCCAACCCCCCTGAGGTGAGGTGTGGCTGCATCGGGATTTCGATCGGGCCCCGCGGGTGCGCGCGCCCCGGTCCGTCGGATACCGTCCGTGGCCGCCACAACGTGTTCCGGTGCAATCCCCGCCGGTGCAATCCCCGCCGGTGCAATCCC
>CAYXKH010000049.1:15273-16539 GCA_964465255.1 uncultured Isosphaeraceae bacterium
CCTGCCCGTTCACGACCTGCCCGTTCACGAAAGGAATTCGCATGCTCGCACTCGTCCCCCTGAGGCACCTGTCCCGACTCGGCGCTCTCGCCGCGCTCTGTCTTGCCGTCGCCGGTTCAGCGCACGCTCAGAGCAAGCTCGAGGTCGGCAGCAACGCTCCTGGTCTCGACGTCAAGAAGTGGTTCAACGGTGACTCCACGACGATCCAGGAGGGCAAGACCTACGTGATCGAGTTCTGGGCGACCTGGTGCGGTCCCTGCAAGAAGTCGATTCCGCACCTGAACGAGTTGCACAAGAAGTTCGCGAGCAAGGGGCTCGTGATCATCGGCGTCAGCGACGAGTCGTCCGACACCATCAGCGGCTTCCTCAGCCAGCAGGGTGATCGCATGAGCTATCTCGTCGCCGCGGATCGCGAGAAGGGCACCTCCCGCGCCTGGATGCAGGCCGCGGGAAAGAACGGCATTCCCTGCGCCTTCGTCGTCGACAAGAACAGCAAGGTCGTCTACATCGGCCATCCCCTCGAAGCCGAGTTCGAGCGGGTCGTCACCCTGACTCTCTCGGGTCGCTACGACCCGAAGAAGGAAGCCGCGGCCAAGCCGGTGATCGAGGCGGGCGAGCGGGCCGCAAAGGTCAAGAACTGGAAGCAGGCCTATTCCCACCTCGACAAGGTGATCGAGACCGATCCGGGCATGTTCACCGAAGTCGCCCGTCGTCGCTTCGAGATCATGCTGAATGAAGAGAAGGACACTGCCGGCGCGTACGCGTACACCAAGGCTCTGACCGAGCTCTACTCCTCCGATTCCGAGGCCCTCCAGGTCTTCGCCAAGGACATCACGCTGAACCCGAAGTACGAGGAGCGGAACATGGAGGTCGCTGCGGCGATTGCCGAGAAGGCTCTGCAGGTCGCAGGTCCGAGCGATCCCGAAGCACTCGCCACCGCGGCGCTGGTCCAGTTCCACAGCGGCAACGTCAACGAGGCCATCGAGCGACAGATGCAGGCCTGGATGATCGCCAGCCCCGCCGAGAAGTCGGAGTACCGCCGGGTGCTCGACAACTACCGCTCGGCCGCGGAGCGCACCGCGAAGAGTTCGCGCTGACGCGAGTTCGTCGGCGAGCGCCGACTGATCGCTGAGGAACGCCGCTGACGCGGCATGGATTCACAAGCTCGGCACACCGTGCCGAGCTTTTTCTTTGGCGCCGTGCCTTGGACCGCCGAGCACCAGCTCGGCCAATCGTCGGAGTGCGGCAACCCGTGCCGTCGCCCCC
>CAYXKH010000050.1:0-16222 GCA_964465255.1 uncultured Isosphaeraceae bacterium
GCCCCCTGCTCCCTGCTCCCTGCTCCCTGCTCCCTGCTCCCTGCTCCCTGCTCCCTACCTCAACGTTGGCAACCCACAACTCTCCCGCCCCTGGTTCACCATCGCGAAGGCGTGCTTTTCGTGGCGGACGAGTCGGGCAAGCTGCGACATGGTGATGCCCAGACGGCCGGCGGCGCCGGCGATGTCGTAGTTGCGGGCGACGATCAGATCGAGGGCCTCCGCGAGGAGCGCGGGATAGTCCTCGTGCTCCGGATTGACGGCGAGCTTCTCGCCCTGCCGTCGACGCCGCCACAGTTCGCTGGGCTGGTGATGGTCGCGATGCACCCACGAGCGCACTCGAATGGCCAGCTTGAGCCGGATGCGGAAGATGGCCACATGACGGTTCTGGGCCTGGCTGCGGCGCTCGGTGGCCCGGGTCTCGACTCCGGTGGGCACATGGATCATGGTCACCGCGGTCTCGACCTTGTTGCGGTTCTGGCCACCGGGGCCGGAGACACGACCGAACTCCACGGAGCACTGCTTGAGAAGGGCCCCTTCGTCGATGGTCGCCGGGTGCGGGCCATCGACGTAGATGTAGCGATCGTCACGATGTCCGGGGCGGAAGGTCATGGTCGGTGGAGAGGGAGAGGTGGACTCGAATGCGGAGCAGTCCGTCAGCGTTCCAGACGGCGCCCGCGACTGCTGACGGCGCTCACGGCGCACGGGGCGAGGTCGAGATCGTCGCGCTCGCCGCGGAGCGCTCGCGGCGCGGCGGCGCCGGCGATCATCGCCGCATTGTCGATGCAGTAGGCCAGCTTCGGCAGGCGAAGGTCCAGCGAGCGTGACCCGGCAAAGGCGGCGAGTTCAGCGCGCAGTCTGGAGTTCGCGGTGACCCCGCCCCCCACCAGCAGGGTCGGGGTTGGATGACTCGCGTGAGCCAGTTCAAGCTTTCGCATCAGGGCCCCGATGGCCGCGCGCTGAAACGACGCCGCGAGATCGGCGCGGCGGGAGTCGCTCAGCGTCCGCTCGAGTCGCTCGACTGGCTCGATCACCTCACCGCCGCGGCCACGCCGCGTCGGTGGGCGCACTTCGTAGAGCACCGCCGTCTTGAGCCCGCTGAAGGAGAAGTCCAGGCTGTCGCGCCTCGGCAGCGAGATCGGAAAGTCGAAGGCCCGGTCGTTGCCCTGGGCCGCGAGGCGATCGATGGCGGGACCTCCCGGATACGGAAGCCCCAGCAGCGTGCCGACCTTGTCGAAGGCCTCGCCGACGGCATCATCGATGGTGCGACCGAGCAGCGTGAGCGATCCCGGCGCCTCCAGCAGGAAGAGGCTGGTGTGTCCACCGGAGGCCACCAGCCCGAGGGCGGGCCAGCGCGGCGGATCGGCGTCGAGAAGCCCCGCGGTCAGGTGCGCCGCGATGTGGTCGACGCCCAGCAGCGGCTTCGACAACGACCACGCCAGAGCCTTCGCAGCACTCACACCCACGAGAAGCGACCCGATCAACCCCGGCCGGTGCCCGACGGCGATGGCATCGATGGCCTCGAAGGTGAGCTGACTCTCGGCGAGCGCTCCCTGGATGACCGGCAGAATCCGCTCCAGATGGGCGCGGCTGGCAATCTCCGGAACGACGCCGTCGTACTCGCGGTGCAGATCGAACTGGGTCGCAACGACACTCGAGCGCACCACCATTCGACCGAGGCGGCCATCGCGGCCATCGCGGTCCGCTGTGACGACCGCCGCAGCGCTCTCGTCGCAACTGGTTTCGATGCCGAGGATGTTCATGCTGGACCGGGCCGCTCCAGCCGGGCTGGAACGCGTTGCGGGCTCGGGCCTGCGCCGAATGTCGGCGGGCGCGCCACTCATTCCGATTTGGCGCCAGCCTGCGTCGTCCCACCGGCGGCCGTCGCTTCAGTCGCAGCGCTCTTCACGTTGGCGGCCGCGAGGGCCTCGGCCTCCTTCAGCGTGGCGCGAGCGGCGCGGGCCTTGGTCGTCAGACTCTTCGTCGACGGCATCTTCTCGCTCGGCGCCGCGACATCCTGCGTCAGGTAGAGGATCCGGTGGCAACTGCTGCACTGCACCACCGATCCACTGGGAGCGCTGAGCCGGGAGTACGACTCGAAGGGCAGGTGCATGTTGCACGCCCCGCAGCTGTACTCGCGATTGCGGCGATCCACTTCCTCAATCGGCGCGAGGGCATCGCCGTCGTGCATGTCGCCCAGCTTCTTGAAGAGGGTCAGGGTGATCTCGGGAATGCCTTGGGCCGCCGTGGCTCGTTCGCGATCGAGTTGGTGGAGCCGATCCGACACTTCGCCCTCGCGCTCGGCCAGTTCCTTGGCGGCGTGGTCGCGAAGTCGCTGGCGTTCCGCAACCGACGTCTCCACCCGTTCGCTCTCGACCTTGAGCTTCTCGCCCTGTTCCAACTCGGCGAGGATGCGGTCGTCGAGGCTGGCGCGATCCTGCTTGAGCCCGTTCACTTCACTCAGGAGGGCGTTGTAGGCCCTCGGCGTCTGCTGCAGGTCGAGGTCCCCGCGAAGGCGAGCCAGGCGCTCGTCGACGCCCTGCGCTTCCACTTCGAGCGCTCCGGCGCGAGCGGCGATCTGCTTCCGCTGCGCTGCCAGCTCCTGCCGCTGGCGGGTGAGCGTGGAGAGGAGCTTCTCCTGCGAGGCGACATGTCGCTGAGCGGTCTCGAGTCGGCTGCGGAGGCCCCGGGCCTGGCTGTCGACTCGATGGAGATTCACGAGTTTGGCAATCAACGACATGGATGCGAGTCTACGCGCCACGGCGCACGATTCAACGGCATCGCCAATCTCGCGCTCGGAGAACCCGCTCGGCGACCCGAATCGAACCGGCGCGAACGCCATGCCATCGTGGTCGGTCGCCCCGACGCTCGGTCAGCCGACCATCCAGTACGCGACCGGGGCGACGAAGAGCGGCGAATCGAGCACATCGAGCATGCCGCCCATGCCCGGAAGCAGGCGCCCGGAGTCCTTGGCTCCCGCGCTTCGCTTGAGAAGGCTCTCGGAGAGGTCGCCGAACTGGCCGACCAGGGCGAAAGTCATCCCGCAGACTGCGCCCCAGAGTGCGCTGAAGTCCTCACCAAGACCCAGAGAGCGGCTGAACGCCGCGAGTGCCGCACCCACCAGCGCGCCGGCGACAACCCCCCCGATCAGTCCCTCCCAGGTCTTTCCTGGGCTCAGCCAGGGAATCAGCTTGTGCCGTCCGAGAGTTCTCCCGGTGAAATAGGCACCGATGTCGCTCGCCTTGGTGGCCAGCAGAATCCCGAGCACGACCCAGGCCGAGTGATCGTGGCGGATGGCCAGCAGAAATCCCGGAAGGACACCGAGGTAGATCGTGGCAAACAGCGCCGCCCCGGCGGCGGCCAGCACACCCGCGACCTGCTGTCCGCGCGAGAAGAGAATCAGCGAGACGATCAGCACCGCAATCAACAGGGTGCCGAAGAACCCCATCGCGCCACGGGCCAAATCGAGCGGGAGCAGCCCCGCGGTCCAGATCGTCCCAGCGGCGGTGATTGCGGCGATGCCGTTGAGCCAGACGCTCCCGGCAATTCCCTGACCCCGCGCCAGCCGCGTGAATTCGAGAGACGCAATCGGGATGACGATCACCGCCACGAAGGCGAAGAGCAGCGACCCAGGCGGCCACGTCCCGCGGTGCATCCACTGATCGAGCGGCCCCGGGAGGCTGAGGTGGGCGATTGCCTCGTCGGCCCAGATGAGCCCGAGGAGCAGCGCAATCAGCAGCGGACCAGTGATGAGGCGGAGAGAGAGCACGGGAGAGAGGAGTGTGGGGTGTCGGCTCAATACCTCGAAACTCTCGCGTCCACCGACTGCGACCAGAGTTCGATGCCCCCCGCCATCGAGCGCACGTCGCTGAACCCCTGCTGGCGGAGGAAGACCGCCACCTGCAACGATCGCCGTCCGTGATGGCAATGCACCACAATCGGTCGATCCTCATGTTCGCGCAGCTCCTGAAGGCGGGCGGCGATGTCCTGCATCGGGACGTGCACCGCGCCCGCAATCCGCGCCAACTGCACCTCCTGTTCGGTGCGGCAGTCCAGCAGCAGGAAGTCGCGCCCGGTGTCGAACATCTGCTGCACGTCGCGCGGTCCCACCTCCCACTCGGGATCGGGAAGCTGATGGAGGGGCAGTCCGTGGGCGTTGAACTTCGAGTCGGGGGCGTTCACGGCCCCGCGACCGCCGGGGAAGTCGGCGTCGTCGCCGAGTGCGGAGTCACCCACCGCCAAGGATCACGGGTCATCGGTGGCGGCGTGCGGCTGTAGTCGGGGCCCGACCGGAGCGTGGTCCAGGGCCAATGGTCCTCGGCGATCATCTCAACCGGCGCAATCAGAATCTGGGCCGGAGTCCAGACCAGATTGGCCCCCGCCTCGATTGCCTGATTGCCGGGATCGCCGGCGCCATCGAGCACTTCGCCACCGGTGGGCCACTCGCCGCGCTGACGAGGCAGAGACCGGTCCGGCAACGCCTGGGTCCAGTAGGTCGGCTGATGCTCCACCTGGCCGCGCGGAACAACGACGGTGGTCGTCGTCCACGCCCGGCGATCGAGCCCGTTGGCAAGACTCGGCTGGTCGGTGCTCGGGCGATCCCCCACCTGCGCGTCGGTCAGCGCGGGCAGCTCGGGAGTTCCCAGCAGCGAGTCGGTGCTGTTGAGCCCGCCGGTGCACCCTGCGGCGGTGAGCAGCGGAAGCGCGAGGAGCGCTGCGACAATCGGACGTGAAGAGAAGCGGTTCATGAGCGCTCGCGACGAGTGCGGGGAGCGGAGGTGCCGAGGGCTCGGGTGCCGAGCCCGACGGCGCCGCCACCGCGGGTGGCGGTGCCGCGGCGAGCCGATGGTACCCGGGTACTGCCTCTGGCCTCGGGCCGCGCGGGAACGCCGAGCTCGACCGATCGAGACGGTGCCGCGGCAGTCGGCACCGCAGTCAGCCAGCCATCTCGCACCAGCCCGCGCAGAAGGGTTCGAATCGCTGCCGAGCCGCAGCCGCGGCGCGCCAGATGGGCTCGGAGTTCCTCGGCGGACACGGTCCGACGTGCGAAAAGCTGCAGGGCGACGCGCCGAAGCGCGGCCCGGGCCAGAGCCGACTCGACCCGCGCCTGCCGCCGCGCATCCCAGGAGGCGCCAACCCGCAGTCCAAGCGCCGCGGCCTCGGACGCCGTGACCCGCGCGACCGTGCGCCGCCCGACGCGCACGTGACGCTGATTCGGGTCTGTCGGCGGAACCACGACGGCGGTGATCGTCGCCGCTTCTTCGGATCTGGCCTTGGTGACGGGTGCCATGGAGGGTCGGGTGGGATTGGGTTTGGTCGGGCGAGCCACGTTCAGGGGTCCAGCTCGTTCAGCCGTCCAGCTCGTCCAGATAGCCGGCGAGTTCGTTGATGGCCTTGGGATCCTTCAGCGCCTTCGCCGCGGCGAGCCCGAGGCGCAGAGTCTCGAGGGCCGCGTCGACTCGACCCGCGGCCTCCAGAGCCTTGGCCTTGTGAAAGAAGGCGTAGGCGTGCGTCGGCTCGATCTCGATCACCCGGTCGTAGAACGCGCAGGCATTGACCACATCGCCTCGCCGGGCATGCTCCTGAGCGATTCCGTAGAGACAGAAGGTGTCGCGCGGATCGGCTTCGAGCAAGCGATGAAGCGCGGCCAGCCGATCGAGGGGCGCACTTGGCGGTCGGTCCTGATTCACGGCTCGGCCTTCTGCGTGTCGGCATCTTCCGACTTGTCCTTGGACTTGTCCTTGGACTTGTCCTTGGACTTGTCCTTGGACTTGTCCTTGCTGGGGGGCGGCGTCTTCTCGTCTCCCTTGGCGCCGGACTTGGCTGGCGTCGAATCCTCCGAGCTCGATGGAATCGTCGGCTCCAGCGGGACCACGCGGGCAACGCCGAAGCCACCGTACTCGGCCACCCACGCCGCTCCGCCGTCCCACTTGGGAAAGACGTACGGCACTGGACCGTCGAGTCGAATCGAGCCGATGGTGACGATCAGCCCGCTCGATCCTCGCCCGATGACGTGAATGCCCTCCTCGTGGCCGATCCAGAGTTCCCGACCGACCGCCGCAAGGCAGGTGATGCGCGGTCGCCCGTCGGGAATGAAGGTCTGCGGAATGCCGTCAATCGTGCCGGTCACCGATCGTCCGTCCTCACCGATCTCGGCGGAGCCCCACTCTCCGCGCACGCGGGTGATCGGCGTCTGCCAGACGCCGAGGGTGCGGCTGGTCAACTCCGCCTCGGCCCCAATCAGATACAGCCAGTTGCCTTCCTCGCTCCCCGCAAGGATTCGACGGTTGTCCTGGATCGCGGCGGTGAGTCGACTGGCCTCGCGCTGGGCGCCGTAGAAGGAGTCGCCGGGAAGACCGTTCTCGGGCTTCTCCCGGTAGAGCGCCCGGCCGAAGCTCCCGGAGACCGCGAGGGCATTCACTCCCAGTCGGGCCACGTCCCGGGCGCCGCGGACGGCGAACTCCGCGCGATCGCCGAGCTGACCCTCGCGGACGGTCCAGGAGACGATGCGGGTGTCGGTGACCGCCCAGAGCCGATCGTCGAACCAGCGGAATCGCTGCAGAATGCCGGGCATCACCTCAGCGCTCATCTCGTCGACGTTGGCGCTCATCACCCCGACCGTGAATCCCTCGCGGGCCTGTCGCGCAAACGCCATCGCCCCACCGCTCTCCGCAGGCAGCTCGAAGATCTCAGTCGCGGAGGCGAGAAGCTGCCCGTCGCCGAGGGAGAAGACGCCGCGACCCGCGCAGACCACCTGTCCGGTGGAGCGACCCTGGGCCGCGGAGACGACGGTGCCCGCGCCCACCGCAAACTCCGGGGCGGTGAAGGGCATTCGGTCGCTCCAGCGGATCACGCCGCCGTCGCCGCTGACAAAGATGGTTCCACCGGCCCCGCCGACCCCACCCACTTTGGAAATCCGACGCGGCCGGATGCCAAGCATCTCGCTGGTGTCGACCGAACTGATACGCGGGAGATCGCTGCTCCCCAGCTCCAGGGTGATGACCGCGTCACCCCACATCAACACCATCAGCCGGTCGCCATCTCGGATCAGATCGGCGGCGGGGCTCATGGTGCCGAAAGGAGCAAGCTCGACCCGCGAGAGCAGCTCGCCGCTCCTGACGTCGAGCACGAGGAGCTCGTTTCGGAAGAGCTGGAACCAGCGACCTTCGGAGACGAGCATCGCCCGATGCGTGCCACCGACGAAGGAGACGATCTCCACCTTTCGATCGGGTGGTGTGGGCAGGACCACGATCTCGTCGCGCTTCCGCGACGAACTCTTCTTCCTGGGGGGAGCCGCGCCGCCCTCCGGGAGGTCGGGCTTCTTCGACTCGGACGCGCAGCCGACGACTGACAGAGAAAGAAACAGTGCCGCGAACAACCGCAGCATGCCGCGGAGGAATGCAAATTGTGCTGATCCGTGCTGCATGAGTGCGTCGACGGTAGCTCGTGACCTGCGGCAATGTGCGCCGACCTTCACTTCGAGCTCGGCTGCACCGGGCGAGGTGTGCCTGCTGCGGCCGTGCTCCGAATGGCATGCCTTCCAGCGTGAAACTCGCGGCAGATCGAGTCGGCGGCACAACTCCCGCCGCGCGCCTTGCAGACCCGGCGACCGTGCCAGATCAGAAGGTGGCTCAGCATGCCCCAGCAGGGATGTGGGAAGAGGGCCATCAGGTCCCGTTCGACATGCACCGGGTCACTCGCCCGACTCAGGCCGAAGCGCTCCGAGAGACGCGTCACGTGGGTGTCGACGACGACGCCCACGTGGGTGGCGAAGGCGTTGCTGAGGACGACATTGGCGGTCTTTCGAGCGACGCCGCGCAGGGTGAGGAGTTCGGCCATGGTCTGCGGCACTTCTCCGCCGTACTCGCGCTCGATCCTTCGCATCGATTCGTAAATCGCCTTCGACTTGCTTCGGAAAAAGCCGAGCGAGCGGACGTACGGCTCGATCTCGACAGGTTCGACGCTCGCGTAGTCGCGCGGGACAAGGAAGCGGCGAAAGAGCGCCGGTGTGGCCTTGTTGACTCCGACGTCAGTCGACTGCGCCGAGAGGATCGTGGCCACCAGCAGTTCGTGCGGTGACCCGAAGGTGAGTTCGCAGTGGGCATCCGGGTATCTCGCGGCGAGCGCCGCGTAGAGCGCGTCGGCCCGGAGTCGCTGCGCCGCTGTCTTCCGCGGCAGCGCGACCTTCGACTCGCCACTGGATGACCCGCGCCGTCCGGCCACCTGGCGCGGTCCGCTCACGGGCGAGGCTCCGCGCCGGGCGCGGGCGTTCGGGCCGCGCCGCCGCTCACGGCCGAAACCACAAGTGCGCCAAGCACCAGCGCAAACCGCACGCGGAAGAGGAAGTCGGCACCGTGATGATCGGCGTCGAAGCGGGCCCGAGCCGCGGTGGCCTCGGCGATCTCTCCCGCGCGAGCGTGCTCCCAGAAGCTCTGCAGGGCCTGATCCATCCGCGGCGCCACCCGGGCGTTGTGCCAGGCGACCAGGACCAGGGCGGCGGTGATCAGCGCTCCCTGAAGGAACGTGCCAAGGCGCCGCGATCGCCAGCTCGAGCGCAGCAGAGACCGGACGACGAAGGTCGCGAACGCGATGCTTCCGAGAATCGCCTGGGCCTGGTCGGTTCGGGCGAAGACCGGAGCCATCACCAGCCCTCCGGCGATCCGCCCGTAGTCGGCCGCCGCGGCCGCTTCCGAGCTGTTCGTCGCCTCCACGTATCCCGAGAACTCCGGGAGCACCACATTCGACTTCGGCAGGGTGATGAAGACGCCCATCGCCGCCACCGCAACCGAGAGGAGCGCCGCCGACCAGAGCACAAGCGCGAGGAGATGGACGACATCCAGCGCCGAAGGAAGCAGTCGAGATGCGAATCCGTTCATTGGTCCTGCTCCGCACTCTGCGAGGTGCCCTCGCGGCCGTTGACTTCGATGGCCGATCCGCTCGACCACGACGAGCCGTCGGCGAAGATCTCCTTCTTCCAGATCGGGGCCTCCTTCTTCAGGCCATCGATGATGAATCGACACGCGTCGAAGGCCTCGGCGCGGTGCCCGCACGCCACCTGCACCACCACGCTGGCTTCGCCGGTGGGCACGCAGCCGAGGGCGTGATGGACGCGAATCGCACGACACCCAAAGCGGGCCGCCGCCTCCTCGGCGATCCCCGCGAGGATCGATCGGGCCATCGGCTCGAAGGCCTCGTACTCCAGGCGGACCAGACGGCCGTGTCGCGGGTGGGTCTCGTCCCGCGTTCGCCCCACGAAGATGCACTCGCCGCCGGCGCCGGGCGGAAAGGGCGCAATTGGGGAGAAGGCCACCGGGCCGTGCACGAAGTGCACCTCGGGCTCGAGTGCGAGGCGTGGTTCCATCGGTGGCCGATCGTACGGATGGACGCGCGGGACGGACGACGGCGCCTCCCGCCGCGGTACAGCGCCCGGTAGGATCCGCACCCGTGACGATTCGACGCGCGGAACTCTCGGCAGGACTTGGGGCCCTCGACGGCGAGATCGAGGCTGAGCTCGAGCGACTCTCGGGCCTCGGCTACCTCCACGTGCAGTTGAGCGCAACCCGCCCCGGGCTCC
The DNA here is from genome assembly GCA_964465255.1 of uncultured Isosphaeraceae bacterium. Classification (GTDB taxonomy): domain Bacteria; phylum Planctomycetota; class Phycisphaerae; order Phycisphaerales; family SM1A02; genus CAYXKH01. The sequence continues at coordinate 9,572 of CAYXKH010000050.1, forward strand.
GCCCGCGCGATCTCGACGGGGCCGAGCGCCGGGCCTTCCGCGGCACGCTGCGCCGCCGCGAGATTGCGGTCTCGGGACTCGACCTCTGGATTCCCGCCGGCCACTTCGCCGATGCCGCCCACGTCGATCGCGCCGTCGACGCCGTCCGCGAGGCCATCGAGTTCGCTGCCGAGTTCGGGCGCGTTCCGCTCTCGCTCTCGTTTCCCGCGCCCGTCGAAGGCGCCGGGCTGCTCGACTCCGTGCGCGCAGTTCTCGCGCACGCCGACCATCACGGCGTCGAGGTCGTGGACCACACCGCTCCGATCCGCCCCGGCTCGCCGGCGGTGGTGGTCGGCGAGCTGATCGATGCCCTCGCTCGGCCGCAGTCGACGACCACCCCGCACCCTCCATCCGATGCCGCCGAACAAGCGCGGATCCGCGTGGGCATCGACCCCGCCGCGCTTCTCGCTCGAGGCGAGGATCCCGCCAGGGCGGTGCTCGCCCTCGGGGACCGGATCGGGGCCGTTCGACTGTGCGATCTGACGCTCTCCGGCATGCGGGCGCCGATTGCCGACTTCCGCTGCGGCGCCGCCTCGCAGGATGCCCAACTCGACGTCCTCGAGTTCGCGGTGGCGCTCAGCGTCGCCGGATTCGCCGGACCCATCGTGGTCGACGCCCGGCAATGGCCTGATCCGTGGGCCGGATTCGAACAGACCCGGGCGGTGTGGCTGCGCACGGCAATCGTCTGATGCCGCGCCCATTCGACTCGCTCCGGGGCCGAGGCCAACGCGTGCGATTTCGAATCCGCGGTGTGGCCACGTTCCCCGCGCACGCCTCCAGTCGTGCAACCCTCTGCTGCCTCCGACAAGGCCGTGCCGCGGCCGGTCCGCCCCCTCCAAGTCCGGGACAAAGCCCTCTCACGCATCAACAAGAACGCCGCGTGCGGAGTGGCTCCGCACGCGGCGTCGTTCAGTCAGTTCCGAATTGGAGCGGCTCGACGGAGCTCAACGCACTCCGATCGGTTCGTCGCGGTCAGGCTCACCGCTTGGGCGCGGCCGGAGTCGACGGCGCGGTGGGCGCAGTCGGCGCGGTCGGCCGAGTCGGCGCAGTCGGCGCCGTCGCCCCGCTGGTGCCTCGCCGGGTGTAGGTCATGGCCATGTTCTTGAACTCCTTGCCGTCAGGGCCCGGAGCGAACATGTTGAACATGAAGGTGTTCGCATCCACCATGGTCTTCTCCATCCGCATCGGGGCGGGCTGGCCGGTCATGGGATTGGTGCCGGTGGCCTTCCACGTGCAGACCTTGCCGTCGGCGCTCATGGTGCCGGTGCCCTGCATGATGCCCGTGCCCATGGTGTCGTACCAGGTCATCACGTGCTGGCGGGTGCCGTTGTCGAAGCCGACGATGCCGACGCCTTCGAAGGGCATGCCGTCGAAGTCCCCGGTGATCGTCTCCTTCAGAAATCGACCGCCGAGCAGCATCTCGAACCTGGCGGTCATCGTGCTGCGGGTCGGCGGCGCGCCGGGGGCCATCCACGCCGTCGTATCCACGTCCCACATGCCGGCCATCTTGGCGAGCTCGGCATGCTCCGGTCCCGGCGTCATGAACTTCACCCACGCGGCCATCGCGGGGTCGGGCGAACCATCCTGACCGGCGACCTTGTCGACCGCCTCCTTGACGTCCTTCTCGAACTGCTTCACGGTCTCCTTCGAGGGAACCTTGGGAGCGGCCGGCCCCTTGGTCGGAGGAGTCGCGGCGGGGGTGAGCCCGAGGGCGACCGCGGTGAAGGTCGAACAGACCACGACGGCGAGAGCGAACTTTTGCATAGAGACCTCCCAGAGAGGGCGAACAGCGAGGGAGCCAAGGAAACCTGTCCACACGAACAGGGCCGGACACCCCGCGCTGCGCGAGGACTTCGACAACATGTCTATTGGACCCGCTTCCGGTCGGTTGCGGAAGGGGTCGGAGGCGACTCCTCCGTCCCCATCCGCGTCACAATGACCTCCATGCCGAATTCGCACGAAGCCGAGGCCGCCGAGATGGCCTCCCGCGAGCCTGTCCGCTGTGCGGTCCTCACCGTCAGCGATACCCGCACCGCCGAGACCGACAGCGGCGGTCGCCTGCTCGCGACCCTGCTCGAGAGCGCCGGTCACCGGGTGATCGAGCGGGCCATCGTTCGCGACGAACCCAGCGAGGTCTGGAACACCATCGAGCAGTGGCTGATCCACCCCGAAGTGCAGGTCATCCTGACCACCGGCGGAACGGGAATCGCCCGCCGCGACGGCACGGTGGAGGTCGTTCGGGCCATCCTGACGGCCGAACTGGAGGGCTTCGGCGAGCTCTTCCGAATGCTGAGCTGGAAGCAGGTCGGGGCGGCGGCGATGATGAGCCGGGCTGTCGGCGGTCTGGTCGCCCGAGAGGCCGAGCACGGCGGCGACACCTTTCTCTTCGCCATGCCCGGGTCGGTGAATGCCATCGAAACCGCGATGACCCTGCTGGGACCCCAACTCAGTCATCTCGTCTGGGAGCGTCGGCCCGGGTCGAAGTGAGCGGTCGCCCTCGCCGTCGCCCTCAGTGGAGAAGCCCTGCCATCGCCACCCTCGCGGTCGCCGCGCGTTGAAGGTCGGGGCGGGGCGGGGTAGTCTCCCCCGCTTGAACGCGCGGTGTCGCCGCGCCATCGCCGGGCTGCCCGCCGGCCCCACTCCTGACGGAACCTCGCCATGGCCAAGATGTTCTACACGTTGGAAGAAGTCGCCCTGAAGCTTTCGAAGACGGCCGAAGAAGTGAAGGAAATGACCAAGCGCGGCGAGATTCAGGAGTTCCGCGACCGCGAGAAGCTCATGTTCAAGGTCGACCAGATCGACCTGCTCGCCGGTGGCGACGACGAATCGGGCGAGATCCCGCTCACGCTCGAAGACAGCCGGCTCGGCGGTTCCGGTCTCGGTCTTCAGGACTCGGGCATGCCACTCTCCGACTCCCGCGACAGCTCGGGCCTCGGACTGATGGACAGCGATGCCAACGATCTCTCGGGCGCTCCCGCGGTCCGCGGGAAGTCCGGTGGCAGGCCCTCCTCGGTTGATGACGAGTTGAGTCTCGAAGCCGTCGGCAGCGGCAGCGGGCTCCTCGATCTCACTCGCGAGTCGGATGACACCTCGCTCGGCGCTGAACTCCTCGAAGAGGTCTACTCGAGCGAAGAGAACGTCGAGATTCCCGCGAACGCGTCAGGCCTCTTCGAAGCGGCCGGTGTCGACAGCCCTGGCAACGCCCTCGGCGGCGGCGGCATGGCCATGGCCCCGATGATGGTCGAGGCCTACGACGGAACCTGGTCGGGACTCGGTGTCGGCCTCATGCTCGGCGCGGTGGTCGCCCTGATCTGCGTGAGCGTGATGGTCTTCGTCGGAATCTCCGGCACCACTGCCGGGCTCACCACCGCCTTCGCCGGTGGACTCTGGCTCTGGGCCGGCGGCCTTCTTGGCCTCACCCTGATCTTCGGACTCGTCGGCTTCTTCATCGGCAAGGCCACCGAGTAAGCGCAGTCGGAGATCCGCATGCCCCTGACCAGCTACGGGCTGCGCGAGTGGCTCACGATTGTGGTTGTGGCCCTGGTGCTGGCTGCGGCCGCCGCGTGGTTCGGACTGTGGTGGCTGGTCGCGGTCGTTGCCATCATCGCCCTTGCGCTTCTTGCGTTCTTCCGCGATCCGATTCGCCGCGTGCCGACGGACCTTCCCGCGGGAACGATGCTGAGTCCCGCCGACGGCACCATCTCCAGGATCTTTCGAGTCGATCATCACGACGCGGTCGGCGGTCCCGCCCAGGTGATCCGCATCTTCCTCAGCGTGCTCGACGTGCACATCAATCGCGCCCCCTTCGATGGCGAAGTGGTGTCGATCGTCCACACGCCGGGCCGCTACCTCGACGCCCGCACCGAGGAGTCGGCCAAGGTCAACGAGTCGAATCTGATCACCATGAGGGTGCAGATCGCACCAACGACGAACGCGGCGGTGCCGTCGCCTGCCGCAACCTCGCCGCAATCACGCGAGGAACAGATCGGCATCCGCCAGGTCTCCGGCGCCATCGCCCGTCGCATCGTCTGTCCGATCGAGGTCGGCACCCGACTCGCCCGCGGCCAGCGCTTCGGCATGATCAAGTTCGGCTCGACCACGGAACTCATCCTCCCCCGCCCCGACGACGTCGACGTGCGCGTCTCCGTCGGCACCAAAGTGGTGGGAGGGAGGACGGTGGTGGCGGTGTTGGCGCCGTCCCCGTCGAGTTGAGCGGCCGGGGGGAATAGGAATGAGGAATGAGGATCCGTCCGACGAACCACGCGGAGTGTGCCTGCCGGCGCATCGCGCCGGCAGGCAACGGTTGCGTGCAACGTCGGACGGATCCTCATTCCTCATTCCTCATTCCTCATTCCTCATTCCTCATTCCTCATTCCTCATGCCCCCCCCCCATGCCCCACCGTTCCATCAACCAGTTCCGTGACGATCGCGCTGTTGGACAGGCGCGGGTGCTTGAGACCGAGCATCTCGGGATCAAGCGCTTCTTTAGGCTCGATAGCGCGGCCTACGAGGATGGGCCGCTTCCGGGCCGCACCAAGGAGCTCCTCGGGCTGGTCGCCTCGGCGGTGCTGCGCTGCAACGACTGCATCGACTACCACCTCGAGCAGTGCGTGAAGCAGGGCTACTCCCGTGCCGAAATCGAGGACGCGCTCAATGTCGCCCTGATCGTCGGCGGCTCGATCTTCATCCCCCACCTGCGGCACGCGGCCCTCAGTCTCGATGAACTGATCGCGGAACGGGATGCGGATGGCCCCCAAACGCAACCTGCGCAACCTGCACAACCTGCGCACCCTGCGCAACCTGTGCCGGATGCGCCGCCCGCGTCTCCCGCACCCCGCGCACCCGACGACCGCCCGCGCTGAGCGTGTGGAGTGCGGATTGCCCATTACAATCGCCACCCCATGGGCGCCACCCGACACCTCGTTGAACGTCTGAGCCGAGGTCGGTCGTTTTGGCGCCGCCTTCCACCCGAATTCGGGCGAGCCCCGATTCTGGTCTCACCCGATGCGGCCCTCTCGTATCTGAAGTTCGGTCGCGACGCTTTCGACAAGGGATTGCTGGCGGTCGTCGACGAGTGGGTGAAGCCGGGGTCGTCGGTGTGGGACATCGGTGCCAACGTCGGCGTCTTTGGTGTCGCCGCCGCCGCTCGCGCCGGAGCAGGCGGTCGCGTCCTCTGCGTCGAGCCCGATGTGTGGCTTGCGGGTCTCGTGCAGCGCTCAGCGCACGCCCAGCCTCAGACGTCGGCCCGCATCAACGTGCTGACCGCCGCGGTGAGCGAGAAGGCCGGAGTCGCCGCGTTTCTCGTCGCCGAACGGGGCCGGGCCTCGAACAGTCTCGAGAGCGCCGGTGGTCGTTCGCAGTCGGGTGGCGCACGCCACCGCCTCTACGTCCCGACAGTGACTGCCGACGCCATCGTCGAAACCTGGGGCAAGCCCGACCTGGTCAAGATCGACGTCGAGGGTGCCGAGGCCTTCGTCCTCCAGGCCGCCCGCGGACTCCTCGAGAACGTCCGTCCCGTGATCTACTGCGAAGTCGGCAAGGAGCAGGCCGACGAGGTCACCGCCCTCCTCCGCGCCGCCTCGTACTCCCTCTTCGACCCCAGGCGGAAGCCGGGCGAGCGAGTGGCATTGGAGAGGTGCTGCTTCAACACGCTGGCGGTGCCGGAGGGGGATTAGGAATGAGGAATGAGAAATGAGGAGCCTTCATCCGTTTCGAAGATCGCGACAGTGCCGAGGCAGTTCGCTTTGCAACCCTGCGCACGCACCGAGATCTGCAACCGACTCCTCATTCCTCATTCCTCATTCCTGATTGCTTCTCCGTGAAACTCTCGATCGTCATCCCCGCCTTCAACGAACGTGAGACGATTCGCACCGTCATCGAGCGGGTGCGGAAGGTCTCGCTCGAGGGCTTGACGAAGGAGATCGTCGTGGTCGATGACGGCTCGACCGATGGCACGCGGGAGATTCTGGACGAGTTGTCTCGCGAGCATGCGCTGAGGGACACGCGAGCGGCGCAGACCGAGGCAATCGAGCTCGTCGTCATCCTGCACGAGCGCAATCAGGGCAAGGGCGCAGCACTGCGCACCGGCTTCGCTCGCGCCTCCGGCGACATCGTCATGGTGCAGGACGCCGATCTCGAATACGACCCGCGCGACTATCCCAAGCTGCTCGCCCCGATCCTCGATGGGCGCGCCGATGTCGTCTTCGGTTCGCGCTTCGTGTCCGGCGAAGCCCGCCGCGTCCTCTACTTCTGGCACTACGTCGCCAATCGAGGCCTGACGCTCCTCTCCAACATGCTGACCAACGTGAACCTCTCCGACATGGAGACGTGCTACAAGGTCTTCCGCGGCGACGTCATCCGCCGCATCCGGATCCAGGAGAATCGATTCGGCTTCGAGCCCGAGATCACCGCCAAGGTCGCGGCTCTCGGATGCCGCATCTTCGAAGTCGGCATCTCATACACCGGCCGCACCTACGCCGAAGGCAAGAAGATCGGCTGGCGCGACGGAGTGCGGGCGTTGTGGTGCATCGTGAAGTACGGAGGGCGGCGGGGCGTCGGCTAAGAGACTGTTTCAGAACTGCATTCGAATCGACTTCAGCCGGGTGCAGACAA